>LNEZ01000092.1 GCA_001464215.1 Rhizobiales bacterium Ga0077548 | reverse complement strand
ATGATGATGCGCTCGTCCTTGGTGATGAAGTACCGCGCAGGACGCAGACCGTTGCGGTCGAGGGTCGCGCCGATCTGAAGTCCATCGGTGAATACGACCGCTGCCGGGACGTCACACGGCTCCATGAGTGCTGCGTGATACTCGTAAAACGCGCGGCGCTTCTCATCCATCATGCGATTGCCGGCCCATGCTTCCGGGATCAGCATCATCATCGCGTGCGAGAGCGAGTAGCCGCCTTGCGTCAGAAACTCGAGCGCGTTGTCGAAGCAGGCGGTGTCCGACTGGCCTTCATAAGAGATAGGCCAGAGCTTCGAGATATCCTGACCAAACAACGGCGAAGAAACCGACGCCTGGCGCGCCGCCATCCAGTTCACGTTGCCGCGCAGTGTGTTGATTTCGCCGTTGTGCGCGACCATCCGGTAGGGATGGGCGAGCGACCAGGTCGGGAAGGTGTTCGTCGAGAAACGCTGATGCACGAGCGCAAGTGCGCTTTCGAAATCCGCGTCGTGCAGGTCCGGATAATAAGAGCCGAGCTGATCGGCGAGGAACATGCCCTTGTAGACGACCGTGCGGCAGGAAATCGAAACCGCGTAATAGTCAGCAAGCCTGCGTTCGCGCTTGTTGTAAATTTTGTTCGAGATGACCTTGCGCAAAATATAGAGACGCCGTTCGAACTCGTCGTCGCTCTTGATGCTTGCGCCGCGGCCGATGAACACCTGCACGTGTACGGGCTCGGTCGGCTTTACCGACTCGCCCAGCGTGGAGTTGTCGGTCGGCACGTCACGCCAGCCGAGCAACTTCATGCCTTCCTCGGCAATCGCTTCGGCGTAGATGTCGATGATGACCTGACGCCATTGCGGCTCGCGCGGCAAAAAAAGGTAGCCGATCGCGTATTCGCCGGGGGCGGGAAGTGCGAAGCCAAGCTGCTTCGTCTTCTTCGTAAAAAACTTGTGCGGGATCTGCACGAGGATGCCGGCGCCGTCGCCGGCGCGCGGGTCCGCGCCGACCGCGCCGCGATGCTCCAGGTTAAGCAAAATCGTGAGCGCGTCTTCGACGATCTGATGCGACTTGCGGCCCTTGATGTCCGCGATGAAGCCGACGCCGCAGGAGTCTTTCTCGTCACGTGGATCGAATAGGCCCTGCGCTTGCGGCGTGCTCCAGTCAGCACGCACGGTTTTCGTCGGCGCAGCCTTCAAGCCGCACGCCGATCCCGTTTTTCCGTACTGACCCGTCTTCATTGCCTTGTCCCTTTACGTCTTCGTCTTGCGCCGAACCCCGAACCCCGCGCCGTTTTCGGCTCGTAGCCCGGTGGCTCGCGATTTTCTGATCGCCCGGCGCGCCAAGTCTGTCGTCTCGGCTTGTCCGCCGTGCAAAGTCTGCGCCGGGCCGGCGAACCGGCTTTTTCCTGACGCTTCCGGCTTGTTATTTGTGCGTGCCGGTCGCCTGAGCCGCCGCGAGAACTAGGACAGCATTGCTGTCTAATACCCTGACAGATTTCTAATTGCCCTTCAAGCGAGCAAAGGGGTTTTCTTGCGGGGTTACCGCCGCCTACGAAAGAAAACGTATGGGGGGAATGTGTCCGGCGCAATGCTATTGCGGGAATTGGGTCGCATGGCATCCGGGCAAGGGCTCCGGCTAGGGTCATCGCAGGGGCTGATCTTGGAGAGATTCCGGACGAGCAGTTTTGGCGGGTGGCGGCGGCCGATGGGCTGGCTCGCTTCCTATGCGCTCGTCCTGCAACTCGTCCTCGGCGCGCTCGCGGGCGGGCAAGTCTCGGCGCAAGCAGCTGGGCAGAACTGGTCCTTCTTCGAAATCTGTTTCGGCAAGGGTGCTTCGCAAGGCGAACTGCCCGATGGCGTGCCTGCGAAACACACAAGCAAGTGCGCGGCTTGCGTGCTCGCGGCAGCGAGCGTTGCTGCGCTCGCGCCGGGAACCGTTGTCGCCGAAGCCCCGAGCTTCATCGTTTCCGAAAGCGTCTGGATTTCGTGCGAAACGCATTTCGCGCGCTTTGAATCTTATTCGTCACAACGACAAAGAGCGCCTCCGACCGCTGCGTGAAGGCCGGCCAAGCCGGACTCGCCCGCAGTTGAACTCTTAAAATTCGGGGCTACTCATGTTTTCGTTTCGCGCATTCGCTTGCGCGGTGTTTGCGCTGATCGTCAGCGCAAGCGCCGCTTTCTCACATCCAACACTCACACAACGCTCGGCGCCTGCCGACTCGTATTTCCGCGCTTCCTTCACAGTGCCGCATGGCTGCGATGGCGCGGCTACTACCAAGGTTTCGATCTGGCTTCCTGAAAGCGTCCTGCAGGCGCGGCCGATGGTAAAGCCGGGTTGGAAGATCGAAATCCAGCGCGTCAAACTCGAGAAAGAACTCGAAGGGCCGCATGGTTACAAGATTACGCATCGCGTGGCGAAAGTGATTTTTTCCGGCGGCAATCTGCCGGACGATCATTTCGACGAGTTCACGCTTTCGCTTCGGCTGCCGAAAGAAGCGGGCACGCTTTATTTTCCGGTCGAGCAAGTGTGCGGGGACAAGATTCGCGCCTGGAATGAAATTCCGTCGCCAAGCCAGAAGCTGCACGATCTCGAAAATCCCGCAGCACAACTCACTGTCACGCCAAAGCCGTAAGCGTCATGAAGAACGCCTTACGCTTTGGCGCACTTTGCGCCGTCCTCGTGCTGCCTGTAACCGCGCCGGCACAGGAGAATCTGCCGACGATCAGCATCGAGGCCGACCGCCTCGGTGGTGCGCTCACTGTGCCAACGACCGCGCAGGCCGAGCGTGAACTTCGGCAAATACCGGGCTCCGTTACGGTTATCCCGGATACGCAGTTCAATTTGCAGCGCTCGACCACCGTCAAAGACGTGCTCGATTACGTGCCGGGCGTTTTCGCGCAACCAAAATGGGGCGAGGACACGCGGCTTTCGATCCGCGGTTCGGGGCTCTCGCGCAATTTTCATCTACGCGGCGTGCAGCTCTTTATGGATGGCATTCCGATCAATACCGCCGACGGTTACGGCGACTTTCAGGAAATTGATCCTTCTGCTTACAGATTTATCGAAGTCTACAAGGGCGCGAATGCGTTACGCTTCGGCGCCAACGCGCTTGGTGGCGCGATTAATTTCGTGACGCCTTCGGGCCGCGATGCGCAGCACTTCTCGGGCGGTGTCGATCTCGGAAGCTTCGGTTTCCAGCGCTATCAGGCGAGTTCCGCGGGCCTATTAGGTCCGGCGGATTATTTTATCACCGGCGCGTTCCAGCAGCAGGACGGCTTCCGCGATCATAGCTGGGGACACTCGATGCGAGCGGCCGCGAATTTCGGCTATCAGTTCTCGCCGGATGCAGAGACGCGCTTTTATTTCAACGCGAACGATATCGTTCAGCGCATTCCCGGCAGTGTGACACGTACTTCCGCACTGACTTCGCCACGTACGGCAGCGGCAACGAACGTCGCGAACGACTGGCAACGTAATATCCAGTCGGTCAGAATTGCGAACAAGACCACGCTGCGCTTCGACGACACCACGGTCGAACTCGGGATTTTCGGCGTGAACCGCCACCTTGAGCATCCGATCTTTCAGTGGCTCGATTATCGCTATCAGGATTACGGCGCGTTCGTGCGCGTGACCGACGAGCGCATGATCGGCGGCTACAAAAACCGTCTGATTGCCGGCGTGAATATTCACAACGGCCTGCTGAAAAACAGGCAATACGCAAACGGTCCGGGTGCCGGGAAGGGGGCGCTGCTTTCGGCGGCGAACGACCGCTCCGAAAATTACTCGGCTTATGCGGAGAACTCGTTCTACTTCCTGCCGGATGTCGCGCTTGTGACCTCGGCACAACATCTGTTCGCGATCCGCGACCGAGAGAATGTTTTCAACCTTGTGTCAGGCCGCGCCGAGCACAACCTGTTCAGCCCGAAAGCGGGAGTACTCTGGAACGTCGATGCGGGCTGGCAGATTTTCGGCAATTTTTCCGCAAGCGCCGAAGCGCCGAGCTTTGGCGAAGGAACGGCGGTCATTCCATTCACGCAGATCAGGCCGCAGCGGGCAACGACTTTTGAGTTAGGCACGCGCGGACGAAGGCCCGATTTTACATGGGACGCCGTGGTCTATCGCGCGGAAATCAAGAACGAGTTGCTCTGTTATTTCAGCGCGTTCGGAAACTGCAACGTGACCAACGCCGACCGCACGATGCATCAAGGCGTGGAACTTGGCTTCGCGGCCGTGATCCTGAAGTCGATGTTCACGACCGGCGCCGACCCCGATCGCTTGTGGCTGAACATCGCTTACACGTTCAGCGATTTCCGCTTCCGGAACGATGCTGCTTTTGGCAACAACGAATTGCCCGGCGCGCCACGGCACTTCATTCGCGCGGAGTTGCTCTACAAAAATCCGAACGGATTCTTCTTCGGGCCGAACATGGAACTCGTGCCGACCACTTACTTCGTGGATAGCGCGAATACGGTTTCGACCGCGGCTTATGGTATCTGGGGCCTGCGCGCGGGCTACGAGCGTGAGAATTTCTCGCTCTATCTCGATGCGCGGAACCTCTCGAACAAGGCCTATATCGCGAGCACCAGCATCAACAATGTCGCCAACTCCGCCTCGACCTTCTTCGAGCCCAGCAATGGCCGCGCGATTTATGGCGGGGTGCGCGTGAAATACTGACGAAAGACGCGGGAATCGCGCAGCGAAAACCCCCGAAAGCGCACGATTCCCGTCGCAACACCGCCGCAATCGGACGGCGAAATCGCTCGCAGTGGGGGGCGGCTCGTCTTTACGGGGAGAGCTGCCGTGAATTTTAGAAACAAAGTTCTGCGTGCTTCGCTGCTTACGGCCTCGCTCCTTGCGATGGCTGCCGCCGCGCCTGCTTCGGCGCAATATGTCCGCTGGGATCCGGGCGTGCCGCCGCCGGATTACTCGGGAAGAATTCCTCCGCAGCATATCGATGCGATGGTTCGCTCCATGGGCTTTCAGCCGGTGGCCGAACCACGCGTGCGCGGCCCGCTCTGGGTGACGCACGCGGTAGATCGCGACGGACAACAGGTTCGGGTGCTGATCGACGGTTTCTCGGGCCGCGTGATCGACGTGCTGCGCCGTCCATTGCCGCCGCAGCGCCTGGCGGTGGTGCCGCCGCAGGCGAACGGACCGATCAGCGATTATGAAGACGAAGGTCCGGATTACGATTATCGCAATATGCCGCGGCAACGGCCCGCCGACTGGCCGCCTTCGCGGCCGAGCGTGCAACAGCAAGGTCCGCAGGTAATTCCGCTCGATCCGCGCAGCGATAACCGCGTGCCGAATGCGCCGAAATCGAACACGGCAAAGAAAAAAGACACCAAGGATAAAAAGAAGGACGCGACGGCGGCGTTGAATCCGGAAAAGGAAAAAGAGAAAGCGCCTTCGCCGAAATCGCGGCCTGCCGAGGCGCCGAAGGTCGAGGTTCCGAAATCCGAACCGCAGAAAGCGGATGCGCCGAAACCGGATATGCCAAAGGCGGCCGATGTTCCGACCTTCGTCCCGAACGCGGACCAGCGAACGACCGGTTCCGTGCCGCCGAGGACGGCGCCGCAGGAAATAAAGAAAAACGAAACACCGGCAGCCATTCCTCCAATGCAGCCGCCGTTCTGAAAAAAATAAAAGGGCGCCTCACCGATCTCGGGTTTATCCGAGATCGGGTATTAAATGACCAAGTCGGGTAAACCCGACTTGGTTGAGGCGCCCTTTCACTTTCTAGAATTAGCTGTGTTGTTTACGCGGCTTTCGCGTCGATCACTTGCGCTCCATTCTGCGCACCGTTCGCCGTGCCGATCGGAACCTGGCGCGGCTTCTTGGCTTCGGGAATACGGCGCACGAGATCGACATGAAGCAAGCCGTTCTCGACGCTGGCACCCGTCACTTCGACATGGTCGGCGAGCTGGAAGCGGCGCTCGAAGGCGCGGGCCGCGATGCCCTGATAGAGCACTTCGGGTTTCTCATTCGCTTCGGCGGCAGTTTTGTCGCCGCGGATGGTGAGCGCATTCTCCTTCACCTCGATATTGAGTTCCTTGTCGGTGAAGCCTGCGACCGCAACCGTGATGCGGTAGGCATCTTCGCCGGTGCGTTCGATGTTGTAGGGCGGGTAGGCCGGTGCCGGGCCGTCGAAGCTGCCGTCGAGCAGCGAGAACAGGCGGTCGAAACCGACGGTCGAACGATAAAGGGGAGTGAGATCGAATCCACGCATGACATATCCTCCTTGAGAAGCGACATGATGTTGTTGCGCGCCTGCAATCGCGGTTTGCCGTAGCCAAACCAGCGGGCGGTGCAGCCGGATGGCCTGCACAAAGCCCATATGGGCGCGTACTTTGCCCGTTCAAGGCCCTTCGATTGGCAGTCAGAGAGAGCCTGTTTGGCTTAGGTTCATGTCGGGTCGGGCAATGAAGGAGCGTTATGCCAAGGTTTCTTTACGCCTTACTCTTTCTCATTCTCGCTTCGGCCGTAACGCCTCCGCCTGATCCGGCTTTTGCGCAGGAACGCGGGTGGCAGGAGCGCGTTACGCGCGACATCGAAGCGAGAGGGTTCAATAATGTCACAGGTCTGTCGCGCCGAGGCGAGAACTACATTTTTCAGGCGCAGGACCTGTTCGGGGACAAGGTTCGCGTCGTAATGAATACGCAGACCGGCGAGATCGTGGGCCTGAGCCGGGTCATGCCGAAGAAGAAGTAGTCGCGTTCGCCGTTGCCGCTGTGGCCGCGCCATTGTAGGCATCGGGCCAAAGCAACGGCGATTCATGGCTCTCGTCTCCATTCCATCCAATCCGATTCCCGAAGGTGCGATCGACGGCCGCATCAAAGCGTCCGACGGCGTGGAACTGCGTTTCGCGCGCTGGCCTGCACGCGACGGCGGGAATAAGGGCACGGTCTGCGTTTTCCCCGGCCGCGCGGAAATGATCGAGAAATATTTCGAGGTCGTCGGCGAATTGCGCGCGCGCGGGTTCGCAGTGGCGGTATTGGATTGGCGCGGGCAGGGCGGCTCGGCGCGCGCGCTTGCCGATTTGCATAAAGGTCACGTCGGCAATTTCTCCGAATTTCAGCTCGATCTCGAAGCGTTCATGAATGAAGTCGTGCTGCCGAATTGTCCGGCGCCTTATTTCGGGCTTGCGCATTCGATGGGCGGCGCGAACTTATTGCGCGCAATTCACGAGGAGCGGCGCTGGTTTGACCGCGTGGTGCTTTGCGCGCCGATGGTCGACCTACGGATCAAGCGCTATCGCCGGCTGTCGCGCCTCTTTACGCGCTTCATGTCCGCGATCGGCCTTGGCTTCCGGTATATTCCCGGCGGCAGCGCGGTCGCGGTTTCCAATCGTCCGTTCCGGGGCAATCCGGTCTCATCTGACCAAGTGCGCTACGAACGCATCGCCGCGATTGGCGAAGCGGACCCGTCGGTCGGTCTCGGCTCGCCGACACTATCGTGGATTTCGGCGGCATTCGCGCAAACTGCCGAGTTCGAAGACCCGGACTATGCAGCGAAGCTGAAACTTCCAATTCTGATTTTGGCGGCAGGCGACGACCGGCTGGTCTCGACCACGGCCGCCAGGAATTTCGCTGCGCGGCTGCCCGCGGGCAAGATCGTCGTCATTCCTGGGAGCCGCCACGAAATCCTGATCGAGCGCGATCCTATCCGCGCGCAGTTCTGGGAAGCCTTCGACGCTTTCGTGCCGGGACCGAACGCTGCGTAGCGCGGCGTTTATTTATTCAGAAGTTCGAGCGCGGCCTGATGCACGCGCTTGTCGCCGGCGGCAACGATCTGGCCGCCGTTCGCGGCACTCTCGCCCTGCCAGTTGGTCACGACACCGCCGGCGCCCTCGATGATCGGGATCAGCGCCACGATGTCGTAGGCGTCGAGACCTGCCTCGATAACAAGATCGACGTGGCCGGCCGCGACCATGCAATAAGCGTAGCAATCGCCGCCGTAGCGCGAGAGCCGCGCGTTCTTTTCTATGCTTTCGAAGCGCGCGCGCTCTTCCGGCTTGAAGAGCTGCGGACTGGTCGTGAACAGCAGCGCGTCGTCGAGGGACGCGCATTTGCGTGTCATCAGTTTGCGCTCGCCTGCGGGGCCGCGATATCTCGCACTCCCGCCATCGCCGGTGAAGCGCTCGCCGACGAAAGGCTGCGCCATCATGCCGTAAACCGGCGCCTCGTCCTTGCAGAGACCGATCAGCGTGCCCCAGACCGGCAAACCGGCGATGAAGGACTTGGTGCCGTCGATGGGGTCGAGCACCCAAGTATAGGGTGCATCGCTTGTCACATCCTCGAACTCTTCGCCGACGATGCCGTGTGCCGGGAAATGTTTGCGGATCAGCGCGCGCATCGCGGTCTCGGCGGCGCGGTCGGCCGCAGTCACCGGGTCGAACGCGCCTTTGAGTTTCTTGTTCTCGACCGTGAGCGTAGTGCGGAAAAACGGCAGGATCGCTTCGCCCGCGACGGTTGCGAGTTCATCGACGAATGCTGCGAAATCGACTGCGCCCATGGTTCTGTAGCCGCTTAGCGCGGCGCGAAGGCTTTGCGATTACAGGCGGGGGTGAGGTCGGTGAGTTGCTTGATGTCGGCCGTCTGTTTTCCAGCTGCGAAGTCCTTCATCAGCACGTCAAACTGCGCTTCGTTGAAGAGCTTCTGGCCGCCTTCCACCACGCAGAGACAATAGTCGTCGCATTGCGGACGCTGCGCTTCCGGCACGCGCGGGTTTTTGCGGCACGCACCCAGGCAGTCGTTCAGAAAGTCTGTGCGCTGCTTGGAACTCCACTGTGCTGAGGCAGGAGTTGTGACGGCGAGCGTACAGGCTATAGCGAAAGCAACTCCAACTAATCGCTTCGGATTCATGCCCGCCTCCCTTTGCAAACGAACCGCAATCTAGCGGTCGCCATGTGATTCCGGCAACGCCTCACTGCGCTTTGGCCGGTTGAAGTCGAGGCTTTGGCGTGGCACTCGCTTGGATACACATAAACAGGGCGAATGCCCGGTAAAGACCCAAGGGAGAGCAGCGTGAAGGGCGACGAGAATACCGCCGGTGGCACCGGCGCGCCCTCCGGCTTGCAACTCGATCTTTGGGCCGGAATCTGGCTCGTGGGCGTGCTTTCGACGGCGCAACTGGTGAGCCAGTTTCTCCGCAGCGCGATCAGCGTGATCGGCCCCGATCTCGTTACCGAACTGAATTTGAGCGCTGCCGGTCTCGCGCTCTTGTCGAGTTCGTTCTTTCTCGCGTTTGCCTTGGCCCAGGTTCCGGTCGGTATGCTGATCGACCGCTTCGGTCCGCGCCTGACCATGCTGTGGTCGACCGTACTCGCCGTCGCCGGCTGCATCGTGTTTGCGTTCGGGCCGGACCTGAACACGCTCGTGTTGGGGCGCGTGCTGATGGCGCTCGGATGCTCCAGCTTCTACGTGGCGCCGCTTGCGATCTATTCGCGCTGGTTCAAGCCGAAATATTTTTCGACCGTCACCGGCATCCAGCTTGGGCTTTCCGGTCTCGGCTTGTTGGCTGCAACATCTCCGCTTGCCTTCGCCGCATCCACGATCGGCTGGCGCATCAGCTTCGTGATTGTCGCGGTGCTGGCGCTGCTGTCGGGCCTGCTCGTGTTGTGGTGGGTCAGCGACGACCCGCCGGGAGCAAGCAAGCCGGAGCACAAGAAAGAGAATCTCGTAGAGAGCCTTCGCGGCCTCGCCGTCGTTTCGCGCACGCCCTCGTTCTGGCCGATCTTCGCGATGTTCTGCACCAACTATGCGGTGGTGATTACGATCCTCGGGCTCTGGGGCGGGCCTTATCTCGCGCACGTTTACGGCTACGATCTCGAGACGCGCGGTTTCTATCTGCTCGTGCTTGCGCTCTCGAGCATGACGGCCGCTTTCGCGTGGGGTGCCGCGGATCGCGTATTCGGCAGTTACCGGATGCCGGTATTGATCGGCGCGTTGCTTACGCTCGCAATGCTGATCTGGATTTCGCTTGCCGGAAAAATGAGCCCCGGCACGCTCTTCGTTTGGTTCCTGCTCTATGGCCTGGTGACCGGCTATCCGCCGCTTCTGGTTGGGCAGGCGCGTTCGATGTTTCCGCCAGAGCTCGTCGGCCGTGGTTTGACGCTTCTCAATCTTGCGACCATGGGCGGGGTGTTCTTTTTTCAGTTTGCGACCGGGGCAGTGATCGAATGGATTGCGCCGAACCAGACTGTTTATCCGCTCGCGGCCTATCAGGCGGCCTTTGCGCTGCAGGCCGTCCTGCTGGCCCTGTCCATCGGATGCTACCTTTGGGCTAAAGACCGCGCCCGGCCAGCATAAGCACTTGATTCCGTTGCGGTTTGCGCTCGGATAGGGGCCAATCGATCCCGAAAAAGTTATGTAAGTAGTGCTTGCTTATTTTGCGCTGCGGGAGCATATTGTTGCGGTGCGATACGCGATGGCGTCGCGTTTTCGCCGCCCTCCTTGGGCGTTTCCTCCCTAGACTTGGGCCGCTACAGGCAACTGTAGCGGCCTCTTTCTTTTTAAGGTCTGCTTTTTAAGGGTTCGGGCTACTCGGCGGCGTGCGGCAGCGGCTCGAGGCCTGCCATGGTGAAGCTCGCGACCGCTTCGACCATGTGGCCGAGATCGTGCTGCATCTTCTCGAATCCGGAAGTCTTGGTGTAGCGCGTCTCATCCATGTAGAGCGCGCGGTTCACTTCGATCTGGAGCGCATGAAGACCGGTGGCGGGGTCGCCGTAATGCTCGGTAATGAAGCCGCCGGCGTAAGGCTTGTTCCGGAGCACGATGTAGCCCTGCGCGCGTAACGTGCGCTCAATCATCTCGGTGATCGCAGGCGAGCAGCTTGTGCCGTAGCGGTCGCCGAGCACGATGTCGGCGCGCGGGCGCTCGTCGCGGCCGCCCGCGCTCGAGGGCATGGAATGGCAATCGAGCAACAGCGCGAAGCCGTAAGCCTTTTGTGCGCGGGTGACTAACCGGCGGAGCGTGCGGTGATAGGGCTTGTAGAATTGCTCGATCCGCATCAGCGCCTCAGTGACCGGAATGCGTTTCGGGTAGATCTCTCTCGCGTCACCCACGACACGGGCAACGGTGCCGAGACCGCCTGCCACGCGCAGCGAGCGCGTATTGGCAAAAGCGGGTAGGCGGCCCTCGAACATACGCGGGTCGAGTTCATAGGGCTCGCGGTTCACGTCGAGATAGGCGCGGGGAAAATGCGCCCGCATCAAGGGCACGCCCGCGCGCGGCGCATCCGCGAAGAGTTCGTCCACGAAAGTGTCTTCGGAGCGGCGGAGCGTCTCCAGCTCCAGCCGGCTCTGGCGCAGGAACGCGGCCGGGTAGCTCCGCCCGCTATGGGGCGAGTTGCAGACAACCGGGCTCTCCGCGGAGAGCGGCTCCTCGACATCGAAAGCCGGGGCCAGTTCCTCGACAACCGTGGCGTTCATTCCGAGAAAGTCCGGGGATTAAGGAAAACGTCAGCTTTTGGGTTCTGGCAGGGCGATTGGGCCTTGTGAAGACCGGGGCTTTCTTTATGCACCTTCACCGGCCATTTACCGGGCGCCCCCCAAATGGGCGCCTTAAAGAGGCCAAAAGCCGGGACGTTAAGGGGCGCTATGCCGAAGATTCTCCTCGCCGAAGACGACAACGATATGCGCCGCTTCCTCGTGAAGGCGCTGGTCAATGCCGGTTATGAAGTCGCGCATTTCGATAACGGCCGCTCGGCCTATCAGCGGCTGCGCGAGGAGCCGTTCGAGTTGTTGCTTACCGACATCGTCATGCCGGAAATGGACGGGATCGAGCTGGCCCGCCGCGCCACCGAACTCGACCCCGATATCAAGGTCATGTTCATCACGGGTTTTGCGGCCGTGACCTTGGAAGCCCAGAACAAAAAGACGCCGGAGGACTCCAAGGTCCTCTCCAAGCCCTTCCATCTCAAGGACCTCGTGAACGAGGTCCAGAAGATGCTGGCCGCGGCCTAAAACCCCTTCTTGCCCCTCCCTGATGCAGCCGATATAGGGTGCCCGCCTTTGATGCGCGCGTAGCTCAGCGGTAGAGCACTACCTTGACATGGTAGGGGTCACAGGTTCGATCCCTGTCGCGCGCACCATTCTTCTTGGGACGGCCCAAGTCGTATGCTCAACCCAGGCAGGGACGGCCCTCCTAAAATAGGAGCCGCATCATGGCTTGGATTTCTCTCTTCATCGCCGGGTTGTTCGAAATCGGCTGGGCGATCGGCCTCAAATACACCGACGGATTTTCGAAGTTGTGGCCCACCGTGTGGACGGTGGCCGCGATGGTCGTCTCGCTCGTCTTTCTCGAATATGCGCTCCGTACGCTGCCGGTTGGCACGGCTTACGCGATCTGGGTCGGGATCGGCGCGGTCGGTACCGCGATCATGGGGATGTGGTTATTTAACGAGTCGCGCGACATCGCGCGGATCGTTTGTCTCATGCTGATCGTGGCCGGCGTGATCGGGCTGAAGTTCGTGACGCCGAACGCTGGCTGATCACCGGAACTTCGGCCACAGCGCAAAGCCGTAATCGGCGAGATAAATGCCGAGCACGATGCCGCTGATGCCGGAGGCCACGAAAAAATGCGGGCGGTTCACGGCATTGATGAAGCGCGCGGTCCATTTCTCCGGAAGCAAAAGATAGCTCGCGCCTTCAAGCAGGAACATCCAGCCGAGGAATGTGATGACCGCGGCCGGCACCGGCGTCCAGACGTTGTGGCCGATCACGATGAAGAGGCCGGCCACCATCTCGGAAAACGAAATGACAGTGCGCAACAACCGTTGCTGAAGAAAGTCGCGCGTGATCTGCGCATAATGATCGCGATAGACGATGAGTGCGATGCCGATCGCGGTCAGTGCCAGGCCAAAAACCTTGGCGAGCAATAACGTGAGTGTCATGAAGGTTCCCCTCGAAACGCTTCTAAACCGGCGGTGGGGCGATAAGTTCCGTAACCGACACTAGAGTTTGTACGTGAAAAACACGACCAGCTCCCCGCTGTCGCCGAGCGATTCGTAGAGCTTTCTTGCCGCTTCATTGTCCTGCTCGGTGCCGACCCACGCCTCGCGGCAGCCTTGCTCTTTGCCGCTCTTCAGAAGCGCCTTGATCAACCGCGTTCCGATCTGTTGCCGCTGAAAGGAAGGCGCGACGCCGAGATTATCGATATAGAGCTCGTCTTCCATGTCGGGATGATGATGGATCATGCCGCGTGCCTGGCCGATCACCTCGCCGTCGCAGATCGCGACGAACAACAAATGCCCCGGCTCGCGTAAGTAAACGGCGAGGCGCTTTTTGTTGATGGCCTGGTCGAAAACGTCTGCGGCGACGCGATCAAGGACCGATGCGTCGCCGGGGCCGAGACGTCTGATTTCGATTTTCGCCAAGCCTTATTTCTCGGCAAGCGCTTTCAACTGCAACAGGCCCTTCTCGAATTCGTTGCCGACCATCCTGTCGAACGACATGAACACGGACATCACCTTGCTCATGAAGGGCATCGGACCGAAAATCGCCCAAGTTGCGTTGGTGCCGTTGCCTGCGGGCTTCAACGAAAATTCGATGCGGTTCTTTACCTGCATCGGGCGGTAGAAATCGATCGTCGCTTCGACTTTCTTATCAGGTGTCACGGCAGTGATTTCCTGCCGCCCCGCGCCGATTTCCCTGTTGCCGTCCCATTCGTAGATTTGGCCGACGCCTTTATCTCGGCCGCTATAGACACGCTTCATGTCCGGGTCTTTCTGGTCGTAAGGCGACCAGTTGCGCTGCTGCTTCAGGTCTTCGAAGTAGGGAAAGATTTTCGATGCCGGTGCTGCAATGTCGATCGATCGCTCGACGCGAAACTGGTTCGGCTTCATCGAGGCCAGGATCAATACGATCACAACTGCCGTGATCATCACCGCGCCGATTCCGAGTACGATATAGAATGGGGTCATCATCATTGTTTTTCTCCTCGCGGTCGCAACAGACATTCTAGCTAATCTTTGCGAGCGTGTGGGCGAAGCTCCACGAATGGCCGAACGGATCGACGACCTGCGCATAGCGGTCGCCCCAGAACGCATCATGCGGCTCCATGATCGCGACCGCGCCGGCATCTTTTGCGCGCTTGAATGCCGTGTCGCAGTTCTTCACGTTGATGTGCACCGTGGTCGATGTGCTGCCGATGCGCGCCGGGGCGCCCACGAGATCAGGACGGCATTCCTTGTATTCGGGAAAGTCGTCGTGAATGAAAACCTGTGCGCCGTTAATGTCGATCGCGGCGTGCATCAAACGCTTGCCGTCCTCGTGCGGAATAACCATCACTTCGATCGCGCCGAGTGCTTTCTTGTAAAATTCGACTGCATCTTTTGCGCCCTGAATGCAGAGATGCGGGAAGATCGTTTGCGTCGTCATGATTGAACTCCTGTTACGGGTGAATATTATTTGCTGCGGTCGAGCCGCTCCAGGCTCTGCGACCATCCGATATCCATGCGCTTCGCCGCTTCCATGAAGGCGGGGGCGACTTCCAGCACATAAAGGTGAACCGTGACGAGCGTCTTGCCGTCTTGTTCGGTAAAGGTCGCGGTCACGCGATCTTCGATGGTGGTCTTGTCGTTCGCGGGGTTGTAGCCACGCGCACGCAGGACGATCCGCGACGGGGCTTCGACAATCTCCACTTCGCCATCGAGCGGAAACATCTTTCCGTCGGACGCTCGGATCATTTCGATATAGACCTTGCCGCCCGCACGCGGATCGATTTCGCAGCGGGTATTCGTGAAGCCGTGCGGCCCCCACCATTGCGCGAGCTTCGAAGGATTGATCCAGGCATCGAACACGCGCTCGCGCGGCGCATCGATGAGACGCGAGACGACAACTTCCTTGCCGACCATAGATTCGATTTTTGCAGCAGTAGTCATCGTCACGCGCTCTCTTTTTGTTAGGTTACGATAGTCTTGAAGCCGCCGTAGATCATGCGCTTGGTGTCGAAGGGCATGGCACCGGGCGTCATCATCTTGGCGAGACGCGCGTCCGTCATAATCTTTTTATTGATCGCGTCGCGCTGCTTGCGCGATTTGTAGGTGATGAAGGCGAAGATGACGGTCTCGCCCGTCTTCTGTTTTACCGCACGCGGGAACGAAGTCCGCTTGCCATAGGGTACGTCGTCCGCCACGCATTCGCGGTAGTCGAGCGCACCGTATTCGCGCCAGACCTTGCTCGCGAGCTTTGCGATCTTTTTGTATTGCGCGATCTTCTTCTTCGGTACTGCGATCAGAAATCCATCTACGTATTCCATTTTCTTTCTCCTTAGTTGTTGTTGCTTAGGCGGCCTTGCCGCGGCGTGCCGCTTCGATATCGGCGATGACGAACTTCTTCATTTTCATGAAGGCATCCATCACGCGCTTGCGCTCGTCGGGCGAGCCTTCCGACAGGATCTTGTTCATCATTGCCGGGAACACCTGCCAGGAAAGACCGAAGCGATCCTTCAACCAGCCGCACACACTTTCTTCGCCGCCGCCTTCGCGCAGCTTGTCCCAGAAGTAATCGATCTCGGCTTGCGTCTCGCAAGCCAGTTGGAAAGAAACGGCTTCCGTGAACTTGAACTGCGGGCCACCGTTCAGCAGCGTGAACTGCTGACCGTTGAGCTGGACTTCAATGGTGAGAACCTTGCCGGCGTCATGGCCGTGAATTTCTTTTCCGGTGTCGGGGTAGTAGGCGACCTTGCCGAGCTTCGAATTTGGGAAGACGGAAACGTAAAAGTCTGCGGCTTCCTTGGCGTTGCCGTCGAACCAGAGACAGGGAGTGATGGGGGTTGCGAGTTTCATGATCGTACTCCTTTGACTTCGAATGGTTCAGCGTGCGGGCCGCAACATAGGGGTGAGTTGCGGGGATGAGCCGTGCTGAATTTTACCCATCACTTTGAAGCCGAAGCGTTCGTAGAACGGCACGTTCGCGAGATTGCTGGATTCGAGATAAGCGGGCAGGCCGCTTTCGTCGCAGCGCCAGATCGCGTGTGCCATCAGGTCTGCGCCGTAGCCTTTGCCTTGATGCGAGGGATCGGTTCCGATCAGCGGCAGATACCAATGCGGCCCATGCGGATGAAACTTGTTCATCTGTTCGACGATCGCGCCGCCATCTTCCATGTTCTCCGGCGGCATATGCGCTTCAATAATACGGCCCATCGCCTCGCCATCCGGCTCAATGCCGGGCGGAAGCCAGAGCGCCACTGCCGAGAAATCACCCGCGACATCGGCGGTGCCATGCGTGATCGCGTTGCCGCCAAACGCGCGGAGGAAATCCGGCACGACCGCCATATATTTCTCGGGGTCCGGAAAGCTCCAGCGCATCATCGGATCGCTTGCGAAAGCAAGTGCCACGGTCGCAATGGCTCTCGCTTCGTCGGCCTTAGCGGCCGAGATGATGGCGTGGGTTTTTCTCTGTGTGACGTTCATGATTTTACGCGGCCTGTAATGTTCGTTGCGGCTTCGGCTCAAGCGGAAAGAAGTTGAAGAATGGCTCAGCTTCCTTGAGTGCGCGCGCATAAGACGGGCGTGTCATCAAGCGTCCGAGATACGCGTGCGCATTCGGGTACTGTTTGCCGAGCGGATAGATCGTGTTGGCGTAGAATAAAGACGGCGCTGCCGCACATTCCACGAGCGAGAAGTGCGCTCCGATCCATTCTCGGCCTTTGATGTGCTGCTCAAGAAATTCGTAGAAGTGAAAAATGCGCTGCTTGCAGTCTGCAACGGTGTAAGGATCGTGACTGCCGTCGCTGCGGAAGGCGTCCGCGACCGTGCGCTGCATGAATTCGTGCAGATAGTTGTCGAAGAAGCGATCCCACATCCGGATTTGCAACGCCTGATCGGTATCGGCAGGGATGAATCTGACTGCACCGCGATGGTGCTGGTCGAGATACTCAACGATGACGGTCGCTTCGTTCACCACCTGGCCGCGCGCGGTGTCTTCGAGCGCAGGCATCTTTCCAAAAGGAGAAATTTTTCGAAATGCCGTGGTCACGTCTTCGCTCGAAATATCGAGCTGAACCGGCTCGAATTCCGTGCCGTTCTCGTAAAGCGCGATCAGCGCCTTATGACTGTAGGAAGAGAGCGGATGAAAGTGCAAACGAAGCGTCATGTTTTTTTCCGTTCTCATTCAAATTCGGCAGCGAGCTTTTCGAGCGTTCCGGTCCAGCCGCGCTTATGGCCGTCGGCCGCGGCCTGATCGAAGAATTGTTCGTGCATGAGCGTCAGCATCGAGCCATCGCCGTCAGGGCGAATGGTGACGGTGACCAGCGACTCGCGTTCCGGGGTCGAGTGCCACGCCCAGGTGAATTGCAGGCGCTCATGCGGAAACACTTCTCGATAGGTGCCGCCTACCTTGTGAAAGTCGCCGTCGTTGGTGCTGAAGCTCACCCAGAATTTGCCGCCGACGCGCACGTCCAGCTCCGCCTTCACGGTGTCGAGCAGCGTCTGCTGCGGTCCGAACCAGCGGACTATCTTTTCCGCGTTGATCCAGGCTGCGAAGACTTGTTCGGGCTTTCCGTTGATGCGGCGCTTGAGGCTGACGCTTGGTTTGGCGAGCATGATTCTTCCTCAATGAACTTGGCGAGACGATCGAGTTGCTGGGTCCAGAACTGCTGGTAGCGGTGGAGCCACTGCATGGCGTCCTCCATCGGGCCGGCGGTAAGCTGCACCGCCACAGTGCGCCCGGTCTTGGTGCGCGAAATCAGGCCCGCGTCGGAGAGCACGTCGAGGTGCTTCATCACGGCGGGAAGGGACATGGAGAACGGGTGTGCCAGCTCGCTGACAGTCGCCTTCTCCTGCGCGGCAAGCTGCGCGAGGAGCGCACGTCGCGTGGGGTCTGAAAGCGCCGCAAAGGTGCGGTCGAGCGTAGGATGGGTCGCCATGATCGCCTCGGAAGCGGGTTTAATACTTAACTATTCGGTTAAGTAATGGCGATGGAGCAGAGAGTCAAGGGCAGAATGCCCGAAAGCGGACTTTGCTCCGGTTCCGCGCCGAAAAAGCGCCATCAGGCGTTTGACAGGGCCGGGGGCGGCCCCTAGAAACCCCGCGAACCTAGGAATTCGACGATGAAAGTCCGCAATTCACTCCGCTCGCTGCGCGCCCGCCACAGGGACAATCGTCTCGTGCGCCGCAAAGGCCGCGTCTACATCATCAACAAGACGCAGAAGCGCTTCAAGGCCCGCCAGGGCTGAGAACCGACGCCTGACCGTTTTGTCCGGCGCACGGAAACGTGCGCCGGATTTCGTTTGTCTGATGCAAATTCGCACTTGCCGTGAGGGCCGTCCGGCATAGACTCGGAGGCATGAAGCTCTTCCGAGTCTTCTTGATCGCAACACTACCGCTTGCGCCCTTTGCCGCGCAGCCGCTGTTCGCGCAGACAGGTCCAGGTGCCACGCAAAAAGCACCGCCTGCCGCAACCAAACGCGCTCAGAAACAGAAGAAGCAGCTCGACCGCGCGCAGCAGCTCGACGGTCTTTTCGCCGCGCTGAAAGCCGCGCCCAGCGCGCAGATTGCGCGCCAGATTGAAAAGCGCATCGAAGGCACGCTTGCGGTCACCGACAGCGATACGCTCAACCTCTTGATGGTGCGCGCGCAAGTCACGATCGAAGCCAAGGAATTCAAGACTGCGCAGGAGTTGCTCGACTCCATCATCCAGATCAATCCGCGCTACACCGAAGCCTGGGCGCGGCGCGCGACGCTGCATTTCGCGCGAAAAGATATCTACCGCTCGCTCGCGGATTTACGCGTCGTGATTGCGCAGGAGCCGCGCCACTATCAGGCGCTCGCGGGGCTCGGCGTAATCTTGCAGGACATCGGCGAAGAGAAGCGTGCGCTCGAAGCCTATCGCCGCGCGCTCGAGATCAATCCGCATCTCGAGGCCATTCCCGAAATCGTGCGGCGTTTGAAGCTGCAGGTCGAAGGCCGGGATATTTAATCTACGCCGCCGTCGTCGGAAATGTAGGCGATGCGCACCATGTTGGTCGCGCCCGGCGTGCCGAGCGGAACGCCGGCAACCAAAATCACCCGCTGCCCGACCTTCACGAGGCCTTCGCGGAAAGCAATCGCGCAGGCGCGCTTGATCGTGACGTCGATATCCTTCTCGTCGCCCATGAAGGCGCAATGCGCATCCCAGAGCAGCGAAAGACGCCGCACTGTTTCGATCTTCGGAGAGAGTGCGATGATCGGCGGTTTCGGACGCTCGCGGGCGACACGCATCGCGGTCGCACCGGAACTGGTCAGGCAGAGAATGGCTGCGAGATCGAGCGTTTCCGCGATCTGGCGTGCGGCCGCCGAAATCGCGTCCGCGCCGGTCGCTTCGGGTGCCACGCGTTGTGCAGCCAGACCGTCGAAGTATTCGGACTCGCGCTCCACTTCCTCGGCGATCTTGTTCATGGTTTCGACGGCGAGGACCGGATGTGCGCCAGCCGCGGATTCCGCCGATAACATTACGGCGTCCGCGCCTTCATAGACGGCGTTTGCGACGTCAGACACCTCAGCCCGCGTCGGGATGGGCGTCGTAATCATCGATTCCAGCATCTGGGTCGCGACCACGACCGGCTTGCCCGCGCGCCGCGCCGCGCTGATGATTTTGCGCTGAAGGGCCGGCACGCGCTCGAGCGGCATTTCCACGCCGAGATCGCCGCGCGCCACCATCAGCGCATCGGAGAGTTCGAGAATTCCTTCGAGTGCGCCGATCGCCTGCGGTTTTTCGATTTTTGAGAGCACCGCGGCGCGGCCGCGCACGAGTTTCTTCGCCTCGGCAACGTCGTCCGCGCGCTGGATGAAAGAAAGCGCGATCCAGTCGACGCCGGCCTCAAGGCAGGCTTCGAGATCGCCGCGGTCTTTCGGCGTTAGCGCGGAGACATTGAGAATGGAGTCGGGAAGGCTCACGCCCTTGCGGTCGGAGACGCGGCCCGCGACATCGACACGGGCGACGGTGCGGTTGTGGGTCGCTTCGGTCACGGTGAGTTTCACCTTGCCGTCGTCGATCAGAAGACGATGACCGGGACGCAGCGCTTCGAGAATCTCCGGGTGCGGAAGATGCGCGCGCTTCTCGCTGCCGGGCGCGGGATCGGAATCGAGCACGAAGGTAGCGCCCGCTTCGAGTTGCGCGCCGCCGTTTCTGAACGCGCCGAGGCGGAGCTTCGGGCCTTGCAGGTCCGCGAGAATGCCGATCGGCCGGTCGTGACGTTCTTCGATCGTGCGGATCGTATTCACGAATGCGCGCATGGCTTCATGCGGCGTGTGGCTCATATTGATGCGAAATACGTCGGTGCCGGCCAGAAACAGTTTTTCTATTATCGCGGGCTCCGATGAAGCGGGGCCAAGGGTTGCCACGATTTTGGTTCGGCGCTGTCGTCTCATTTTTTCTTCTGGTTCATTTCTTCTTTTGGCTCGGCGGGAGGTTCGGGCCGAGTTGGATATTCGGGCCGCGCAGGCCCTGCGGAGTCTGGTTCTGTTCGGTCAACTGCACGGTCCAGTTTTTCTGGTCCAGTGTATCGACCTCGAAGAATCCCGTACGATTATAGCCGCGTGCGAGACAATCCGCGATGCCCTGAATGGTGAATTCTTTATCGCGCGTGCAAAGGAAGGCCTTGCCGGACCATTCGCCGCCCTGATCGTAGTCCTGCGCATAGAGATAGTAGTAACGCGCGATCAGCGTGCCGCGCACGAGCGTCTCGCAGGTGCCGGGCGGAATATTCCACCAGCCTTCGGTGGTCCAATGCTCGCCGTCCTTGTAGCCGAGCGCCACGCCGACACGAGCCTCGGTCCTGTTGCAGATGCGGAAATCGGCATATGCACTACCTGCCGCAAACAATAGTGCGGCGAGTGCAAGCGAATATGACGACATCACGCGAAGGCTACGCATCGAACGAGGAAGTCCCCGGTTTCGGCTGAAGGCTTTATATGTCCCGTGAGGCCGCTTTTTGACCCCACGCGCTCCTAGCTGTCAACGAGGATAGCCCGGAGGTCGTTTACATTCGTGAACGTGGGTCCGGGATTTAAGAGGTCGCCGAGCCGCTCGAAGAAATGCGTTGAATTGTTCTCACGCAAAATCCCGGCTGGATCGAGGCTAAGCTTTTTCGCTCGCGGGATCGTCAGTTCGTCAACAAACGCACCTGCGGGATCGTCGGCGCGTCCCGCGCCGCCGTCGGTGCCGTCGGTGTCTCCGGCGACCGCGCAAATTCCTGCTTCGCCGTTCAACGCGATTGCGAGAGAGAGCGCATATTCCTGGTTAGGACCGCCGCGGCCCTTGCCCTTGATCGTCACCGTCAGTTCGCCACCGGAAAGGATCGCGGCCTTGCGGCCTTCGCGCTTCAATTTGATCGCGAGTGCTGCGTGTTCGTTTGCCACATCGCGTGCTTCGCCTTCGAGGTCCGCCCCAAGGAGGATAGGCTCGTAGCCGAGCTGCTTTGCCGCTTCTCCTGCTGCTTCGAGTGATGCCTTCGGCGTTGCGACGATCTCGAAACTCGTGTTCGCGAAAATTTTATCACCGGGTTTCGGCGACTCGTTATCCGGATTTTCGAGCGCGACCGCGATTGAAACAGGGGGCGTGATTTTGTATTTCTCAAGAATTGTTCGCGCGTCAGCGAGCGTGGTGACATCCGGCACGGTCGGCCCGGAGCCGATCACGGAAGGATCGTCACCGGGGACATCAGAGATCGCAAGCGTAATCACGCGCGCGGGTGCGAGTGCCGCCGCCAGCCTTCCGCCCTTGATGCGCGAGAGATGCTTTCGAACGCAATTCATCTCGACGATGTTCGCGCCGCTGCGCAAGAGCGCGCGGGTCAGTTCGCGTTTGTCGTCAAGCGAAATTCCGGCCGCGGGCGCGATCCAGTTCGCGGAAGCGCCGCCGGACATTAAAACGAGTGCGATGTCGTCTTTGGCCGCGGTGGCCGCAAGCGCAAGCGTGCGCTCGGTCGCGGCAATTCCCTTTTCGTCCGGGACCGGGTGTGCTGCTTCCACCATCTCAAGCCGCTTCAGCGGCTTGGTATAGCCCGGACGCGCCACGGCAATGCCTTTGATACGGCCGGCATCGAGAATGTTTTGTCCGAGATAGAAATCCTCTACCGCCTTGGCCATGGAGCCTGCGCCTTTTCCGGCGGCGAAGACCAATAGCTTTCCGGCAGGTTGAATGTTTTTCAGCCGCGGATTGAGCGTTTCGGCCGGCAGCGCGCGGTTGACCGCGGCTTCATAGATTTTCGTGAGCGCGTCGCGGTTCATAGTGCGGTTGCCGGTGAGGTGGCGCGCGGACGCGCGATCCAAATGCCGAACAGTATCAGCGCGCCGCCAAGAAGTTGAATCGGTTCCAAGGCCTCATTCAAGATGAGCCAGCCTAGCGCTGCCGCTCCGACCGCTTCGAGAAAAATCACGAGCGAGGAGAAGGTCGCAGGAAGTCTCCCGAGCGCGACCGCGAGCAGCCCCTGGCCCAGCACCTGGGAGATGATCGCGAGCGAGAGTAATGTCATCCAGCCGTTTAGCGAGCGCGGCATGAAGTTCGTCTCGAACAGCATGGCAATCACGAACATACAGGCGCAGGTGATTGCCGCCGACATGAAGGCGAGCGAACCGGCGCCGATTTTCAACCGCGTGCGGGCGTTGCTGATCGCAAGCATATAAAGACCGAAGAAGAGCGAGGTGACGAGCGCATAGCCGTCACCGATGAGCCGCTCCGGCGCAAACGAGTAGCTTTGTCCGATCAGCGCGGCACCGCCCGCGAGGCAAAGCGCGAGCCCCAGAAAATTCCCTCTCGAAATTTTCTCGCGGAACACGATCCATGCACCGAAAGCGACCCAGACCGGCGCCATGGTGGCGATGAAGGTTGCGTTTGCAACGGTGGTCGCGAGAATCGAGAGATGCCAGAAGAACAGGTCGCCTGCGAAAAAGAGGCCCGATAACACTACCGCGCGGTCGGTCGAGAACATCGCGCGGGTCTCTTTCGGCTCGGCGAGCGCCCACAGCGCGAGAAAAGGCAACGCCAGCGCGCAGCGCCAGAATGCGCTCGCAAAAGGTCCTACATCGGCAAGGCGCACGAAAATCGGCGAGGCACCCATCGCGAAAGCGCCGATCACGAGGGCGGCGAAAGCGAACGTGTTCTTTCGGGCGGGAAGGGTACTGGCGTTCACGGAATGCTTCTGTTCGTTGCGAAGCTTCGTAAGCCAAGGCTACACGGCTGTCACGCGGTTAGCCTTGCGGCAACAGTGCGCTGGCGTCTGCTGCGTTGCATCATTATTCTGTATTCATGCTTCAGCGTGTGAGCGATTCCGCTTCGGGTCAGGCAGAGTCGTTCGAGATCATCGAAGGCCCTGCGGCCTCGCGCTACATCATCGTTTGCGATCACGCATCGAACGCGATCCCGCCCGAATACGGCAATCTCGGCCTCGACCCGTTACAACTGAAACGTCACATCGCCTATGACATCGGCGTGGAGGCGCTGACGCGTGCGCTCGCAACGGAGTTGGCGGCCCCCGCCATTATGTCGTGTTTCTCGCGGCTTCTGATCGATCCGAACCGTGGCGACGACGATCCGACGCTGGTGATGAAACTTTCCGATGGAGCGGTGATACCGGGCAACGCGAAAGTGGACGACGCGGAAATCGCCCGGCGTATCGCGCGCTTCTCCGGGCCGTATCACGCGGCAGTGGGCCGTGTGATCGACCGCTCGCTGGCCGCGGGCGTGAAGCCGATTTTATTTTCGATCCATTCCTTCACACCGGTTTTTCATGACGGGCCGCGGCCCTGGCATTGCTCGGTGCTGTGGGAACATGACGAGCGATTTGCCGGACCTTTGCTCGCGGCACTTCGTGCGGAGCCGGATATCGTCACTGGCGAGAACGAACCTTACGCGGGGGCGCTCAAGGGCGACTCCATGACGCGCCATGGGTTCGATCGCGGTTTGCCGCACGCGATCGTCGAAGTGCGGCAGGATCTGCTCGACGATTCCGTGGATGTTTCCGCATGGGCGCAGCGGTTCTCCCGGATACTCACAGGGCTTGTGGTCAAGTAGGACTCGCCGCAGGTGAAGAGTTAGGCTACGCCGTTGAAGAGTTCCGGAGTACGCGATGAGCGAAATCGACCAAAAAACCCAAACGGAATTGGAGGCCGCGGTTTACCGCCGTCTCGTAGAGCATCTGCGCGCACGCACGGATGTGCAGAATATCGATCTGATGAATCTCGCGGGGTTCTGCCGCAACTGCCTTTCCAACTGGCTCAAGGATGCCGCCGACGCCAAAGGCGTTGCGATGACCAAGGACGAAAGCCGCGAAGCGGTTTACGGCATGAGCTACGAGGAATTTAAATCGCGCCACCAGAATGAGGCCAGCGCGGCGCAGAAAGCCGCGTTCGACAAATCACAAGGTCATTGAAGTAGTAAAATGCCAGCAGCAGCCAAGAAGAAAGAATCCGAAAGCGCGGATGCAACCAGCTTCGCGAAGTCGCAACTCAAAGCGTTGGTCGAGCGCATTGAGCGTCTTGAGGAAGAGAAGAAAGCGCTCGCCGACGACATCCGCGAAGTCTATGGCGAGGCCAAAGCGAACGGCTTCGACACCAAGGCGTTACGCGCAGTCGTGCGTATGCGCGGCCAAGAGGCCAGCGAGCGACAGGAATTCGAGGCGATTGTCGAGTTGTATCGCGATGCGCTCGGAATCGGCGCCCGCTAACTCCGGCTAAATATCAGCGTGTGGCGGTGGCGGTGCGGGTCGGCTCGAAGCCGACAACGCTGACCTGCGGGCGATTGCGCTGGAAGCCATCCGCCGAACTCTGTTCCGGCAGGAATTCCTGAAAGCGGTTTTCCACCATCGCGCGTACGGGCGCCGTGAAGCCTTTCACGTGCTCGGGATGCTTGAACTGGCTCAACCCGTTGGCGCGGGCGAAGCCGGCCGGAATCGTATGCGCGCCTGAGACCAGCGGCACTGCTGCGAGCGAGCCTTGTGCTTGCGGCGGAACATTGCGCTCACGCGGGTTGGCATAAGCGAGCGTGCTTGCGGTGGTTTCTTCAGACGGTTCCTGCGGTGCGTTCACGGGCTGCGGCCCGGCCTGCCAGTTCAGACGTTCTTTCGGCTGTTGCTGCTGCTGGCGGGTAGCGGCCGGCGGCAGGATCGTCTGCGGCGAGGCGGATGCCACCTGGATGCGTGCAGGCGGCTGCTGTTGCGGAGCCGGCGTTTCGTCTTCGGCGTCCTGCTCGGGTTTATTCGCGACTGAGTTCGCGGCGAAGATCGAAGAAATGAAGCGCTGCAAGCCGTTGCCATCCGGCGCGGGCGAAGCGGATGCGACCTGCGTGCGGGTGCGCTCGCCGAACTGGCCACGCTGCTGAATTTCCGCGGCAGCCTGCTGGAAGTTTTTCAGCGGGACGCCGTCGGTCGGGACATGAACGGTTTTGCCGTCCGGGAACACGCGCGCAAGCTGGTCACGGTTCATGCGCGGCCAGTGGCGGATCGAGCTCGTGTCCATGTGGATGAAATCGGAGCCGGGATAGAACCCGACGCCGCCGCGCTGAAGCCGGAGGCCAGCCGCACGCAAATCGTTAAGCGCGACATCCGGGATGCGGAAGTCGATCGCATTACCCAGCGTGTGCTGGCTGTGTTTGGCGACGCCGCTCGAGCGCGAGCGGAGCATTTCGTTGGTTTCGGGCGAGCGGAACGCCGAAATGATCTGGATCGGCTGCTTGCCGCCGGTGTCGCGGTTTACTTCCCAAAGAATGTCGAAGAGATGCGGGTTCATCTTCGTTTCTTTGTGGTTGCGCCAGTCGCGCAGGAAATGATTGATCTTGGCGAGCCCCGCCTCGTCGTAGCGGCCGTTCACCTTGAAGGTGACGGTGAGGCTCTCTTTCGAGTGCGTATGAAAGAAGGAGAGGGTGCGGGTATCGCCGTTCGCGATCACGCTTTGCAGGCTCGTGGTCGAGACGGTCAGCGCGAACGCGACAACGGCCAGCGCTCCGAACGAACGGCAGGCCTTCCAGTCGCGCAACGCGGCAGGGGAAACTTTCTTCGGCAAGTACGAACCCATCCCTGGCTGCTTCGAAGCCACCCCTCCGGGCGTGTTCGAGCAGGAATTACGCAGTCTTGCCGGGTTCGGTTAATGAGGCGTTCACCGAGCTGCCCCCGACATCTCTGTCCGTAGAAGCCGAAAGTGGCGAAATGTCGCCTCTGCTCGCGAAAACGTTAACGGGGGCCCGAAGGCCCCCGTTTTTCACTGAATCTGCTGAAGTCGGAACTCTTAGCGGCGGAAGATGCCGAAAAGATCGAAGCCGGTCGAGCGCTGATACCTGAATTCATCGAGGCTCTGGGCCTCGCGGCTCGGCGTCGGGTCCGGATGTTTGATCACGACTTCGAGCTGCCGGCGCTCGTTGCCGGTCGCCTTCAGGTTTTTGATCGTCGCGGCGTCGACCTTGTAGAGGTCCTTGCGGATGATGAGCGCGCCGTCGCGCACCTCGGCGGTGTTGTACACGATGTGGACGGGGACGTTGTTCTTGAAGTCGAGCTTGTGCTCCGCCGTGCCGTACATCTTCTTGATCTTGTCCTGGGTCCAGTCTTCGCCAGGACGCGCGATGTTCATTAGCAACTCCGCGTACTTCAGCGGGTCCTGTACGCGAATGCAGCCGGCGCTATACGCGCGTTCGTCATGCGCGAACAAATGCCGGACCGGCGTGTCGTGCTGATAGACCAGGAACTTGTTCGGGAAGTTGAAGCGCAGGCGGCCAAGCGCGTTGCCGTCGCCGGGTCCCTGCGAAATGTGCAGCGTGCCGTCGGGGCGCGTCTGGACGCGCATTCCCATGCGCTTCATCGCGTCGGGATCCTGACGGAGCGCCGGAATATAATCGCGCGCGACGATCGACGGCGGCACGTTCCAGGTCGGGTTCACCGTGATGAAGCTCATTTCCTGGGTCGTGATCGGCGTGATCTTGGTCGCGGCACCTACGACAACACGCGTTTCCCAGACTTCCTTGCGGTCCTGATAGACACGCAGGTAGTAGCCGGGGATCGACGTGATGACGTAGCTGTTGCCGAGATCGCGCGGCAGCCAGCGCCAGCGTTCCATGTTGGCGAGGATGATGTCTTCGACCTTGTCGGTGTTCACCGGGTTGAGCGCGGCGGCTACATCATTCGTGAAAATGCCGTCGGCCTTGCGCTTCTTGATCTTCTGGAACTCGGTGACCGCGTTGGCGAGGTCTTCGTCGTAGAACTTGTCGTCCTTCGCCGGCAGGCCGAGGCGTTCGCGCAGCGCGGGCACGCGATTGTCGGCCTGATGCTGCTTCGCTTTTGCGTTGAAGCGCAATGCCTGGCCTTGCGGAATACGGATCTGCTCGACTTCGCCCTTGCCGCGGAGCTTCGCGAGCTCGGCCTTGAGCAATTTGTACTGCTCGTGCGCCGGGAAGAAGCCGGCGAGCGTTTCGCCGATGTTCGCGGCCGCTGCGATCTTGTTCAGGCTGTCGAGCGGATTGAGGCCGTCGTGCTTATATTCGGTGTCGCGGAACGTGCGCGACGGATGAACGCGGCCCGACGAAGCATGGCGCACGAAGTCGAGTACTTCGCCGGTGTAGATGAGTTCGGCTTCCGCGAGTTTGTCGGCGTCGGTGACATCGAAGTTCGGCGCGGCGTAGTCCGCAGGCTGCAAGCCGTCTTCATCGACCTTCTTCAGGAAGGCGATGGCTGCCGCGGTGCGGGCAACGGTCTTGCCGTTGTCGAGCCAAAGCGGCTGGAAGCCACGATCGCGATAGAAGGCTTCGACGGCGTTGCGCTCGTCTCTGTTGGAGAAAAAGCGGTCGCCGCGGTTTGCGATCAGCTCACGTAGCTTCTCTGCGACGGCTGCATCAAGCCCGGAGAGATTGGCGAGCGGCGCATCGATGAGTTTCCTGCCGGAGAGTTTCTTGGTGTCGTCCGACGGCGTGTAACCCGAGGTCGCGGCTGTCGGCGCGGGAGCAACTGCCGGAGCGCTGGTCTGCTGCGGTGCTTCCGGTTTGGCTTCGAGGCCGGTCGGTGCCGAAACTTCCGGCGCCGGGATCGACTTCACCGGATCGTCGTTGCTGCTCTGGGCCAGAGCGGCGGGGGTTAGCGCAAAAAAGGCGGCGCCGACGAAAACACCGCGCGAAAGGAGGCCGAAGTGCTTGGCCGGGTTCATTGAATTCTCCCGCAGGTAATGGGTTGCATAGCTTTTGGCAGCGGCGACGCACCCGATCAAGGGTACAAGTGCCCCAGACCGCCGGTCGTTCCGAAATAGCTAGCTTCTGTTACCGCTTAGCAACGGGAGAGGCTCACAAATCCCCGTGATCGGCCCCGGTCTCGGCTTCCAGCCCCAGTTCCTTGAGCTTCCGGTAAAGGGTCGAGCGGCCGATTCCGAGACGGCGTGCGACTTCCGTCATCCGGCCGCGATAATGGGCGATCGTGAAGCGGATGATCTCGGCTTCCAGCGCCTCCATCGGACGGACATGGCCGTGGAAGTCCACGAGTTCCAGCCGGTCGCGGGAAGGGGCTTCGGTCTGCTCTTCGGAGACGATCAGCGGAGCCGCCGGCTGGGTCGAAGGGGAAGCGATCGAGGGCGGCGCGGCGTTCAAGGCCGCCTGCTCATAGCCCGGCACTTGTGAGGCGATCTGCGGAAATTCCACAACGCCGATCTCATCGGCGCCTGCGAGCACGACCGAACGAAACACAGTGTTCTCAAGCTGACGGACATTGCCCGGCCACTTGTATTCCGAGAGCAACTTCATCGCGTCGGCGGAAACCGAACGCACGCGCTTGCCTTCTTCGGCGGCGAAGCGCGCGACAAAGCGCCGGACGAGATCGGGCACGTCCTCCATGCGCTCGCGCAGCGGCGGCAGCGTCACCGGATAGATGTGCAGGCGATAGAACAGGTCTTCGCGGAACGTGCCTGCGCGCACCAGCGCCATCAGGTCGCGATTGGTCGCAGACACGAGACGGAAATCGACCTTCACGGGTTTGCGCGAACCGACCGGATCGATCTCGCCTTCCTGCAAGGCGCGAAGAAGTTTCACTTGCGTGTCGGCGGGGAGTTCGCCGATTTCATCCAGAAAGAGCGTGCCGCCGTCGGCTTCGAGAAATTTGCCGGGCTGCTTCTCCTGCGCGCCCGTGAACGAACCTTTTTCGTGACCGAAGAGAATCGATTCCACGAGGTTCGCGGGGATCGCGCCGCAGTTCACCGCGACGAAGGGCTTCTTCGCACGCGGGCCAGCCGCGTGGATCGCGCGGGCAAACAATTCCTTGCCGGTGCCGGACTCGCCTTCGATCAGAACCGGGATGTCGGAGCCTGCCGCTTTTTCGGCAAGTGTCAGCGCCGCCTGCATACGCGGGCTCTTGGTGGAAAGGTCTTTCAGCGAGAGTTTGCCGTCGGCGGATTTGTGCATCCGGCGTACTTCGTCGGCCAGCGTCGCCTGCGCCAACGCGTTCCGGAGCGATACCTGCAAGCGTTCCGGGCGCACCGGCTTCACGCAGAAATCGACTGCGCCCGCGCGCATCGCGGAGACGACCGTGTCGATCGAACCCTGTCCGGTTTGCACGATCACGGGAAGCGGACTGCCGCGTTCGCGCAGTTTTCCCAGCATACCCATGCCGTCTAGATCGGGCATCACGAGGTCGAGCACGATGCATTCGATGGCAGCACCTTCGGCGCTATCCAGAAGTTTCAAGGCGGCTTCGGCGCCCTCGGTCATCACCGGCTCATACTCGAAGCGCTTGATCATCGCTTCGAGGAGCCGGCGTTGCACCGGATCGTCGTCCACCACCAGAATACGCGCGCCCATTTTTACCCCGCCCGGCGACAAGATGTGCCGTTTCGGGGCACATTGGTTGACGGGTGTTAAGAGAGTCTGAATCCCGCTCATCCTTCGAGACGCGCTCCTTCGGAGCGCTCCTCAGGATGAGGTTTTCCTCATGGTGAGGAGCGGGCGAAGCCCGCGTCTCGAACCATGAAGCAAGGTGCAACGATGCCGCTTCAAAACCGCGTCTCGCCTTTCGGAGAATTGTTCGCAGACCCAGCGCGTGGCGGCTGGTTCGGGAATCGCGGCGGCAAATTCCATCGCGACGACAAGACGCTCGGCAAACGGCGTCACGCATCGAAGCAATGGATTTGCTGCGTGCTGTCTTTCAAGGGCAGGCAGCGCGACGTCTGGGGCCGCTACTACACCGAACTCTTCTTTATGGATGAACCGACTGCGTTGGCTGCCGGCCATCGTCCTTGCTTCGAGTGCCGCCGCACGGAGGCGACCGCTTTCGCCGAAAAGTTTTTCGGCAAGAGCAAACGAAAGAGCGCGGGCGAGATGGACCTGATCCTTCACGGCGAGCGGCTGGATGCGGATGGCCGCTCAAAAAAACTGCACCCGGTCTCGCTCGGCGATCTGCCGGACGGTGTTTTCGTTACGCTCGATGGGAACGAATCATTTGCCGTAAACGGCAACCGGCTCCTGCGCTGGTCGCCCGGCGGCTACACTGCGGCGGTTGCCCGCCCGTCGGGCAGCGCCATGATGCTGACGCCTCCGGCCATTACCAAGGTGCTGGGTCGCGGCTACGCACCGCACTGGCATTCGAGCGCCGCCTCGTTGTGAGGGGTTCGCGCCCATGCGATAGATTTTGGGCTTGGGAGACTTCGTTCGATGAACATCGCTTTTGAGAATCCGGCTTCAGGTTCTGCGTCTGGCGGCCCGTTGGGCGACCTGCCGGAGTGGAATCTTTCCGACCTCTATGCGTCCATCGACGATCCGAAAGTGCAGGCCGACCTCGCAAAGTCCGATGCCGACTGCATCTCCTTCGAAAAAGAATTCAAGGGCAAGCTGGAAGAGATTGCGAAGGCCCCTTCCGCGGGCGCCGTGTTCGGCGCCGCCGTGCGCCGCTATGAAGCGATCGAGGATTTGCTCGGGCGGCTCGTTTCCTTTGCGGGCCTCGTGCGCGCGGGCAACACCACCGACCCGAAACGCGGAAAGTTTTATGGCGACGTGGTCGAACGCATCACCGGCGCTTCGTCGCATCTTTTGTTCTTTACGCTGGAAATCAACCGCATCGACGACACGCTGATCGAGCGGGCGCTCGAAGACCCGATCTTGGGTCACTACCGCCCGTGGGTCGAAGATACGCGCCGCGAAAAGCCGTATCAGCTCGAAGACAAGATCGAGCTTCTGTTCCACGAAAAATCCGTCACCGGACGCGGCGCGTGGAATCGCCTGTTTGACGAGACGGTCGCGAACCTGCGCTTCGAGATCGACAATGAGCGGCTCACGCTCGAGCCGACGCTGACGATGTTGCAGGACGCCGACGAGATCAAGCGCGCGAAGGCAGCCGGCGCGCTTGCGAAAGTCTTCAAGGAAAATATGTCCACCTTCGCGCTGGTCACGAACGTGCTTGCGAAGGACAAGGAAATCTCAGACCGCTGGCGCGGCTTCGAGGACATCGCAGACGCGCGCCATCTTGCGAACCGCGTCGAGCGCGAGGTCGTGGATGCGCTGGTCGAGGCCGTGCGCGCATCTTTTCCTCAGCTTTCGCACCGTTATTACAAGATGAAAGCGAAGTGGTTCGGCAAGGAAAAGCTCGAACACTGGGACCGCAACGCGCCGCTGCCCAAAGTCGAGCAGCGCACGATCGCATGGCCGGAAGCGAAAGAAACCGTGCTTTCCGCCTATGCCGCGTTCTCGCCGCGCATGGCCGACATCGCTCGCGATTTTTTCGACAAGAACTGGATCGATGCGCCGGTGCGACCGGGCAAGGCTTCGGGAGCGTTCGCGCACCCGACCGTGCCGTCGGCGCATCCATATGTATTGCTCAACTATATGGGCAAGCCGCGCGATGTGATGACGCT
>LNEZ01000091.1 GCA_001464215.1 Rhizobiales bacterium Ga0077548 | reverse complement strand
GAGATGCTGACCTTCCGCGCGCTGCTTGCAAAAGCCGCGCCCGCGCAGAAGAAGGCGATGCTGGTCCAGAAGGTCGAGGACATGATCAATACGGTGATCCGCCAGATCGCGTTCTATACTTTCGAGAGAAAATTACACACCGAGCGCAAGAACGGCGAACTGACGCCGGAGAAAATCTGCGAACTCTGGATGAGCGTGCAGGGCGAAAGTCTCGGGCCTGCAATTCATCTCGGCGAAGGCTACGAAACTTATTGGGCCTATATCGGCCACTTCGTGCACGCGCCATTTTATGTTTATGCCTATGCGTTCGGGGATTGCCTCGTGAATTCGCTTTATGCGGTGTACGAGAAAGCCGACAGCGGGTTTGCCGAGCGCTATCTCGCAATGCTTTCCGCCGGCGGTACCAAGCATCATTCGGACTTGCTGAAGCCGTTCGGATTAGACGCGCGCGACCCGGCGTTCTGGCAGACGGGTCTTAAACTCATTTCGAGCATGATCGACGAAATCGAAAGACTGGATCAGGCTGCTTGAATCGCTACATCCTAACGATTGCGGGCGCCGCTTTTCTGCTCGCAACTCTTTTTGCCATCGATCACAAGTTCTGGCTTATCGACGACCGCAATCAGCCCGATGCGATGCTGGTTGCGGACGAGTTCACGGCGGCCCGCGCCGATAACAAGTCGCAGATCAACGTAATCGCGGTCGCGGGCGGCAACTGGCTGGCGCTTTGTCTTGTTGGTCCCGGCCAGAACCCACAGCAGGCGCTGTTACAGTTCGGTCAAAAGAACCGCATCCGCGCGCCGACGCTGCAACGCTTTCGCTCCTGGCTTTACGTGGGCAGCGTGCCACAAGGCGAAGTCGCGATGGTCTTCGTCACCGGCAGCTACAGCATCCGCTCGCGGCGATTGCCGAACGATACCGGCAATCCGAACTTCAAGTCTGCCTGTGCGTTACGTAATGACGCGGGCCTGAACTGGAAATAGGAAGGCAAAAGCCTTGGCTGACGAGCCGAAAGATAACGAACGCAACCGTTTCTCCGCGCGGGCGAGCAGATATGCGCGCGTTGGCGCGAATGTCGGCGGCGTTGCCGCGAAAATCGCAAGCCAGCGTTTTTTAGGATTTCGTGGCGACCGCGCGAATAACGCGGCGTCGTTAGCTGCGGCGCTCGGCGGACTAAAGGGTCCGCTAATGAAAGTCGCGCAGTTGCTCGCGAACATCCCGGATGCGCTGCCGCCCGAATACGCAACCGAACTCATGAAGCTGCAATCCGAAGCGCCGCCGATGGGCTGGCCTTTCGTGAAGCGGCGCATGGCCGCTGAACTCGGGGCAGATTGGGAAAAGAAATTCGGCGCATTTACGAAGTTGCCTGCTGCGGCGGCTTCGCTCGGGCAAGTGCATCGTGGACTAGCGCATGACGGAATGGGGTTGGCGGCCAAGCTGCAATATCCGGATATGCAGTCGGCGGTCGAAGCGGATCTTCAGCAGCTCGGTATGATCATGTCGATCTTCCGCCGTATGTCGCCGGAAATCGACACGCGCGAAATCCAAGCTGAGATCGGGGCGCGGCTGCGAGAAGAGCTCGATTACAGACGCGAGGCGAAACACGCGGCTTTATATAAAGTTATGCTTGTGGATTCGCCGGATGTGCGCGTGCCGGAAGTGCGGCATGAGCTTTCGACCGGACGGCTGCTCACGCTCGAATGGCTGGAGGGCAAAAAACTACTCGAGTACAAAGACCGCGATCTGGAAACCCGCAATCGCCTTGCGACTGCGCTCTTCCATGCCTGGTGGCTGCCGTTCGCGCGGCACGGCGTGATCCACGGCGATCCGCATCTCGGCAACTACACGGCGTTCGAGAAAGACAGCGAGCCTTTCGGAATCAATCTTCTCGATTACGGCTGTGTCCGGATTTTCCCGCCGCGTTTCGTTGGCGGCGTGGTCGATCTCTATCGCGGACTTCTGGAAAACGACGAGACGCGGGTCATCAGCGCCTATCAGGTCTGGGGCTTCAAGAATCTGTCAAAGCCGATGATCGAGGCGCTCAATATATGGGCGCGATTTATCTATGGCCCGCTGATGGACGACCGCGTACGCACGATCGCGGACGGTGTCGCGCCTTCGCAGTATGGCCGCCGCGAGGCCTGGCGGGTGAAGCAGGCGATGCGCGAGTTCGGCCCGGTCACGGTCCCGCGCGAATTCGTGTTCATGGACCGTGCGGCCATCGGTCTCGGTGGCGTGTTTCTGCATCTCAAGGCGGAGATGAATTTCCACCGCCTGTTCGAGGATGCGATCCGCGATTTCTCGGTGGATAAGGTGGCCGCCCGCCAGGCGGCAGCGCTTTCCGGCGCAGGTCTGCCCGCCGCCGCGTAGCTAGTGATCCGGTTCTGACATTCGTATTTTGCCCGTGGAGGCCACTTTTACGAATGTCAGAACCAAAGGATCACTAGAATCTAATAGTGGCTAGTGTGGTTTCGGTTCGCAGGTCCGCAAAATAGCCTGCCGCGCGGGTTGGCGGACCTGCGAACCGCCACACTAGCTATTTGCCCGTTCCAGCGCTTTCCGCTAATTCAGGCTTAGATTTCTTCCGGGAATTGGGGACTAGAAAGAAAATGGCCAGTCACGGCAAGACCGAATACGGCACCGCCAAGGGCAACGACTACGCCGAGCACGAAGGCACCTATAATCTGTTCATCATGCTGGTGAAGTGGGGCATCATCCTCAATGTCATCATAGTGTTCCTGATGTTCTGGTTCCTGACCTAAGCTCAAGGCCTACACGCCATGAAGATCGCGATCCCGGCTGAAACCGAACAGGGCGAGCCGCGCGTCGCGGCGACCCCAGATACCGTCAAGCGTTACGCGAGCCTCGGCGCGAAAGTCGCGGTCGAGAAGGGTGCGGGCGTAAAATCCGGTGTGCTCGACGCGGACTATCAGGCCGCGGGCGCCGAGATCGGCAGCGGTGTCGTGAACGACGCCGACATCGTCCTGAAAGTGCGCCGGCCTACGAAGTCCGAGCTTTCGTCTTACAAGCCGGGTGCGCTCGTCATCTCGATCATGGACCCCTACGGCAACGATGCCGCGCTCGCCGATATGGCGGCGGCGAAGGTCAGTGCCTTTGCGATGGAATTCATGCCGCGCATCACGCGCGCACAGGTCATGGACGTGCTGTCTTCGCAGGCTAACCTTGCGGGCTACCGCGCGGTGGTCGATGGCGCCGCCGAATATGGCCGCGCGCTGCCGATGATGATGACAGCGGCAGGCACCGTTCCGGCCGCGCGCATCTTCATCATGGGTGTAGGCGTTGCCGGCTTGCAGGCAATCGCGACCGCGCGGCGCATGGGCGCGGTCGTGACCGCGACTGACGTTCGCCCGGCAACGAAAGAACAAGTGGAGAGCTTGGGCGCGAAATTCCTCGCGGTCGAAGACGAAGAGTTCAAGAACGCGCAGACCGCGGGTGGTTACGCGAAAGAAATGTCGAAAGAATATCAGGCGAAACAGGCGCAGCTCACCGCCGATCACATCAAGAAACAGGATATCGTGATCACGACCGCGCTGATCCCCGGCCGTCCGGCGCCGAAGCTCGTCACCAAGGAAATGGTCGCGTCGATGAAGCCGGGTTCGGTGATCATCGATCTCGCGGTCGAGCGCGGCGGCAACGTCGAGGGTGCCGAGCCCGGCAAGATTGCCGAAGTCAACGGCGTCAAGATCGTAGGTCACCTGAACGTGCCGGGGCGGCTGGCTGCGACCGCGTCGGCGCTTTACGCAAAGAACCTGTTCGCCTTCGTCGAGACCATGTTCGACAAGGAAAAGAAGTTCGCGCCGAACTGGGACGACGAACTGATAAAGGCGACGCTGCTCACCAAGGACGGCGCCGTAGTCCATCCGAATTTCAAGAAGGGATAGCGCGATGATCGACTTCGTATCGCTTGCTCTTTCGGCGTGCGCGGATGTCAGCGCATCGGTCAGTGCGGAAGATCTCCTGCCGCTCGGCGCAATGCCGGTGGCAAGTGCAGCCGCGGCGGCAAGTCCCTTCGTATTTCAGGTCTCGATCTTCGTGCTCGCCTGTTTCGTCGGCTATTACGTGGTGTGGTCGGTGACGCCCGCACTGCATACGCCGCTGATGTCGGTCACGAACGCGATCTCGTCCGTGATTGTGGTCGGCGCGTTGCTCGCGGTCGGTGTGCCGCTCGCGGGAGATGCGTCTGCTGCCTGGTGGTCGCGAATCTTAGGCTTCTTCGCGCTGATCATGGCGTCGGTGAATATCTTCGGCGGCTTCCTCGTCACGCAGCGGATGCTTGCGATGTATACGCAGAAGAAGAAGTGAGACTGTCATGAGCGTAAACATCGTCGCACTTCTCTATCTCGTCTCCGGCGTTCTCTTTATTCTGGCGCTGCGCGGACTTTCGCACCCAACCACGTCGAAGCAGGGCAATCGCTTCGGCATGATCGGCATGGCGATTGCCGTGCTGACGACGCTTGGCTATTCGCCGCCTGCCGACGCGATCGGCTGGGCGCTCGTGATCGGCGGCATCGCCATCGGCGGCGCGATCGGTGCGATCACCGCGCGCAAAATTGCCATGACCGAGATGCCGCAACTGGTCGCAGCCTTCCACTCCCTTGTCGGTCTTGCGGCGGTGCTGGTTGCAGCGGGCGCGCTCTACGCGCCCGCGGCCTACGGCATCGGCGCCGCAGGTTCGATTGCAGCGGCGTCGCTCGTCGAAATGGCGTTGGGTGCGGCGATCGGCGCCATCACCTTCACCGGATCGGTGATCGCGTTTGCAAAGCTCAACGGCAATATGAGCGGCGCGCCGATCATGTTGCCTTCGCGGCATCTCGTGAACATCGCGCTCGCCGCAGCCCTTGTGCTTGCCGCGGCGCTATTCGTCGCAACCGAAAGCCACACGCTGTTCTGGGCGATTGTGCTGCTCTCGTTCGTGCTCGGCGTGTTGATTATCATTCCGATCGGCGGCGCGGATATGCCGGTCGTGGTCTCGATGCTGAACTCTTATTCCGGCTGGGCGGCAGCCGGTATCGGCTTCACGCTCGGCAACGCCGCGCTCATCATCACCGGTGCGCTGGTCGGCTCTTCCGGCGCGATCCTGTCCTACATCATGTGCAAGGGCATGAACCGGAGCTTCATCTCCGTCATTCTTGGCGGCTTCGGCGGCGAGACGACAGCCGCAAGTGGCGCTGTCGAAACGCGTCCCGTGAAGCAGGGTTCTGCGGACGATGCCGCTTTCATCATGAAGAACGCGGAGAAGGTGATCATCGTGCCGGGCTACGGCATGGCGGTTGCGCAAGCACAGCACGCGCTTCGCGAAATGGCGGATAAACTCAAAGAAGAAGGCGTGCAGGTGAAATACGCGATCCATCCGGTCGCGGGCCGTATGCCGGGCCACATGAACGTGCTCTTGGCCGAAGCGAATGTTCCCTATGACGAAGTGTTCGAGCTTGAGGACATCAACTCGGAATTCGCGCAGGCCGACGTCGCTTTCGTGATCGGCGCGAACGATGTGACCAATCCGTCCGCGAAGACCGACCCGAAATCGCCTATCTTCGGTATGCCGGTGCTAGATGTCGAAAAGGCAAAGACCGTGCTCTTTATCAAGCGCGGCATGGGCTCCGGTTATGCCGGCGTCGAGAACGAACTCTTCTTCCGCGATAACACGATGATGCTGTTCGCCGACGCGAAGAAGATGGTCGAGAATATCGTCAAGGGTATGTAACTTGTCGTTCCCGCGAAGGCGGGAACCCATAACCACCGAATTTAAGGTCTGGCACAGGGATTATGGATCCCCGCCTTCGCGGGGATGACAACAATGAAAACGCTGCTGATTGCTGCGATTTCCATTTATCTCGCGCTCTGCGCCTTCATGTATTTTGCGCAGCGCTCCCTCATGTATTTCCCGGACTGCGTGCGCACCGCGCCTGCCGACGCGGGATTGCCCGAAGCGCAGGAAGAAAAGTTAGTTACCGCCGACGGCGAGACCATCATCGTCTGGCACATTCCGCCGCGCGACGAGACCAAGCCGGTGGTCGTTTATTTTCATGGCAATGGCGGCGCGCTAAATTTGCGCGTGCGCCGCTTCGCGGCGCTGGCAGCCGAAGGCGTCGGCATCGTCGGCGTGTCTTATCGCGGCTATGGTGGCTCGACCGGGATGCCTTCGGAAGACGGCCTGATCGCGGACGGTGTCGCGGCGTATGAATTCGCGGCGAAGCGCTATACGCCCGCGCGGGTCGCGCTCTGGGGCGAGTCGCTCGGGAGCGGCGTTGCGGTGGCGGTGGCAAGCGAAGCGCCGGTGGCCCGGCTCGTGCTGGAAACGCCGTTCACTTCGGCCGCCGATGTTGGGGCGTCGGTCTATTTCTTCCTGCCGGTGCGGTTGCTCATGAAAGACCAGTTTCGTTCCGATTTGCGGATCAAGAACGTGAAGGCGCCGGTGCTGATCCTGCACGGCGAGCGCGACAGCGTGGTGCCGATTGCGTTCGGCGAGAGGCTGTTTGAAATGATCGCGGGCGAGAAGAAGTTTGCGCGCTTTCCCGGCGGCGAACATTACGATCTCGACAGCCACGGCGGGCTGAAAGCGGTGTCTGATTTCCTCGCCGGAAAATAAAAAGGGCGGCTGAAAAGCCGCCCTTTTCGAATTCTGTTTTTGAAACTTAGCTGCGCGGGGGGCGCGAACCGAAGCCGCCGCCCTGACCACCGCCAAAGCCGCTGCCGCCGCCCGGACCGCCACGGCCGCCGCCGGCACCGAAGGCCGGCTTCACCGGCTTCGAGGGCAGGAGGCCTTCGCGCTGCAATTTCTTGCGGGCGAGTTTGCGCGCACGGCGCACGGCTTCCGCCTTTTCGCGGGCTTTCTTCTCGGACGGCTTTTCGTAGTGGCCGCGCAGCTTCATTTCGCGGAAAATGCCCTCGCGCTGCATCTTCTTCTTGAGCGCCTTGAGAGCCTGATCGACGTTGTTGTCGCGAACGAGAACCTGCACGTGTGCTCCTGGAAACCTTGGTTTTAGGGGTGGGCAGGGCAAAGCCCTGCCGAAGGGCGCGTGGGTACCAGAAGGTTCTGGAATTGTCCAATGCCCCCGCGGGCAAAGGGGGTCAGCCCTTGCGCCCTGCGATCTGGTTCCGGAGGTAGGCGGTCAGCGCGCCAAAGGCCGCGCCAACGAGAGCCCCGCCAAGGAGCCGGCCGGAGGCATAGGAATAGCCCTGCGCCAGAAGGCCTTGATTGATGATCTGCACGGCATGGTAGATCGCGCCGATCACCGCCCCGAGCCCCGCCCATTGTTTGACCGGCCAGACGTCTCCGAACATCGCTTTCCCCGGTTTCTTCTCCGCTAAACCTAGCAGGGGCGTCGCATAGCGCCATGCGGCAATGCGCGGTGACGGCGGTCTAGCAGTTTGCTATTTCGCCGCCCATGAAAATTACAAAAATCACCGACATCGTCGTTCCGATTTCATCGTCGATCCGCAACGCCTTCATCGATTTCTCGACCATGACCGCGAGCGTGGTCGCGATCGAGACGGACGTGAAGCGGGACGGCAAGACGGTCGTGGGCTTCGGCTTCAATTCGAACGGCCGCTACGCGCCGCAGGGTTTGCTCCGCGAGCGCTTCATTCCGCGCTTGCGCAATGCTGCGAACATCGAGGACGAGCGCGGCTTCATCGATCCGGCGAAAGCCTGGGCCGCGATGATGCAGAACGAGAAGCCGGGCGGGCATGGCGAGCGCAGCGTTGCTGTAGGCGTGCTCGACATGGCGATCTGGGATGCGGTTTCGAAAGCCGAGGGCGTGCCGCTCTGGAAATTGCTCGCGGATCGTTACAACGGCGGGAAGGCCGACGAAACCGCGTGGGTATATGCCGCCGGCGGCTACTACTATCCGGGCGAAGAACTGAAGTCGCTTTCCGAGGAGATGAAGCGCTATCTCGATCTCGGCTATTCGACCGTGAAGATGAAGATCGGCGGTGTGCCGCTCAAAGAAGACATGGCGCGCATCGAGGCGGCGTTGAAAGTCGGCGGCGGCGACGGTCAGAAACTTTGCGTGGACGTAAACGGCCGCTTCGATCTGCAAACCGCGCTGGATTACGCCCGTGCGATCCAGCCCCTGAATTTGCGCTGGTACGAAGAGCCGGTCGATCCGCTCGATTATCTGCTACACGCGGCGCTCGCCACCGAATACGCGGGGCCGATTGCGACCGGCGAGAACCTGTTCTCGATGCAGGATGCACGCAACCTCATCCGCCACGGTGGCCTGCGCGCGGATCGCGACATTCTCCAGATGGACCCGGCGCTATCATATGGCCTCGTCGAATACTTGCGGACGCTTGCGATGCTGAAGCAGCATGGCTGGTCGTCGCGCCGCTGCGTGCCGCATGGCGGGCACCAGTTCGCGCTGAATATCGCGACGGGGCTCGGTCTCGGCGGGAACGAATCCTATCCGCAGGTGTTCGCGCCGTTCGGCGGATTTGCCGACGACACGCCGGTCAAGGACAGCCGCGTGAAGATGCCAAGCATTCCCGGCATCGGATTTGAAGCGAAGAACGCGCTCTATGCGGTGATGAAGCCGATGCTTGCTTAAATCCTAACCGGAATTGGTGCAGAGATAGCTGCCATGCCACTACGTGCTGCCAACGCAATCATCGCAATCGTTCTGTCGTTATTGCCGTTGCCGATCTTGAGGTTGCTCGACTACTTCAACCGAGGCTGCGGCGACGGGCTTTGTGGATTTTTCTCCGGGTTGTTGGTGCTTGGTGGCCTGGCTGTTGCAACGATGCTTCTTCTTGTCGCGAGCGCACGGCGGAGCGAGACGCCGGCTTTCCTGCGCTGGATTCCATTTCCGCTTTGGGTGCTGGCTTTTATCTGGCTTTCTGTTTGAAGCCGATGATGGCTGTGTGACGCGTCAGACCTTGACGCGCGTCACATGACCCATCTTGCGGCCGGACTTCGCGGTACCCTTGCCGTAAAGGTGGACGGAAGCGCCGGGCTCCTTCGCAAATTTCTCCCAGCCAAGCAGTTCGTCGCCGATCAGGTTGGTCATGGTGACGGACTTGCCGATGCGCTTCGCCGCATTCAGCGGCCAGCCTGCGACCGCGCGAATATGCTGCTCGAACTGGCTCGCGGTTGCGCCGTCTATGGTCCAGTGGCCGGAGTTGTGTACGCGCGGCGCGATTTCGTTGACCAACAGCTCGCGCTTCGCGCCTTTCTTGGCGACGAACATTTCGACCGCGAGCACGCCGACATAGTTCAGCGCTTTCGCGATCTTGGTCGCGATGTTGATCGCTTCTTTCGCAAGCGCGGGCGGAAGTTTCGCGGGCACCGTTGAAGTGTGGAGAATGTGATCGCGATGCACGTTTTCGACCGGGTCGTAGGCCACGGTCTTGCCGTCCGCGCCGCGCGCGATCACGACCGAAATCTCGCGCTCAAATTTCACGAAGCCTTCCAGCACCGCGGGCTTTTCGCCGATCGAGCGCCAGGCGCTGCCGAGGTCGTCGCCTTTGTCCAGTTTCACCTGCCCCTTGCCGTCATAGCCCATGCGCGCGGTCTTCAGGATCGCGGGCATACCGATCTTCGCAAACGCCGCCGACAGCTCCGTCGATGTGTTGACGGGTGCATATGGCGCGGTCGCGATCTTCAGTGAATTGACGAACTTCTTTTCCGCGACGCGATCCTGCGTGGTGGCCAAAACATCTGCGCTCGGAAACAGGGGCTTGCGCGCGGCCACGAAGGCCGCGGTCTCGGCTGGGATGTTTTCGAATTCGTAGGTGACGGCGTCCACCGTGTTCAGGAAATCCGCGAGCCGCGCCCAGTTGTCGAACGGCGCGCAGGTGGAATTTCGGACAACATCGAACGCGCAGGAGTCCTTCTTGTCCGAATAGATATGCACACGAAAGCCAAGTTCATGGGCTGCGAGCGCAAGCATACGGCCAAGCTGGCCTCCGCCAAGAATGCCGATGGTCGCGTCCGGCGCGAGCGGTTTGTGCAAAACGGTCATATCGGTCGCGTCATTTCGGTTTTAGAGGAATTTTCTTGGTCTGTTTGGCGCGGAAGGCATCGAGTTTCTTGGCAAGTACCTTATCAGAAAGCGCGAGCACCGCGGCCGCTAAAAGACCCGCGTTTTTCGCGCCGGCTTCGCCGATCGCCAAGGTTCCGACCGGAATGCCCGCGGGCATCTGCGCGATGGAAAGAAAACTATCGACGCCTTTCAGCGCCTTCGACTTCACCGGCACCCCGAATACGGGAAGTGTCGTGAGCGAAGCGGCCATGCCGGGCAGGTGCGCAGCGCCACCCGCGCCCGCGATGATGACCTTGAAGCCTTTGTCGCGCGCCGATTTCGCAAACGCATAAAGCCGCTCTGGCGTGCGGTGCGCCGAGACGACAAGGCTCTCATGCTTGATGCCGAAATCTTCGAGCACTTCTGCTGCGTGTTTCATGGTTGCCCAGTCCGACTGGCTACCCATGATGATCGCGACGGCCGGTTTCCCCGAGCCCATTTAACTACTTGCCCCACTAGTGTCCTGAATCCGAAGTTCGCCCAACTTTGCAGCGTGCTCTCTAGCGAACTTCGGATTCAAAAGGACGCTAGAAATTTAAAAATTCTAGTGTGGTTTTGGTTCGCAAGTCCGCAAAAGAGCTTGCCGAGAATTGTTGCGGACTTGCGAGCCACCACACTAGGAATGCGCGGGATTATAAGAGAGGGTGGGTCGCTTGCAAGAAGAGTCGCTTGTTCGGACAACGAAGCCGCTGGAATCGTTAATGCCGCGAGAAAAGCCGCAGAACAAAGGGCTATCCCACGCGAAGCGCAGCACCTTGCCGCGTCAAATCTCGCGCGAGCGGGCTTCGCCCGATGCGGCACAATCGCAACTCGCCACGGAAATCGAGCGGCTGCGCGATCAGCTATTGCGATCCGAAGCGCGTATCGAGGCGCTTGAAAAATCCGCGCATGAGGACGCGCTCACGGGCTTATTGAACCGGCGCGGTTTCGAGCGGGCGTTCGCGCAGGCGATTGCGTATCTCAAGCGTTACGGCGGCAGTGCCGCGCTCTTGTATCTCGATCTCGACCGCTTCAAGCCGATCAACGATCAATTCGGCCATGCCGTTGGCGACGTGGTGTTGCAGGAAACTGCGCGGCTGCTGCTCGGCAGCGTACGCGCTTCCGATCTCGCCGCCCGTCTCGGCGGCGACGAACTGGTATTGGTGTTGTGGAATCTCGATGCGGCGCAGATGGCGGCCAAGATGCGCTCGCTTGAAGAGCTTATCGCAAGCGCGTCCTTCGAAGTCGGCGGCAATAAACTCGACGTCAGCGCGTCCATCGGCGGCGTAATGCTGGTGCCGGAAGATAATCTTTCCACGGCACTACAGCGCGCGGATGCTGCGATGTATGCGCGCAAGAAAGAGCGGAAGAATAATTCTGTCATTCCGGGGCGCGAGTGAAACAAGCGAACCCGGAATCCAGGGTCACTCGCATAGGCTTTGCTTTGTCGCTCCTGGATTCCGGATCGCGCGCTACCGCGCGCGTCCGGAATGACGGTTAGCGTAAAAACGGCGCCATGCCTTCGCGCGCGAGTTCGTCGGCGCGTTCGTTCTCGGCATGACCCGCGTGGCCCTTGAGCCAGTGCCATTCGACCTGATGCGCGGAGGCGGCTTTTTCCAGCCGCTGCCATAGCTCGATATTTTTCACGGGCTTCTTGTCGGCGGTCTTCCAGCCGTTCTTCTTCCAGTTCTTGATCCAGCCGGTGATGCCGCCCTTTACATATTGCGAGTCGGTATAGAGATCGGCTTTGCAATTCGCAGGCAACGACTCCAGCGCCATGATCGCCGCCATCAATTCCATGCGGTTGTTGGTCGTGAGTTTCTCGCCGCCTTTAAGTTCGTCGCGCTTGCCGTCATGCTCGATGATCGCGCCCCAGCCGCCGGGTCCGGGATTGCCGGAACAGGCGCCATCGGAGTGAATCTTCACGCGCTCGCTCATATTCTTCCTTATGCCGCGAGACCGTAATCCGTCGCGCGCTCGATGCGGCGGTGGAATTGCAGCTTCTTCAGATATTCCTTCGGATCTTTCGGACGCACCAGTGCGCCTTCCGGCACGTTCAGCCAGTCGAAGGTGCGCGTCAGCAGAAATCGGAGTGCCGCGCCGCGCGCGAGCGTCGGCAGTGCGTCGATCTCGGCGGCCGATAGCGGCCGCACGGCGTTGTAGTTCGACAACAGCGCCTTGCCTTTGGTGACGTTGAAGGAGCCGTCGATCTCGAAGCACCAGGCATTGAGACAGATCGCAACGTCGTAGGCGTAGAAATCGTTGCAGGCGAAATAGAAGTCGATCAGTCCCGAGAGCTTATCGCCGAGAAAAAATACGTTGTCCGGAAAGAGATCGGCGTGGATCACGCCCTTCGGCAAATTCTTCGGCCAGCGCGCGGTCAGATGCGCGACTTCTTCCTTGATCAGCGTGGCGAGCCCCGGCGCGACTTCGTCGGCGCGAGTGGCACATTGCGCCGCCAGTTTCTGCCAACCTTCCGGCCCCAATGCATTTGGGCGCTTGATCGAGAAACCTTCCCCGGCATTGTGAAACTGGGCGAGTGCGCCACCAAGGGCCGCGCAATGCGCGTTGCTCGGGCGGCGCACGGAAATCCCTTCGAGAAAAGTGATGATCGCAGCAGGCCGCCCGGCAAGCTCGCCGAGCGAATTGCCTTTTTTATTCTTCACAGGTTGCGGGCAGATCAGGCCGCGCGCCGCGCAATGCTCCATCAGTCCGATGAAGAACGGCAGGTCTTTCGGATCGACGCGCTTTTCATAGAGCGTCAGGAAATAATAGCCGCGCCCGGTGTGCAGCATGTAGTTGGTGTTTTCGACGCCTTCGGCAATGCCCTTGAACGACATCATCTCGCCGATGTCGTAATCGGCAAGAAAAGCATCGAGCTGCTCGTCGCTGACTTCGGTATAAACGGCCACTTGATTACTCCGCAGCCGTATCGCGCAACTCGCGCGGCAGCGGGAAGAACACGTCTTCCTGCGGGCCGGCATAGGTATCGACTTCGACGTCGTAGCGCTTGGCGAACGCGTCGATGATTTCCTCGACCAGCACTTCCGGCGCTGATGCGCCCGCAGTGATGCCGAGGCTTTTCACATTTCCGAACACGTTCCAGTCGATGTCGTCCGCGCGCTGCACCAGCGCGGTAGCGCGGCAGCCCGAACGCTCCGCGACTTCGCGCAGGCGCTGCGAGTTCGAAGAATTCGGCGCGCCGACCACGATCATGGCTTCAACCTGCGGCGCCACGTTCTTCACCGCTTCCTGGCGGTTCGTGGTTGCGTAGCAGATGTCTTCCTTGTGCGGGCCGGTGATCGCGGGGAAACGCTCCTTCAAAATCGCGACCATCTCCGCGGTGTCGTCCACCGAGAGCGTGGTCTGCGTGACATAAGCGAGCGCTTCCGGATTTTTCGGCTGAATTTTGCGCGCGTCTTCCGCGGTTTCGATCAAGGTCACGCTGCCTGCCGGAAGCTGGCCCATGGTGCCGATGGTTTCCGGGTGACCGGTGTGGCCGATCAGCAAAATCTCGCGGCCGCGCTTTGCGTGCACCATCGCCTCGCGGTGAACCTTGGTCACGAGCGGGCAGGTGGCGTCGATCGCAAACAATTTCCGGTTCGCTGCTTCCTCGGGCACCGATTTCGGCACGCCATGCGCGGAGAAAATCACCGGGCGGTCGCCGTCCGGGACCTGGGTCAGTTCTTCGACGAAAATCGCGCCAACGATCTCGTGGCGGACATAGACCGGGGGGCCGTATTTCTGGAGCGCCCGCTCGACCGCGTCGATTGCGCGCACCACGCCCGCGCAAAAGCCACGCGGCGCACACAGAAGTACGCGCAGGCGGGGCAGGGCGGAACCGGGCAAAACAGCCATAATTTCAAGCCTTTCGCGCCTAAATCGGCGCGTCGGGGGCGTGGAGTCAACCATTACCCCAAACTCGCGTTGATTTGGACAGGGCACCCCCTTATATAGGCGCCGACCCCGGTCATCAGTGACGTTACCGAGGCTCCCGCTAGAAAATAGCGGCAGCGCTCGCGAAACCGTACTCGGATGACGAAGTTGACGCGTTAGAGGCGCGAAAATTATGTCTCACATGCCGTTAATGCCGAAGGCGACCGCCGTGTGGCTGGTCGATAATACCTCGCTCTCGTTCGAGCAGATCGCGGACTTCTGCAAACTTCACCCGCTTGAGGTGAAGGGCATCGCCGACGGCGAAGTCGCGCAGGGAATCAAGGGCCTCGACCCGGTGGCTTCCAACCAGCTCACGCGCGAAGAGCTGGATACTGCGATTGCCGATCCGAACCACAAGCTCGTCATGGCCGACGCCAAGGTCCGCCTGCCGGAGCCGAAGACGAAGAAGGGCCCGCGCTATACGCCGGTCTCCAAGCGTCAGGACCGCCCGGACGCGATCCTCTGGCTCGTGAAGAGTCATCCGGAGTTGAAGGACGCGCAGATCATGCGTCTCGTCGGCACCACCAAGTCCACGATCCAGTCGGTGCGCGAGCGCAAGCATTGGAATTCGGCGAGCCTGCAGGCGCGCGACCCGGTGATGCTGGGTCTTTGTTCGCAGATCGATTTGGACAACGAAGTGCGCCGCGCCTCCAAGGGCAAGCCGCAGCCGGATGCGGAGCCCGTGCGCACGCTGTTGCCAGCCGAGCAGACCACGGCAGTGCCCGAGCCGGACATGTCGCCGGCCGTCGACGACCGCAAGGGTTCGATCGATGCGGACAACGTGTTTGCGAAACTCGGCGGCATGAAGCGCAGCGAGCAGTAATTCGCTCTGAAAAATCAAAATTGGAAAGGCCGGGAAATTTCCCGGCCTTTTTTTACTTCATCGCTTCGTCGTTCACATCGACAGTGGCGTTCAGTGCGAGCCTGCCGCCGTCCGCGAAAATCGTCTCTCCGGTAATGTAGCTCGCATCATCCGAGGCAAGGAAGGAAGCGATACTCGCGATTTCTTCCGGTCTGCCGATGCGCTGCAAAGGCGTGCGCGACAAAAGCTTGCGCTTCACGGCCGGGTCTTTCGCGACGGCTGCCAGCATGTCGGTCGCAATCGAGCCGGGGCCGATTGCGTTCACGCGGATGCCGTGCGGCGCGAGCGAGAGCGCCATGACCTTGGTGAGTTGCTGGATGCCGCCTTTGGAGACCGCATAGGGCGCGTGGTTCGGCAACGCGACAATGGAATTGATCGACGACATATTAATGATCGCGCCGGGTTTCTTTCCAGCTTTGATCTGCGTAACCATTTGTCTTGCCGCCGCCTGGCCCGCCAGAAACGAGCCTTTCACGTTCACACGCAGCACGCGGTCGAAGTCGGCTTCTTTCACTTCGAGGAAATCTGCGGGGCTGACAATGCCTGCATTGTTCACGAGGATGTCGAGCGAGCCGAATTTTGCGACCGTCGCTTTGACCAGCGCATCGACGGCATTCGCGTCGCCCACATCGCAGGCGACAAAGTGTGCGTTCGCACCAAGAGACTTCGCGGCGTCCAGGCCTGCTTTCTCGTCGATGTCGGAGAGCACGACCTTCGCGCCGTCTTCGACAAAGCGCTTGGCAATGGCAAAGCCAAGCCCGCGCGCGGCGCCGGTGATGAGGGCGGTTCGGTTCTCAAGTTTCATGACGTGGCGATCTCACTATGAGTTGGATACCATTGGTTTGGGCGCCGATTCGAAGGTTGGAGATATTCCATGACTAGTTTGGGCCTCGTACCCGTTGGTTTTTCTTGTTGGGCGCTGTTTAACAAGAAATCAGCCGGTCATATCGCAGTTTTTCAATCGCGAGAATTGGCGGAAAAAGCTGCCAAATCTCTTGGTTCTGCAGGTTACGAGGTGCGATTTGGTAGGGTTGAGAAGTCGACAGGAAATTTTATCCTGGACGAATGGGATGAGCGTCGGACCCGCTAACATCCTGCCCCTGGTACTTCGTTCTTCTTTCTGCGCTCATCGCAGAGTTCTCTTAGCCAATTTTGTTGTTTGGTTTTTTCTGCCTCTACACGAGCTTTTAGTTTGTTGTCTTCGTATATCGCGTGCCCAAAGATTCCAGCAAAGAAAAGTACGATTCCTCCAAAAATTCCAAAGGCTGCGCCTTTCGACGTGCTCCAGCCAAAATAACGAACCGCAAGTGCCGACAGCAAATAGGCAAGTCCTAATAGCAGTGCACCGCCTATAAATGTCGTCATTTAAGTGGCCATTCCCTTGCCTTGCAGCGCCGTCTTGATCTCATCCAGCGTCACCGGATCGTCGATGGTCGCGGGCATGTTCCACGGCTCTTTGTCCGCGATCTTTTTCATAGTGCCGCGCACGATCTTGCCGGATCGCGTTTTCGGAAGCCGTTTGATGACCATCGCGGTCTTGAAGGCCGCGACCGGGCCGATCTTTTCGCGCACCAGCGCGATCAGTTCTTTCTCGATGGTGTCGTCCGGCTTGTTCACGCCGAGCTTCAACACCACGAAGCCAACCGGCACTTCACCCTTCAATTGATCGGCGACGCCGATCACCGCGCATTCGGCGACATCGTTGTGGGACGCAAGCACTTCTTCCATGCCGCCGGTGGAGAGCCGATGGCCCGCGACATTGATGATGTCGTCGGTGCGGCCGAGCACATAGACGTAGCCGTCTTCGTCGCGGTAGCCCGCGTCGGCGGTTTTGTAGAAGCCAGGGAAATCCGCGAGATAGGATTCCCTGAATCGTCCGTCCTGCTGCCACAGCGTCGGGAAACATCCCGGCGGCAGCGGCAGTTTGACGACGATGTTGCCCATCGTTCCGGCCGCGACCGGCTTGCCGCCGTCGTCCACGATCTGCACGTCGTAGCCCGGCATCGGCACGGTCGGCGAGCCGTGCTTCACCGGCAATGCGCCAAGGCCCATCGGATTGCCGACGATGGTCCATGCGGTTTCGGTCTGCCACCAGTGATCGATCACCGGCACATTCAGAATTCGCTCGGACCATTTCACGGTGTCCGGGTCGGCGCGTTCGCCCGCGAGAAACAGCGTGCGAAATTTGGAGAGGTCAAAGTCTTTTATGAATTTTCCTTCCGGATCTTCTTTCTTGATGGCGCGAAACGCAGTTGGCGCGGTGAAGAGCGCGACCGCGCCATGTTCGGAAGCGACCCGCCAGAATGCGCCCGCGTCCGGCGTGCCGACGGGTTTGCCTTCGTAAACAACCGACGTGCAGCCGTGAAACAGCGGCGCATAGACGATGTAGGAGTGACCGACGACCCAGCCGATGTCGGACGAGGTCCACCAGACTTCGCCTTCTTTAATTCCGTACATATTCTCCATCGACCACTTCAGCGCGACGGCATGGCCGCCGTTGTCGCGCACGACGCCTTTCGGAATGCCGGTGGTGCCGGAGGTATAGAGAATGTAGAGCGGGTCGGTCGCCTTCACCGGCACGCATTCGGAAGTTTTGTTTGCGCTCAGTGCGGCTTCGCGAAGCGCTGCCCAATCCCAGTCCCAGCCCTTCTTCATTTCGGCTTGCGCCTGCGGGCGCTGAAACAGGATCACGGCTTCCGGCTTTTCCGTTGCCATCTCAATCGCGGCGTCGAGGAGCGGCTTGTAGGGAACGATGCGCGTCACTTCTATGCCGCAGCTTGCGGTGAGCAAGAGCTTCGGCTTTGCGTCGTTCAGGCGCGTCGCGAGTTCCTTGGGTGCAAAGCCGCCGAAGACGACCGAATGCACCGCGCCGATGCGCGCGCAGGCGAGCATCGCGACCAGGGCTTCGGGAATCATCGGCATATAAATGACGACGCGGTCGCCTTTTTCGATGCCGAAGTCGCGCAGGATCGCGCCGAAGGCGCTTATTTCGCGTTGCAATTCTTTATAGGTGATGTTGCGCTTCGCGTTTGAGACCGGACTGTCATAGGCGAACGCAATCTGATCGGCGCGGCCCTTTTCCACGTGGCGGTCGACCGCGTTGTAGCAGGTGTTCATTACGCCATCGGGAAACCAGCGGCCGTAAACGCCGGCTTTTGGATCGAACACCGTCTTTGGCTTTTCAAACCAGGTGATTGCTTCGGCGGCTTCCGCCCAGAAACCTTCCGGATCGCGCTGCCAGCGCGCATAGACTTCCGGGTATCGGCTTGCGATCGGCGTTATCATTCGTTTCTTCCCTGCCGGCTTATGATTTTTCTCGATTGTCGCCGCCGCGCGCCGATATGCAAGAGCGGCGTTGGTCGCAGCCGTCTATGCGCCACGCGCCATAGCTCATGGCAAGCGCTCTCTTTATAAAGCGCGCACAATGCTCCCTGCCGATCTTACCTTCTGGATTATCGCGGCAATCGCCGTCACCTGCACCGGCCTCGCCAAAGGCGGCTTCAGCGGCATTGGCATGGCCGCGACGCCGTTGCTCGCGCTGGTGGTGCCGCCGCTGCAGGCCGCCGCGATCATGTTGCCTATTTTGCTGATGCAGGACGCGGTCTCGCTCTGGGCGTTCCGGCGCGATTGGGATCGCTGGAATTTGAAGGTGCTGCTCATAGGCGCGGTCGCGGGGATCGGTATTGCCTGGGCGCTTGCGGCCTACGTCTCGGACGCCTGGGTGAAGCTGCTGATCGGCGTCATCACTTTCGTCTTCGTGTTGAACCGTTGGCTGGGTCTTGCGAGCAAGGCCGCGGAAGCGATCAGGCCGAGTGCGGCAAGCGGTATCTTCTGGGGCGTGCTTTCGGGTTTTACGAGTACGCTTGCCCATGCCGGCGCACCGCCGATGAACGTGCATCTGCTGCCGCAGCAATTACCGAAGATGGTCTTCATCGGCACGGTCACGATCTATTTCGCGGCGGTGAACGCGATCAAGGTGGTGCCGTTTTTCTTTCTTGGGGAGTTTACGCAAAGCGCGCTTTTGATCGCGCTTGTCCTGATGCCGCTCGCGGTCGCTACGAACCTCGCAGGAATCTGGGCCGTGAAGCGCATTCCGGAAGAGCTGTTCTACAAGATCGCCTATGTGCTGATGTTTCTCGTCTCGCTGGAGCTGATCCGGCAAGGCGCTTTGGGCGCCTTCTGGCGATGAATTCTTGACGTTGATCGAAACCCGTCCGGTTCGCTAGGGTCGCGCCAGATGAGGGATTTCGTGCAATGAACAAGACCGCCTACGACACCGATCTCGACAAGAACCCTGCCAACTATCAGCCGCTGACGCCGATCTCGTTTCTGGAGCGGGCGGCCGCGGTATTTCCGGATCAGGTCGCAATTATCCACGGCCCCATGCGCCGGACCTATCGCGAGTTTTACGCGCGCTCGAAGAAGCTGGGCAGCGCGCTTGCGAAGCGCGGGATTGCGCGTGGCGATACGGTCGCGGTGCTCTTGGCGAACACGCCTGCGATGCTCGAGTGCCACTACGGCGTACCGATGACCGGCGGCGTGTTGAACACGCTGAACACGCGGCTTGATGCTGCGACCATCGGTTTCTCGCTCGATCACGGCGAAGCGAAGATCGTCATCGTCGATAAAGAGTTTTCGAAGATGGCGAAGGAAGCGCTCAAGCTCTGCAAGGTGAAGCCGCTCATCGTCGATTACGACGACCCGGAATATAAAGGCGACGGCGAGAAGGTAGGCACGCTCGATTACGAAGCGTTGGTTGCCGAAGGCGACGAAAATTATGTGCGCCAGGCGCCCGGCGACGAGTGGGATGCGATTTCGCTGAACTACACTTCAGGGACGACCGGCGATCCTAAGGGCGTGGTTTATCATCATCGCGGGGCGGCGCTACTCGCCACCGGCAACGTGCTGACTGGCAGCATGAAGAAACACGCGGTCTATCTCTGGACGCTGCCGATGTTTCACTGCAACGGCTGGTGCTTCCCGTGGTCGATTTCGGTTTGCTCCGGCACGCATGTCTGCCTTCGTCAGGTGCGTGCATCGCTGATGTTCGATCTGATCGCAAAACATAAGGTCACGCATCTTTGCGGCGCGCCGATCGTGATGGCGACGCTCTTGAACGCGCCGGAAGAAGAAAAGAAGCCGCTGCCGCATGTGGTCGAATTTTTTACGGCCGCGGCACCGCCGCCGGAAGCCGTGCTGGCCGGCATGAAAGGCGCGGGCTTCAACGTCACGCATCTTTATGGGCTGACCGAAACATACGGTCCGGCCGCGGTGAACGACTGGCATCAGGAATGGGATTTGCTCGATCCCGCAGCGCAAGCCGCGAAGAAGGCACGGCAGGGCGTAACGATTGCGCCGCTCGAAGGCCTGGAGGTCATGGATCCCGAAACCATGAAGCCGGTGCCGCGCGACGGCGAAACCATGGGCGAGGTGATGTTTCGTGGCAACGTGGTGATGAAGGGCTATCTCAAGAATCCGAAATCGACCAAGGCGGCGTTCGCGGGCGGCTGGTTTCATTCCGGCGATCTCGGCGTGATGCATGCGGACGGCTACATTCAGCTCAAGGACCGCTCAAAAGACATCATCATCTCCGGTGGCGAGAATATTTCCTCGATCGAAGTCGAAGACGCGCTCTACAAGCATCCCGCGGTGCAGGCGGCGGCGGTGGTAGCGAAGGCCGATGACAAATGGGGTGAAACCCCTTGCGCCTTCATCGAGTTGAAGCCGGGCAAGAGTGCTTCCAAGGACGAGCTGATCGCGCACTGCAAGACCAATCTCGCCGGATATAAAGTGCCGCGTCATATCGTGTTCGTCGAGTTGCCGAAGACTTCGACGGGAAAAATCCAGAAGTTCAAGCTTCGCGAAATGACAAAGGAAGTCTGAAATGGCCAACGCGCCGCGCAAACAGAAGCTGCCGCTCAAAGACGATATCGACTGGCGGGTCGCGCTGCGGGCGCGGCCGTTTCTCGGCACTTTCGTTCTGCTCGCGCGCGGCACCATGCTGCTCGCAATCGTCGGCACCTTTGTCGTTGCGACGGCGCTGCTTGCGCATTCGCTCTGGGAAATCGCCGAAGCCGTGATCGCGCTGATCCGCTGGGAGACCGATACCAAGAAGCTCATGCTGGTCGCGATCGAATCCGTGGATGCATTTTTGCTCGTAACCGTGCTCCATATCGTCGCGATCGGGCTCTATCAGCTTTACATCCAGGACAAGATTCCGCTGCCGCAATGGCTCGTCGTGGAAAGCATCGACGACCTGAAGGTGACGCTGTCGGGCGTCGTGATCCTGGTGCTTGCGGTCTATTTTCTCGGCCGCACCATGGTCGGTGATGCTTCGCAGAATCTACTTCTGATGGGCGGCGGTATCGCCGCAATCATTCTCGCGCTGACGGTGTTCATGTTCATGCAGCACCACAAGAAGCAGAACGAGAAATAAGTGTTCGAGGTCAGGAACGAGGGCGGCATCGCAGTTCTCGAATTGCGTCACGGCAAAGCGAACGCAATCGATGTCGAGTTCTGCAAGGCGCTGAAGAAAGAGTTCAGGCGGCTCGCGAAGTCCGATGCGCGGGCTGTCGTCATCACGAGCCGGGGCAAGATATTTTCGGCCGGCGTCGATCTGCTGCGCGCGGCGGAAGGCGGGCGCAGCTATCTCAGGTCAATCGTGCTCGCGATCGACGAATTATACGAAGAGATTTTCTTTCACCCCAAACCGGTCATCGCCGCGATCAACGGACATGCTATCGCGGGTGGATGTGTGCTGGCCTGCTGCGCGGATTATCGGGTGCTTGCGAAAGATGCCGGCCGCATGGGGGTCACCGAACTCCTGGTCGGGCTGCCGTTTCCGCCGTTCGCGTTTGAAGTGCTGCGCGCGACGACTTCGCCGATACATTTTCCAAAATTTACTGCCACGGGCGAAACGTTCGATACGGAAGGCGCTCTCGAACGCGGATTTGCCGACGAGGTTGTGAGCGCGGGTCAACTGATGGCGCGGGCGATGGAGAAAGCCGCGCAACTCGCCGCGATCCGCCCGGAGGCTTTCGCTGCAAATAAGCTGCATACCCGCGCGCCAGTGAAGCAGTTCTTGCGGAACGACCGCTCCGGCCTGAAAAAGAAAATCATGAAGGTCTGGACCGCGCCGGAGACCGCGAAGAACATCCGCGCTTATGTAGCGCGGACCTTCAAGAAATCCTGAGGTTTATTTCTGACGAACAACGAAGCCCGTGAGCCAGCGTGCGAAAGGCAGCACCAGCAATGCCGACGGAAATGCGATTGCCCATGACGCCATCCATGCGCTGGGCCAGATGCGTAGCGCCACCAGATTGAGGCCGACTGCGATGGCAGTCGAAACCGCCGCGACGATCGCCGTCATGAAGAAGGTGAGGATCATCGGCACGAGGATGTGGTTGAAGCGCGGGGGCAGTTTTTGCATGTTGGACGTTGCGTAAGGTGCGCCTGGTCGCGCGGGGCGGGAAGTTTGGCTAGGCTATAGTGACGAGAAACAACGGCGGCAAGTAAAGCCTGCGTAAGTCAAGAATAGGCGGGAGGAATAGATGGACGCGGACGTCATCGTCGTCGGCGGCGGATTGGCCGGTCTGGTCGCAGCGGCGGAAGTCGCGGATGCCGGCAAGAAAGTCATTCTCCTCGATCAGGAGCCCGAGCAGTCGCTCGGGGGCCAGGCGTTCTGGTCGTTCGGCGGTTTGATGTTGGTCGGTTCTCCCGAGCAACGCCGGCTCGGCATCAAGGATTCGCGCGATCTCGCCTGGCAGGACTGGCAGGGCTCCGCGGCGTTCGACCGCGAGGAAGATCATTGGCCGAAGAAATGGGCCGAGGCCTATGTCGATTTCGCGAGCGGCGAAAAGCGCGCATGGCTGCACGCGCAGGGCGTGCGTTGGTTTCCGGTGCCGGGCTGGGCGGAGCGCGGCGGCTATACCGCGACAGGTCATGGCAATTCGGTGCCGCGTTTTCATATTACGTGGGGCACGGGCCCAGCGCTGGTCGAGCCTTTCGTGCGGCGCCTGCGCGAAGCCGAAAAGAAAGGCCTTGTGCGGTTCTGCTTCCGTCATCGCGTGACGAAGTTGACGGCAAGTGGCGGCATAGAAGACGGCGTGGAAGGCGAGATTCTCGAAGCCTCCAATGTCGAGCGCGCGGCGAAGTCTTCGCGCAAAGTCGTCGGCGATTTCAAACTGAAAGCGCAGGCGATCATCGTGACTTCAGGCGGCATCGGCGGCAATCACGAGCTGGTGCGGAAAAACTGGCCGGCCAAGATGGGCCGCGCACCCGCGCAAATGCTCTCCGGCGTGCCGGATCATGTCGACGGTTTGATGCAGGGCGTAGTCGAGCGCGCTGGCGGAAGGCTGATTAACGCCGACCGTATGTGGCATTACCCCGAGGGCATCGATAACTACGCGCCGATCTGGTCGCATCACGGCATTCGCATTCTCTCCGGACCGACGCCGCTATGGCTCGATGCAAACGGCAAACGCTTTCCGGTGCCGCTGTTTCCGGGCTTCGACGGTCTTGGCGCGCTCGAGCACATCACGAAGAATGGCAACGATCATTCGTGGTTTCTGCTCAACAAGCGCGTGATCGGAAAAGAGTTCGCGCTTTCGGGCCAGGAGCAGAATCCCGACCTCACCGGGAAAAGCATCAAGGGCGTGTTGAAGCGCGGGCGCGGCACGCTGACGCCGGTGCAGAAGTTCATCAATGCCGGAAAAGATTTCGTGGTCGCGAATAATCTTACCGATCTGGTTTCGAAGATGAACGGGCTTACGCAGAAGAATCTCGTTAGCCTCGAGACGGTAACGCGCGAGGTGGAAGCGCGGGACCGCGATCTCGACAATAAATACGGCAAGGATTTGCAGATCGCGGCGATCCGTTCGGCGCGGGGCTATATCGGAGATCGTCTCATCAGAACGGTGAAGCCGCATAAACTGCTCGATCCCGCCGCCGGTCCGCTGATCGCGGTGCGGCTCTGGGTGCTGACGCGCAAAACCCTCGGCGGTCTTGAGACGGATTTGTCGTCGCGGGTCTTGAAGGACGGCAAGTCGCCGCTTGGCAACGTGTTCGCGGCTGGCGAAGTCGCGGGCTTCGGCGGCGGCGGGGTGCATGGCTATCGCGCGCTCGAGGGCACCTTCCTCGGCGGCTGTATCTTCTCGGGCCGCATCGCGGGCCGGGAAGCGGCGAAGCTCGTGAGATAGAACGTGCCAATCGAATGATCGGCGCCGGGCTGCGACATCGCCGAATGGCTTTCGTTGTTCGGGGCGTGGGATAGTGCCGGAATGAATGACACCACCTCGAATATTAAACCTGGCGCCAAGGGCGTCGCTGAACTTGTCGTCGGCGAAGAACACACCGCGCCGCGCGTGGGCTCCGGAAAAATCCGCGTGCTCGCGACGCCGGTGATGATCAATCTGATCGAAGCGGCAGCTCTCAAGGCCGCAGAGCATTTGTTGCCGCCCGGCCACCAGAGCCTCGGCACGCTTCTCAATGTGAAGCACATCGCGGCAACCCCGGTCGGCATGAGGATCAAGGCGATTGCGACGGTTACCAAGCTTGAGGGCCGCAACATCTTTTTCGATGTCTCAGCCGAGGACGAAAAAGAAACCATCGGCGGCGGCACGCACGAGCGCGTGGTTGTCAACGTCGAGCGCTTCGACAAGCGGGTGCAGCGGAAGATCGGCGGCGAGGACTGAGTCTTCGCGGGCTCAGTCACTTCCAACCGGACCCTCCCGCCTGCCTAAAATTTATTCGCGTTCGATTTCATGTGGCGGCGCAAACAAAACGTGACCGCCCTGTTATGCCAGCACTCTTTCCCTATTTTGGGTGAGGCCGCCCTGCGGTTCGTAAATATTCTCGGGCAATGGGAACGAAACGCCTTTCTCGCGAATTGATGCAAATCCGAGCGAGTAAGCTTGTGTGCCTTGGGGGTTCTGGGTTTGGCTGGCCTTGATACGACGCTCCTGTTTTGGGGCTATCTGCAAGACACTTCCCAAAACTCGGATTGGCATGACGCCCGCGATGGTCGGGGGTGTCGATGGCGACCGCACGAGACGTGCGTTTCAAGGAGGCCGTGAATGGCTACTGGTACCGTGAAGTGGTTCAACACCCAAAAGGGCTTTGGTTTCATCCAACCGGATGACGGCGGCAAGGATGTGTTCGTACACATCTCGGCTGTCCAGCAGGCGGGCTTGCAGAGTTTGAACGAAGGCCAAAAGGTTTCGTTCGAAATCGCAACTGAGCGCGGCAAGGCAGCGGCGTCGAACCTCAAGGCGATGTAAGCTACTTCCACACCAAAAAGAAAAACCCGGCACGAGCGATCGTGCCGGGTTTTTTCTTGCGTAAGCGCGTTTTGTTTAGAGCGCGCCGACATCCTGCAGTAAGAACACGAGGCCGAGCGGCGGCACGAAGCAGCCGACGGTGTGTCTCACCACCTGTTCGGAAGTGGGCACCGGTCCGCCGAGCGCGGCGTTGATGATCGGGCCGGCGGCCGAGCAGATCGCGGCACCCACGTAGAACGGGAAGCCGTGCGAGGTGTGGCGGGTCGAGTTGCCGGTGGTCTTGTGCGGCTTGTGCATCTTGTGCGGCTTGTAGTGCGAGACTTTCTTGCTGCCGTAACCGCTGAACTTCGACTTGCCGCCGAAGGTCTGCGGGCCCTTATTGAAGCCCTTGTTGAAGCCGAACTGCGGGCCTTTGTTGAAGCCCTTGTTGAAGCCGAACTGTGGGCCTTTGTTGAAGCCCTTGTTGAAGCCGAACTGCGGACCCTTCTTGAATCCGAACTGCGGGCCTTTGTTATTCGAGAAGCTGCGGAAAGACGGGCCCTCGTTGTAGCCGCCGTATTTCGGTTTGAATTTGTAGGAGTGCTTCGGCTTGTAGTGCTTGGTCTTGGCAGACCCGCTGAAGGTAAACCACTCAGAGTGATTGTGGCAGGTCAGCAGGCAGTTGATCGCCTGCAGGATGCCACCCTCCGGCTGGAGCGGGTTCTGTTGCGCGATGGCAGTCGCGGGTGCGGCAACAATCGCGGTAGCGGCAAACGCCGCAAGCATGGTTTTTTTCATTTTCGCCTCGTCGAGCCGTCGTCTCGCTTTTCGAGATGCGGCGTTCCCTGTGAACCGCCGGCTCTTCGAGGCTGTGAGGCTGTGTTTGTCGGGCTCGCAATTTCAGCCCATGCGCGATTGGCGCGAATTGATTTCGAACAACGCAGCTACGCAACAACTTGAACCAGCAATTCGGATTTAGCGAAAGTTTTCATTAAGTTGTGAGTAACTGCTGGTTAAGCATAACCGGTAAGCTAAACGCTCCGGGAAGTGCGCGGACGAAGCAGAAAACAAAGATGGCGCTAAAAACAAAACCGCCGGCGATTTGCCGGCGGTTCGGGACGCACGATGTGTGATCGGGTCAGTGAACGGTTTCTTCCTGGAGCCTTGTGATCTCGTCCTTGAGCGAAAGTTTGCGGCGCTTCAATTCTGCAAGTCTGAGACTGTCGCTATTGGGATGCGTGCGTTCTGCTTCGATCTCGCGTTCCAAAGCCTCATGCTTCCGCTCAAGTTCGGTCAAATGCGATTGGATCGACATTGGGTGCGTTCTCTCCCTGTTTGCAGTTCGAGACGAAGAATCCTGCCACCGTCCTTACCGGATGTCGATTGAAACCGTCGAAAAACGCCTGAGCAATCCACTGGCTTGGTAAGAAAAGGGAAAACCGCCGCATTATCCGAAGCTTGCTCGGGTTCCATTGCGGCGCGATACTGCCCGCGGCGCCGCCCGGCGTCTCGCAAATGCGGCGATGCAATGACGCGCGAAGAAGAACGCGAACTCACGCTGGAACTGGAACGGTTGAAGCAGGAGCATCGCGACCTGGACTCGGCGATCGACGCGCTGCTCGGCGCAACCGGTCATGATCGGATTCAGGTCCAGCGCTTAAAAAAGCGCAAGCTTCAGCTTCGCGACCGCATCGGTGAGATCGAAGACCAGATTTTCCCGGATATTATCGCGTAAGTTTTTTCGTCATGGCCGGGCTCGTCCCGGCCATCCACACCTTGATGCAATTCAAGTCTGTAAAGACGTGGATGCCCGGCACAGGGCCGGGCATGACGATTAAAGATGTTTGGCTCAGATCGACTGCAGCAGATTATCGGCGCCCGATACTTCAGCCTTCGAGGTGACTTCCTCGATGTTCAGTACCTTCACCACGCCGTCTTCCACGTACATCGAATAACGGCGCGAGCGGACCGGGCCCATCAGGCGCTCGGTGCCGTCGTAGTCGAGGCCGACGGACTTCACGAAGGCGCCGTTGCCGTCGGACAGAAACTCGACCTTACCCGGATTGGCCTTGGCCCAGGCGCCCATCACGTGCACGTCGTTCACGGCGGTCACCGCGATCGTGTCTACGCCCTTAGCGAAAAATTCGTCGGCCTTGGCAATGAAGCCGGGCAAATGATTGCGCGAGCAGGTCGGCGTGAATGCGCCGGGGACGCCGAACAGCACGACCTTCTTGCCGGCAAAGATTTCCGCGCCGGTTTTCGGCTTTACGCCGTCCGCGGTCATGGTCTGGAAGGTCGCGTCGGGGAGCTTTTCGCCCACTTTGATTGTCATTTGTTCTCTCGCCTATTGAAATTGGGCGCATCCTAATCGCGGCGGCGCATTAGTCGAGCGGGATTTCCGCCTCGAGCGCTTGCTCGCCTGCAACGAGGGTCAGACGCAGTTTCGGCGGCGCGTCGTTCGAGCCGAGGCGCGAGCCGCGGAGCGGGATCGCGAAGGTAACGTGTCCGGCTTCGTTCTTGAGGATTTCCGGCAGCGAGAGCGTCCATTCCTCGCCGGGGCCTTCGGCAAAGAGATCGAGTTTGCCCACCGTGCGCGCAAGCGCCGTTACAATGATGCGGCTATCGCTGCCGTCCTGCTCCTTGCCGCGTTCGACCTTTGCTTTGAGGATTGCAAGCGAGCGCGGCTTTGCCGCTTCCTGCTTTTCCGGCACGCGCTTTTCCGCGTCTGCAAGCAATGGCTCGGCGGATGTATCGGCCGAGAAGGGAAGCGTGAGCAGCGCCTCCGCCGGAATGCAGAGTTTCTCGCAGGTCGCAAAATCCAGCTTGAGTTTCAGCGTGACCGGCTTGGAAGAATCCTTTGCTGTGATCCTGAGCGGAAAAATTACGCGGTCCTCGTAGCCGATCGAAACTTGTCCGCTGCCGTCCGTGATCCGCTTCGGCGCGGGATAGAATACTTCCACCTTCGCCACATTTTCGGATCCGCTCCAGTCGAAGCGAGGAGGGATTCCGGCGTCGCCCGGATAGCGCCAATACGTCTTCCAGCCGGGCGAAAGTACGATCTCGATGCCCCCGCGAAAAACTGGCGCGGAATTTGTATTGCTATTGCCGGAGACCAGCAGGCGCACTTTCGCTTCGCCCGCGCTGACGGCGCCGGACGACGCCGCGAACGCATTGCCCGCGCAACAAGCGGCCAGTGCGGCGGAAAGAAGCAAGGAACTTAACTTATGCACACGCATTTTTTCACCACGAAGACAGCGTAACCATCGAATCAGGCAGGAGCCCAGCCACGAATGCGTGAATATGCCCGCCCCAATGCCGCATTTGCTTCCCGCACAAGCTCGGATAGGCTTTTTTCCATGAAGATTGCAGGCGAGTCTTCTAAGGGTCCGAACGAAGGCTATCTCGACGGCCAGATTCTCGTCGCGATGCCGACCATACAGGATGAGCGCTTCAGCCGCTCGGTGATCTATCTTTGCGCGCACTCTTCGGAAGGCGCGATGGGAATCATCGTCAACCAGCCCGCGCCGAATATCCGTTTCTCCGATCTCCTCGTGCAACTCGATGTCATTCCCGGCGAGGGAATGATCGAGTTGCCGAAGCACGGCGACATTCTCCGGGTCTTGAAAGGCGGGCCAGTGGAAACGCAACGCGGCTTCGTGCTGCACAGTGCCGACTATTTCATCAAGGACTCGACGCTGCCGATCAATGACGGCATCTGCCTTACCGCGACCCTCGACATTCTGAAGGCGATCGCAAACGGCAGCGGGCCGGAAAGTGCCGTGCTTGCGCTCGGCTATGCCGGCTGGGCGCCGGGACAACTGGAGAGCGAAATCCAGGCGAACGGCTGGCTGAATTGCGCGGCGGACGCGTCTCTGGTTTTCGGCTCGGATGCCGAACAGAAATACGATCTCGCGCTGAAGAAAATCGGCATCGATCTCGGCAAGCTGTCGTCCCAGGCCGGACACGCCTGACGATCAGGTTGCCGGTGCGCTGGTCGGCGTGCGTGCGCCGGCACGCTCTTTCACTTCAGGGGCAATCAGGCGGCGCGCTTCTTCTGCCGTCATCGGCTCGCCGAAGGCGAAACCCTGCACATATTCGCAGCCGATCTGATAAAGCTCGACCGCGTCGGAGTCGGACTCCGCACCCTCGGCCACGACATCCATGCCGAGATCGTGCGCGAGTTGCACGATCGAGCGCAGGATCACGGGCCGTGCGCCGCGCTTGTGGCCTGAACCCTTCACGAATTGCTGGTCGATCTTGATGGTGTCGAAGGGGAAACGCTGCAAATACGCAAGCGACGAATAGCCGGTGCCGAAATCGTCAAGAGACAGACCCGCCCCGAGCTCGCGGATCTTGTGCAGCATTTGCGCCGCAAGCTCCGGGTTCTCCATCACCAGCGACTCGGTGAGTTCCAGCTTCAGCGTGCCGGGTGTCAACGTGTGACGCGAAAGCACGCTCTTCACGTCTTGAATAAGATCGTGACGCATCAGCTGCCGCGAAGAAATGTTGACGCTCAGGAACAGCGGATTGTCCGAGCGCATCGCGCGCTGCCAGATCGCAAGCTGGCGGGCTGAACGCTCGAGCACGAAGCGGCCGATTTCAATGATGAAGCCGGACTCTTCGGCAATCGGGATAAATTCGGCGGGGCCGAGTCTGCCGAGTTTCGGATGGTTCCAGCGCAGCAGCGACTCGAAGCCCGCGACGCGGCGATCTT
>LNEZ01000090.1 GCA_001464215.1 Rhizobiales bacterium Ga0077548 | reverse complement strand
ACGAAGAAGTGGACGATGTAGCCAAAGAACAGCCACAACGCGAGATGAGTCCACATCAGCCGCGTGGTAGCGGCCCAATGGGCTTGCTCGTTTGCTTTTGTATCTGCGGGAGCCATGGGTTGATTGCCCTCCTAAATCAGCCGCGGACGCCCTGACCTGAAGGGTCAGAGCAACGAAGGTTCAAAGTTGCGGAGGTGCTCCGGCTCGTTGGCCGGCGATTTATTGGCGTTCCCCCGAACGGCCCGCGCTATTTTTTTATTGCGGGTCCAGTGCGGCACGTTAACACCGGGTAAACGGCCTCTATATGCGACTTTCGGCCCAGTGGATTTCTCTAAGTATTTGAAAAACCATCGTAATACTGCACTGCAGCAATGGACTTCCGGCGTATTTTTCCGTTAACGCAGCATAATCGCAGAGGCTTGCGCTGATTCCGCATGGCGGAAACTATGCTGCGAGATCGAAGCGATTTCTGGCATTTTATGGCTTGCGGCCGTGCCAACGGCGTAAGAGTAACGAGACGATGAAACAGCAGGCTGAATCCGTGGCGCAGGGAATCTCCAAGGTTGATCCGACGGCGTCTTACCGGTTTGTGATCGCCGACGATCATCCGCTGTTTCGCGGTGCGCTGAAAGAAGCAGTGGGCCAGCAGTTCAGCGCGACGAAAATTTTCGAAGCGGGCGGCTTCGACGAGTTGCAAACTTTGCTTGAGAACGAAGGCGACATGGATCTCGTGTTGCTCGATCTCTCGATGCCGGGCGTGCGCGGATTTTCAGGGCTGCTTTATCTGCGCGCGCAGTTTCCGGGCGTGCCGGTGGTCGTGGTCTCGGCCAACGAAGAGCCCGATGTCATCCGACGTTGCATGGAGTTCGGCGCTTCCGGTTTCGTGCCGAAGACGCTGAGCGTCGATGTCATGCGCACGGCTATTTTCAAAGTGCTTGACGGCGGAGTCTGGACCCCGCCCGATGTCGATCTCACCTCGACCGACGACAAGGAAACCCGCGATCTCGTGCAGCGCCTCGCGACGCTGACGCCCCAGCAGGTGCGCGTCTTGATGATGCTGTCCGAAGGCCTTCTCAACAAGCAGATCGCTTTCGAGCTGACCGTTTCGGAAGCAACCGTGAAGGCCCATGTTTCCGCGATTCTGCAAAAGCTCGGCGTTGAGAGCCGCACCCAAGCCGTCATCGCCGCTTCGAAGATTGAAGCGGGTCAGTGGCCGAAATCGCTGAACTGATTTTTCAGACTATTCCGTTGTGGGTCGGGTGACTCGCCAGACCAAGTCGGATTTATCCGACTTGGTCATCAAATAAATCAATAAGTGCAAAACGAAGTTATTCCGCTGCGGGTCTGGTGACACGCCATTGCGCGAGGAACGCGCGCAGCGCCGCCGGCTTCAACGGCTTATTCAGTACCTGAACATTCTTCTCGCGGGCTTCATCGCGTACTTGCGGTGAACGGTCCGCGGTAATGAGCGCCGCCGGAAAGTTGTTTCCGAGCGTTTCGCGCAGTGCGCGAATAACCTCGATGCCGTTACCCTGATCGAGATGATAGTCGACCAGCAGCACATCGGGCTGCGTGCCGCTTTTCAGCATCGCGCGGGCAGCATCGAGGTCGGGTGCCGCCCGAACATGACAACCCCAGCCGCTTAATAGAACCGTCATGCCGTTGAGAATCTGCTGATCGTTGTCGATACAGAGCGTGACGATCCCTTCGAGTGCCGCGGCGGGCGTCGGCAGGCTTTGCACGGCGGCCTCGGTTGCGACCATGCCCGAGACGGTCGGCATTTCGACGCCGAAGGTGGAGCCTATGCGGGACTTCGAGCGAAGCGTGATCTTGTGAGCGAGCACGCGCGCGATACGCTCGACGATTGAAAGACCGAGCCCCAGACCGCGCGCGGCCCGTGCGCCCTGATCAAGCCGCTGGAATTCGCGGAAGATGATTTTCTGCTGCGAGGCTGGAATGCCGAGACCTGTATCGTGAATTTCCACGCGCAACGCACCGTCGAGGCGGCGGCATCCGACCACCACCCGGCCTTTGGGCGTGTACTTGATGCCGTTCGAGATCAGGTTCTGAAGCAGGCGGCGGAGCAGCCTTCGGTCGGAGCGCACATTCAGCGAGCAGGGCAGGAACTTCAGTTCAAGCCCTTTCTCTGCTGCAAGCGGTTCGAATTCGAGCTTCAACTGGCCGAGAAGATCGCCGATGCGGAAATTCGACAGTTCGGGCTGCATCGCGCCGGTGTCCAAGCGGGAGATGTCGAGCAGTGCGCCGAGAATCTCTTCGACGGCTTCGAGCGAAGCGTCCACGTTGCCTGCAAGTTTAGCCTCGTTGGAGCCCCGCTCTCGCTCAACAAGACTCGTCGCATAAAGCCGCGCCGCGTTCAGCGGCTGAAGAATGTCGTGGCTCGCGGCGGCAAGGAAGCGCGTCTTTGAAATGTTCGCCTCATCCGCCTCGGACTTCGCCCGCGCGAGTTCTTTGTTCAGCCGCGTCAGTTCTTCGGTGCGTTCCTGCACACGGCGCTCCAGCGCCTCGGCGGCTTCGACCGAAGGCGTGATGTCGGTATAGGTCGCGACGATGCCGCCGTCTGGCATACGGTTCGAGCGGACTTCGATGACGACGCCGCGCTTCGGCATCCGCTCGTGGAAGGTTTCGGTCGTGCGCACATAGCGCTCAAGCCGGTCCTGCAAAATTGCGTCGATCGTGCCGGTGCCGAAATCGCCGCGCTCGGCGAGGCGATACAGGATTTCATCCAGCCGGACACCGACGCGGACAAGATCGGGCGGTAGTTCCAGCATTTCGCCGAAATAGCGGTTCCAAGTCACCAGCTGCATCTGCTTGTCGAACACCGCGATGCCCTGACGGACATGGTCGAGTGCGGTTTGCAGGATTTCGCGATTGTACTGGATTGCTTCGGAAGCATCGTCGAGCAGCTTCAGCGCGGCCTTGGTCGAAACCGCGCGCTTACGCAGAAGCAGCGATAGCACGAGCCGCGAGGAGGCCGCGCCGATCGCGGAAGCGAGCAAATGTTCCGCGTAGCGTAATAGATGGACGTCCGCTTCGCGCTTCGGCTCGAGCGTAAGGCCTCGCGTGGCAGCAAAACTCTCGAACGAGCGGCGTGTGCGTTCCTCGCCGAGATAGCGCGCAATCGTGGCGAGCAATTCCTCAACTGTTACGCGCGAGCGCCAGAGCATATAGCTCGGCGCCATCGGCGTGAGCTTGGAAGGCACGAACACGTTTGCCTGCAATTTTTCGATCGGTGCCGGCCGCGTCAGCCAGGAAACGATCACGAACAGCGCGATATTGACGCTAAGACTCCAGAACACGCCATGCGTTAGCGGTGCCCACCCCGTGAGGCCGAACAACGCCTGCGGCCGGAACGCGCCAAGACCGAACAGGCCCGCATCGAGAATCTTGCGGTCGAAGAATCCAGAGTCGACGAAACTCGGCAGGAGCAGCGTGAACGCCCAGATCAGGACACCTGCAAGAATGCCGCTGATCGCACCCGCCGCGGTTGCGCGCCGCCAGAGCAAGCCGCCAAAAAACGCCGGGCCAAATTGCGCGATTGCCGCGAAGGAAAGGAGGCCGATCTGTGCAAGCTGTGCCTCGCCCGCGTAGCGGTAATAAAGATAAGCGAGACAAAGCACGCCAAAAATGGCGATGCGCCGCGCACGAAGCAGTACCGCGCCCATGTCCGCGAGTTGGTCGCGCGCGGCATTTCGCCCGCGCAGCCGCAGCAATAGCGGCACGACGAGGTCGTTCGAAACCATGATGGCGACCGCAACGCTTTCGACGATCACCATCGCGGTTGCTGCCGACAGGCCGCCGATAAAGGCGATCATCGCAATCCAGCCGTCGCCAGCATTCAAGGGCAACGCAAGCAGGAACATATCGGAGTCGACGGACCCCTTCGGAAAGACCGTCATGCCCGCGATCGCAATCGGAACGACGAAGAGATTGATGAGAATGAGGTAGAGCGGGAACAACCACGCGGCCCGCTTCATTTCCTGTGCGCCGTTGTTCTCAACGACGGTGACATGAAACTGCCGCGGCAACATCACGATGCAAAGGAAAGAAAGCGTGGTCATGGTGATCCACGTCGTCGCGTCCGGCATCTTCGTGAAGATCGGCAGAATATCGGTTTGCAGATTTGCGCGCGTGATCAGGTCCGCCGGTCCGCCGAACAGATACCAGGTGACGTAGGCACCGACGATCAGAAAGGCGAGCAACTTGATCAGCGATTCCGTCGCAATCGCGAGCATCAAGCCTTCCTGGTGTTCGGTCGCATCGATGTGGCGCGTGCCGAACAGAATGGCGAACAGCGCCATCGTGAGTGTCACGAGAATTGCCAGGTCGCCGATAATAGGAAGATCGTGCCCTGCGCTCGGCTGTGTCTGGCCGAGCATGGTGAGGAGCGAGGCCGAAACGGCTTTAAGCTGAAGTGCGATGTAAGGCACCGCACCGATCACCGCGACCAGCGTCACGATTGCCGCGACCGCCTGATTCTTCCCGTAGCGCGCGGCGATGAAGTCCGCGATCGACGTGATGTTCTGCGATTTCGCAAGCCGGATGATTTTCAGAATGAACGGGTAGAACAACCCGACCATCAAAACCGGGCCGAGATAGATCGTCAGAAAGTCGAGGCCTTGGCGCGACGACAGGCCGACCGAGCCGAAGAATGTCCAGGAGGTGCAATAGACCGCAAGCGACAGCGGATAGATCAGCGGCCGCGCGCCGCGCACGGCCCATTGCGGGCGCCCGCGGTCGCCATAGCTCGCTACGGCAAACAGGAAGCCGATGTAGCCGAGCGCGATGAGGACGACGACCCAACCTTGCAGCATGGCGGCTCTTCTATCCGGTTCGCGTCACCAACCCCTCGGATCCTGACATTATCCTTACGCGAGGGGCATTTGACAGGAAGGGGATCATAGCGCGATGACCTTGTCCATGACGCCGGACCGCCGGCTTTGAGGAGCGCGTAAGGTAAAGAAAATGAGTTTTGTGGATTGGGTTCTCGGAATACCGGCCTATTTCGGGCGCAAGCCCCCGGTGGACACGCGCGACAAGCTCATTGAGTTTCTCGACACGCGCGCGGCGTTTCTGATCCAGAAGAACATCTTCGATTATGCGCGCGCGAGATCGGGTCCGTATTTTTCGCAGATCATCAAGGAACAGGCTTTCAAGGATTCCGTCGAAGTATCGCGCTGGACCGGTTTTCCGATCGGCCTCGCGGCCCTTGCCGAAATTGTACGCGGAGCACTGTTCGACGACGCTGACCGGAAGCCGTTGAATGATGCGGTATCGAGCGCGGCACTCGCCGCATTCGACAAATATCCTGTGCCCGCCGCGCTCGGCGAGGATACCTGGAAGAAGGCACGGGAAACTTTGATCGAGCGACTCGCGTTGATCGACAGCCATCCGCCGAAATTCGCGAAAGATGTCATCCTGCCTTACGCGCAGATTCTCTACGACTCGCAGCCGATCCACGAAGAATTGCGCAAACGCGACTTCGAAATGATTCAGGCGCAGTTGCGCATCAATCTCGTCACCATGCACGACGAATTCGCAAACCGCGTGAAAAAAGCCGCACTGCTATCCGACCTAGGCGTGCATCCCCGTACCAACGCGGCATAGCGAGCTTTCGAATGGCGGACCGCACCAGCGCGACACCTCTGCTTGCGCTCGATGCTGTTGCACTCGACACCGAAACGACCAGCCTCGATCCGCGCGTTGCGCGCATCGTCGAAATTGGCGCGGTGCGGCTCTCTTCCGGACGCATAAGCGAGGACAAAACTTTTCGCTCTCTCGTCAATCCGGAAATGCCGGTTCCGGCGGTCTCGACCGGCATCCACGGTATCGACGACGCCAAGGTCCGTAACGAACCGAACATCGCGGAAATCTGGCCGCTTGTTAGCGACTACATCGGCGGCAGTGTCGTGATTGGCCACTCCATCGGTTACGACCTCGCTGTTCTCACGAACGAAACCGGGCGCGCAGGCATTACCTTCTCGCGGCCGCGCACGCTCGATGTGCGTCTGCTTGCGCAAATCGTGCAGCCTTCGCTCGCGGGCTATTCGCTCGACAGTCTTGCGGCATGGCTGGACGTAGAGGCAACCGGCCGTCATTCAGCAGTGGGAGATGCGCTGACTGCCGCGCGTATTTTCGTAGCGCTTGTGCCGAAGCTGCGAGAAGGAAACATCCGCACGCTCGCGGAAGCAGAAACCGCCTGCACCAAACTCACGGCCGCGCTGGAAGAGCAACATCGTGCGGGCTGGGTCGAGCCGGTGCTTTCGCCGTCGCGCGCGGATACCGAGCGCGTGCTGGCGCGGCTCGACGCTTACCCATATCGCCATCGCGTGCGCGAGTTGATGTCCTCGCCGCCGATATTTGTCGCTGCTGAAGCGCCGCTCGAAGAAGCGCTAAAGCTCATGGCCGACAGCCGCATCAGCTCTCTCTTCGTCACGCCGCCCGGAAAAAAGCCCGAGGTAGGTCCTTTCCTCGGCGTGGATAGCGGTATCGTGACCGAGCGCGATATCCTGCGCGCGATCCGCAGGGATACGAGTGGTGCTTTCATCAAGCCTGTTGGAACGATCGCAAGCCGACCGCTGACATCGGTCCCCGCCGAGGCATTCGTCTATCGCGCGATCGGACGCATGGACCGTTTACGCATCCGGCATCTCGGTGTTGTTGATGAGAAGGGGTATGTCGCAGGCGCCCTTACTGCGCGAGACTTATTACGCCTTCGCGCACGCGACGCAGTCACTCTGGGCGACGAGATCGACGAAGCGGAAGACGTGCATGAATTGGGACAGGCTTGGTCCACCTTGCCTGCGGTCGCGCGGGGACTGCTCGATGAAGGTATCGAAGCGCGGGACGTGTCCGCGATTGTGTCGCGCGAATTGGGGGCGCTAACCCGCCGAGCGGGTCAGATTGCAGAGCGCAGAATGTTTGAGTCGGGTAGAGGCAATCCGCCGGTGCCTTATGCACTGCTTGTGCTCGGCTCCGCCGGCCGCGGCGAAAGCCTGCTTGCGATGGATCAGGACAACGCGATCATTTTCGAGCGCGGCGATCCCGGCGGCCCCGAAGACCGCTGGTTTGCCGAACTCGGCACGCATGTCGCCGACATCCTGCACGAAGTCGGCGTGCCCTATTGCACTGGCGGCGTGATGGCGAAGAACGCACAATGGCGCGGGAGTGCTGCGATCTGGCGTGACCGCCTGCAACATTGGATTGGCCGCTCGGAGCCGGAAGATTTGCTGGCGGTCGATATCTTTTTCGATTTTCGCGCAGTGCATGGCGATGGCGCGCTGGCGGCGGCGCTCTGGAACGACGCATACAGCATGGCGAAAGGTGAGGCAGGATTTGCAAAACTGCTTGCCGATGCGAGCGGGAATTTCGAACCGCCGGTCGGTTGGTTTGGAATCAAGACCGAAAACGGCCGCGCCGATTTGAAGAAGGGCGGGCTTTTCGTCATTGTCTCGACCGCGCGCGTACTTGCGATCTATCACGGCATCGCCGAACATTCGACCAAGGCTCGAATCGAGAATGTTCGCGCGCTAGGTCCCGGTTCGGAGAGCGATCTGAACGCTATGATGGAAACGCACCGCGTTATCTTGAGCGCTATCCTCGATCAGCAACTCGCCGATATCGCCGCAGGCAGGCCACCGTCGAACAAAGTTGAGATCAAGCGGCTTTCGCGCAACGATCAGGCTACGCTGAAGGACGCGCTTTCATCGATCAAACACGCCAACGAAATGCTGCGCGATCTGCTCGTTGCGTAGCCTTTATATAGGAGAGAGCAATGTGGGAAGAGTTTAAAAAATTCGCGTTAAAGGGAAATGTCGTCGATCTTGCGGTCGCGGTCATCATCGGTGCCGCCTTCGGCAAGATCGTGGAATCGGTTGTCGGCGATCTGTTCATGCCGATCGTCGGCGCCATTCTGGGCGGGCTCGATTTCTCGAACTATTTCCTGGCGTTTTCTTCGGCTGTAAATGCGCCTTCGCTGGTCGAAGCGAAGAAGCAGGGTGCGGTGCTGGCCTATGGCAGCTTCCTGACTATCGTCATCAACTTCACGATCATCGCTGCGATCCTTTTCATGGTGGTGAAGGCGATCAACCGTCTGAAGGCAAAAGAGGCGGCGAAACCCGAACCGGTCGCGCCTCCGACCAAAGAAGTGCAGTTGCTGACCGAAATCCGCGATGCGTTGGTAAAGCGCTGAACCGCATAACTGCTCTGACTTGCTAGATGCGCCGGGGATGGTTCAAATCGTCCCCGGCGTATTTCTTTTGAAAGAGCGGCCCCGAGTGGCGGAAAGCAGAAAATTATTCGATGCCCTGAGCGCGCCGGCAAAGTCCTTGCCGGAGAGCGGCATCGTGGAAGTGATGAACTACGGCCGCAGGCGCGAGGGCACGGTCGCGCTCTGGGCAGGCGAGGGTGATCTGCCAACGCCGGATTTCATCTCGGATGCCGCCGCGCGCTCGCTGAAAAGCGGCGAGACATTTTATACGTGGCAGCGCGGCATCCCGGAGTTGCGCGAGCAGCTCGCGCTTTATCATCACAAACTCTATGGCGTGCCGGTCGACCGCGAGCGCTATTTCGTCTGCGGCTCTGGTATGCAGGCGATCCAGATCGCGTTCGGTTTGACGATGGCCGCAGGCGACGAAGTAATCATCCCAAGCCCGAGCTGGCCGAATGCCGCTGCCGCCGCGCAAGTGATCGGTGCGAAGCCGGTCTTCGTCGAGATGGGTTTCGGCGATAGCGGCTTTTCGCTCGACATCTCCAAGATCGAGCGGCTGATCAACGCACGCACACGAACGATCTTTCTAAATACGCCTTCGAATCCTTCCGGCTGGGTCGCGAACCTCGATGATCTCAAGAACGTGCTCGCGCTTGCCCGCAAGCATGGCCTCTGGATCGTCGCTGACGAAATCTATGCGCGCTTCTACTGGAAGGGCGGCGACCGCTCGCCGTCTTTCCGCGACGTGATGGATGCGGAAGACAGAATAATCTTCGTGAATACATTTTCGAAGAACTGGGCGATGACCGGCTGGCGTATCGGCTGGATCGAGGCGCATCCGTCGCTGGGCCAGGCCATCGAGAATCTCATTCAATATTCGACCTCCGGTGTAGCCGTCTTCATGCAGCGCGCGGGGATTGCAGCACTCGATAAAGGCGAAACCTTCGTGAAGCACATGATCGAACGCTCGCGCCGCGGCCGCGAGCTCACCATGAACGTGCTGGGAGAAAGCAACCGCGTGCGTCTCGCGCCCCCGGATGGCGCGTTCTACGCATTCTTCTCGGTCGAGGGCGAGAAAGACTCGCGCGCACTGGCAATGAAGCTGATCGATGAAGCGGGCGTAGGCCTGGCACCCGGCACTGCTTTTGGTCCGGGCGCGGAACCGTTTTTGCGGCTTTGCTTCGCGCGCAGTCCCGAGAGTGTCGAGACCGTGGTGAACCGTATCGCCGATTGGCTGAAGCGCTGAAAGCGTAGCAAATAGCCGATTGTGGCTATTGCATCGCAGCATTAACGCATCTGCGAATAATACCAATTGCACGATGGGCAGTGCGGTGGAAATGATTATGCTAGAAACTCAATGACTAAATAGAAAAAGAAAATCGGTTGGAATCGCCTTGCTGAATTCAAGTGAAGTCGAAGGAAGACAAGCATTCGCCGCGCATTCGCGCGCCGGAGTGCTTTTCCTTTTTCGCGTAGCCGAAAGCACGAGGAGTTCCGCGAATGGGCGCGGGTACGGAAGCGCTGGAGCAACGACCCGCTCCAGATAAGCGTGGTAACGGCGTCGGGCATTCGGGCAATGGCGCCGGAATGCCTCCGACCGATATTGGCAATCCTGCGTACTTCCACAAAGTCGTCGATTGCCAGTGGGCCTGTCCCGCGCACACGCCCGTTCCCGAATACATCCGTTTGATTGCTGCCGGGCGTTACACCGACGCTTACATGGTGAACTGGAAATCAAATGTGTTTCCGGGAATCCTCGGCCGCACCTGCGATCGTCCTTGCGAGCCGGCGTGCCGCCGTGGACGTGTCGAAGAAGAGCCGGTTGCGATCTGCCGCCTGAAGCGTGTCGCCGCTGACAATAAAGACGACATCAGCGATCTATTGCCGCCGAAGCCAGCGAAGAAAAACGGCAAGCGTGTCGCGCTGATCGGTGCCGGTCCCGCATCGCTCACGGTCGTGCGCGACCTGGCGCCGCTCGGCTATGAGCTAGTGCTGTTCGACGCCGATAAGCGCGGTGGCGGCATGATTCGCTCGCAGATCCCGCGCTTCCGCCTGCCGGAAGAAGTGATCGACGAGGAGGTCGATTATATTCTGGACCGTGGCTTCGTAGAGACGCGTTTCGGTACGCGCATCGACAGCATGAAAGAACTGCTGTCGGAGAAATTCGACGCCGTCTTCGTTGGCTCCGGCGCGCCGCGCGGCCGCGATCTCGATATTCCTGGAAGAAGCGAAGCGGCGAAGAACATCCATATCGGCATCGACTGGTTGTCGAACGTCTCCTTCGAACACATCGACAAGATCGGTAAGCGCGTCATCGTGCTTGGCGGGGGCAATACTGCAATGGATTGCTGCCGTACTTCGCGGCGCCTCGGCGGCGACGACGTGAAAGTCATCGTCCGCTCCGGCTTTGAGGAAATGAAGGCTTCGCCTTGGGAAAAAGAAGACGCGATGCACGAAGGCATCCCGATTCATAATTTCCTGGTGCCGAAAGAATTCACGCATAAGGACGGCAAGCTCACCGGCGTCATTTTCGAGAAAGTGGTCGCGAAGAAGGATGAGAAAGGCCGCCGCCAGCTCGTGCCCTCCGGCGAGCCCGACCAGCATTTCGAGTGCGACGACGTATTGATCGCGGTCGGGCAGGAAAATTCCTTTCCCTGGATCGAGCGCGACTGCGGCATCGAGTTCGACAAATGGAATATGCCGAAGGTGAACGAGATCACCTTCCAGTCGACCAACCCGAAAATTTTCTTCGGCGGTGACGCTGCCTTTGGTCCGAAAAACATTATCTGGGCAGTAGCACACGGCCACGACGCGGCGGTCTCGATAGACAAATTCTGTTCCGGCGACGATGTCGCCAAGCGCCCGCCGCCGCTGACAAACCTCATGAGCCAGAAGATGGGCATTCATGAGTGGAGCTACGACAACGACATCTCCAATTCCCTTCGCCACAAGGTACCGATGCGCGACCAGAAGATCGCGCTGAAAAGCATCAAGGCGGAGGTCGAACTCGGCTTTGATCCGATGCTCGGCTATGCCGAGACGCAGCGCTGCCTGAACTGCGACGTGCAGACGGTGTTCGAAGCAAACCTCTGCATCGAGTGTGATGCCTGCGCCGACATTTGCCCGGTCGATTGCATCACGTTTACGCCGAACGCGGCGGAGCCGGATCTGCGGCTGATTCTGAATGCGCCCGCCGACAATCTCACACAGGACTTATACGTCTCTCCGCCGCTGAAGACCGCGCGCGTGCTCGTGAAAGACGAAGATGTCTGCCTGCATTGCGGGCTTTGCGCCGAGCGCTGCCCGACCGGCGCCTGGGATATGCAGAAGTTTCTGCTGGAGATGACGTACGCGACGGAGGCAAGATGCTCTCGCGCGTAGAGAAGATCAACGATTTTGTCATCCGCCTCGCGAACGTGAACGGCTCCGGGTCGGCGAGTGCGAACCGAATCTTTGCACGCTCGATGATCCGCATGGGAATTCCCGTCGGTTCGCGCAATATTTTCCCGTCGAATATTCAAGGGCTGCCGACGTGGTACGAAGTGCGCGTCTCCGGCGCAGGGCATCTCGGCCGCCGCGGCGGCTACGACATGATGGTCGCGATGAATCCGCAGACCTGGGACAAGGACGTCGCCGGGATCGATGCCGGCGGGTATCTCTTCTACGATTCGACGAAGCCTCTGCCTTCGTCGAAATTCCGCGACGACATCACCGTCGTGGGTATGCCGCTCACCGAAATCTGCAACAAGCAGTATTCCGATCCGCGTCAGCGGCAGCTTTTCAAGAATATCATGTATGTCGGTGCGCTCGACGCATTGCTCGGCATCGAGACAGATGAGAGCGAAGCGCTGATCAAGGAGCTTTACCAAGGCAAAGACAAGTTGATCGCGCCAAATATGGAGGCGCTGCATATCGGCCGTGACTACGCAGATCAGCATTTGAAAGGTGCGATCGGCCTGAAAGTGAAGCGCGCCGACGCGGTCGGCGACAGAATTTTGATCGAGGGAAATGCTGCTGCTGCACTCGGCTGCGTTTATGGCGGCGCGACTGTCGCCGCCTGGTATCCGATCACGCCTTCGACTTCGGTCGCCGAAGCGTTCGCGGGCTACTGCAAGAAACTGCGCACAGGCGAGGACGGTAACAACTATGCGATTGTCCAAGCCGAAGACGAGCTTGCCGCGATCGGGGTCGTCATCGGAGCGGGCTGGAACGGCTCGCGCGCCTTCACCGCAACTTCCGGCCCCGGCATTTCCTTGATGCAGGAATTCATCGGTCTCGCTTATTTCGCGGAAATCCCGGCAGTGCTGATCGACGTGCAGCGCGGCGGACCCTCGACCGGTATGCCGACGAGGACGCAGCAGTCCGATTTACTTCTTGCCGCATTCGCCTCGCACGGCGATACGCGGCACGTTCTTCTTCTTCCCGCCGATCCGAAAGAAGCATTCGAGATGTCTGCGCAGGCACTCGATCTTGCCGACCGCTTGCAGACGCCGATCTTCGTCATGACCGATCTCGACATCGGCATGAACGAGTGGCTGGTCGATCCGCTGAAGTGGGACGACAAGAAGAGAATGGATCGCGGTAAGGTGATGACGCACGCCGATCTCGAAGCCGGCAAGGATTTTGGCCGCTATCTCGACGTCGACGGCGATGGCATTCCATTCCGCACCTATCCGGGCACGCATCCGGACAAGGGTGCGTACTTCACGCGCGGCACTTCGCGCGATCGCTACGCGCGCTACACGGAAGAAGGCCCCGCTTATGTCGACAACATGGAGCGGCTACTCAGGAAATTCGAAACTGCGAAATCGCTGGTGCCGCCTCCGGTGAAGATCGACGCGCCAAAACCAACAAAATATGGCGTGATCTATTTTGGCTCGACGACATCGGCGATGGACGAAGCGATTCTCGCGCTGAACGAAAATAACATTCTGCTCGATCGTTTGCGCATCCGGGCTTACCCGTTCAACGACACGGTGATTGATTTCATAAAGAATCACGATCACGTCTATGTGGTCGAACAAAATCGTGACGCGCAATTGAGAACGCTTCTGCTCGATACCGGCAAAGTCGATCCCTCGCGGCTGACGTCCGTCCTGCATTATGACGGCAACCCGATCACCGCGCGTTTTATCGTGAACGACATTTCGCTCAAACACGGCATGAACAAGCCGCCGCTGAAGGAGAGCGTTTCGTGACCTACATTGCGAAGCCGAAACTCCATCACCCAAAGCTGCCCGCGAACGCGCTCGGCTTTACGCGGCGCGACTACGAAGGCTCGGTATCGACGCTATGCGCGGGTTGCGGGCATGATTCGATTTCGGCTGCGATAATTCAGGCGTGCTTCGAGATCGATCTGCCGCCACACCGTCTCGCGAAGTTGTCCGGCATCGGATGCTCTTCGAAGACGCCGACCTATTTCCTAGGTCAAAGCCACGGCTTCAACTCCGTGCATGGGCGTATGCCGTCGGTGCTGACCGGCGCGAACCTTGCAAACCGCGATCTCGTTTACATGGGCATTTCCGGCGACGGCGACTCGGCCTCGATCGGTTTGGGCCAGTTCGCGCATTGCATCCGCCGCGGCGTGAACATGGTCTATATTGTCGAGAACAACGGCGTGTACGGGCTAACCAAAGGTCAGTTCTCCGCGACCGCGGACAAAGGCTCGAAATCGAAGAAGGGCGCGGGCAATCCGGACAGCCCGATGGACCTCGTTTCGCTGGCGCTGATTGCAGGCGCAAGCTTCGTTGGCCGCTCGTTCTCCGGCGACAAGAAGCAACTCGTTGAATTGATCAAGGCCGCGATCGCGCACAAGGGGGCTGCGTTCCTCGACGTGATCTCGCCATGTGTTGCCTTCAACAATCACGCAGGCTCGACCAAGAGCTTCGATTATGTGCGCGAGCACAACGAGGCGGTGAACGCGCTCGAATTCATCGAGGGCAAGGAAGAAATCACTATCGACCACGACCCTGGCACGACCATCAATGTCACCCAGCACGATGGCTCCGTGCTGCGGTTAAGGAAGCTTGCCGAAGATCACGACCCGACCGACCGGGCTTCGGTGATGAATTTCATCCAGCGCCATAATGCACGCGGCGAGATTGCCACCGGACTCTTGTATGTCGAGCCGGATTCGGAAGATCTGCTCGACCGTCTTGGCGTTACGAAACGGCCGCTCAATTCGCTCGGCGACACGGATCTTTGCCCAGGCAGCGGCGCGCTTGAGAAGATCAACGCGGGATTGCGGTAAAACCAATCTGCCTAATTGAGCTATGCACTGGGCGGAGTGGCATCGCGTAATTGCCGCTGCTATCTCGGTGTAATGCCCTTTCTAGATTCCTGGCGCCGCCTTCCACCTGTTGTCGTTGCGGCAATAACGCTCGCGCTTGCCACGCTCGGTGGCGCCGTGTTTGCATTTTTCGATTTACCCGCGGCATGGCTCGCAGGCGCACTGGTTGCCGTATCGGCCCTCGCGCTGTCCGGGTTGCCGGTTTACGTGCCTGATTTGCTGCGCCGGGTGGTTTTCGTCGTGCTCGGCATATCGCTCGGCGCCACTGTCACGCCGGAAACCGTCGCGGGCATTCGCACCTGGCCGATTACGCTATCGCTCCTCGCGATCTCGCTCCCCATCACCATGGGAGCGGTGATGCTCTATCTGCACTACGTCTCCGGCTGGAAATATCGCGAGACATTATATGCAAGCGCACCGGGCGCGCTCTCCGCGGTACTCGCGATGGCGACAGATGCGAAAGTCGATGTCCGCATGGTCGCTTTCGTGCAGACCGTGCGGGTGTTCCTCTTGATCGCGGCACTTCCCGGTATGTTGCTCGCGGTGGGGCTGTCCGCCTCGGTCGGGGCAATCCCGCCGAATGCCGGTATTCATGCCGCGACGTTGAACGACACGCTGATCATGGTGGGCACCGGAATCGTATCCGCGCTTCTTGCGGAGCGGCTTCGCGTACCGGGCGGCCTCTTGATCGGTCCGATGCTCGTGAACGGCGTGCTGCACGGCACCGGTTATCTGCAAGGCAATATTCCGTCCGTTCTGTTGTTCGCTTCTTTTGTTGTGCTCGGCGCGTTTACCGGCACGCGCTTTGTCGGCACCACGGCGGCGATGATCAAAAGACTGCTGGTAGATTCCATCGGTGCGTTTATCGTGGCACTCGTCGTTTGCGTTGCCTTCGCACTGCTTGCGGCCTGGCTCTCCGGCGAGAATGTCGCGAAGACGATTGTCGCTTTCGCGCCCGGCGGGTTGGAGGCGATGACGATTCTCGCCTTCATGATCGGGCTGGACCCGGCCTTTGTCGGCGCGCATCATCTCGCGCGCTTTGTGCTGATCGCGATGCTTCTGCCGTTTGTCGCGCGTGGAATGTTCGGCAGGGCCGCGTACGCTGGCGCGAAGGCAACGCCAGTGAAAAAGAAGGCGACAAAGAAGCGCAAAAAAAGAAATCCTGACCGGGAGAGCAAAAATGGATGAACGAACTGCTATCGAAGCCGCGGTACAGACTTATCTCGACGCGCTCTTTGAGGGCGATGCCGACAAGCTTGCGTCGGTCTTCCATCCGACAAGCGCTCTCACCTCGGAGCAAAATGGGGTTCTGACGCTGCTGCCCCGCGATGAATGGCTTGCAATCGTACGTGGCCGCGCTTCTGCAAAATCGCAGGGTCTTGAGCGCCGTGACGAGATTTTGCAGATTGATCAGTCGTCGCCGACGACCGCCTTCGTCAAACTCAAATGCCAGCTCCCGCCGCGCTACTTCACCGACTACCTTTGCTTTCTGAAGATCGACGGCAAATGGCAGGTGGCGCAGAAAATTTTTGCGACCGAAGTCCGGAAATGATCGGAGAATGGTGCTGCCGCACAGGATTGAACTGTGGACCTCCTCATTACCAATGAGGTGCTCTACCACTGAGCTACGGCAGCAAACCGGGGTCAAATCGCGGGACGCATCGCGTCGCGCGGGCAGGGTTTGCCATAGGGGTCTGCCCCCTGCAAGGCGAAGCTTGAACCTGCTTCATAGCCGCGATACCGCACAGGAATGAACAAAAAGCCCAACCCCGCCGACGCCCGCAAAGAAGCCCGGCTGGCCGCGGCATTGCGCGAAAACCTCAAGCGCCGCAAGGCGCAGGCCCGTGCGCGGGCGGAAAAGCCGGAAAAACAGCCCGTCACCGGGAAACTGGAACCGGGCGAGGGCCGCGATTAACCGCCCTGCGCGGGCCGCCATTGTTTCGCCGACTCCCGTCGGCTAGGAAAAGCGAAATCACGAGAATTCGGCGTTGCCGAAGGAGTAAAAGTTGGACCGTATCCGGATCCACGGCGGCCGCGCCCTGAACGGCACCATCCCCATTTCGGGGGCGAAGAATGCTGCGCTCCCCCTGATGATCGCGAGCCTTTTGACCGAGGAGAAGCTGATCCTCGAGAATGTGCCGCGTCTCGCGGACGTGGGGCTGCTCCAATACATCCTCGGCAATCACGGCGTGGACATCACGGTCGCGGGCAAGCGCGCCGGCGACGAAGAGAATGCGGGCCAGACTTTCGAGTTGTCCGCGAAGAACATCGTCGACACCACCGCGCCCTATCATCTTGTCTCGAAAATGCGCGCGAGCTTCTGGGTCATCGGGCCATTGCTTGCGCGGATGGGCGAGGCGAAAGTTTCGCTGCCCGGCGGATGCGCGATCGGCACGCGGCCCGTGGACTTCCACCTTGACGTGCTTCGCGCGCTCGGCGGCGAGATCGAGATTTCGGAAGGCTATGTGATTGCGAAGGCGAAGAACGGCCTGCGCGGCGCGAAGATTTCCTTTCCCAAGGTTTCCGTCGGCGCGACCCATGCAGCGCTGCTGACTGCTTCGCTCGCCAAGGGCGAGAGCGTGATCGAGAACGCCGCGCGCGAACCCGAGATTAAAGACGTTGCCGATTGCCTGATCGCGATGGGCTCGACGATCGAGGGTGCAGGCACCTCGACAATCCGCGTACAGGGCCGCGACAAGCTGAATGGTGCGCGTCATTCCGTGCTGCCCGACCGCATCGAGACCGGCACCTATGCCATGGCTGTCGCCATGACCGGCGGCGACGTGATGCTCGCGGGTGCGCGGGACGATCTGCTTGTCGCAGCACTCGATACGCTGCGCGGCACCGGCACCAAGATCACGATGACGAACGAAGGGCTTCGGGTTTCGCGGAACGGCTCCGGCATCGTGCCGGTGGATGTGACGACCGAGCCATTCCCCGGCTTCCCGACCGACCTGCAGGCGCAGTTCATGGCGCTGATGAGCCGCGCCAAGGGCACCTCGCGCATCCGCGAGACGATTTTCGAAAACCGCTTCATGCACGTGCAGGAGCTGGCCCGTCTTGGCGCGAACATCTCGCTCGACGGCGAAACCGCGATCGTTCAGGGCGTGGAAAAGCTCAAAGGTGCGCCGGTCATGGCGACCGACCTGCGCGCTTGGCGAAACCACGGTCCACCGCGTCTATCATCTCGACCGTGGCTTCGAGCGGCTGGAGCAGAAGCTCGCCCGCTGCGGCGCCTCGATCGAGCGGGTAACAGGTTAATCAGGGTATAGTCGCGTCCTTGCGAGAGTCGTCCTCCCGCTGCTATTCGCGGGGACGGAAAGCGAGCCGCGATGCCGACGGACAACACATTGCTGAAACTGGTTGCGATGGAGAGCGAGGATCTCGCGATCATCTCCGCGCATTTGCAGGACGCGGTCGCCCGCGTCGGCGAGATGGTTTATCTGCCCGCCGAAAAGCGCTTCGCCATGGTCGTGAACCGTTTCGACTGGATCGTTGCGAGCGAGCAGGAGAAAGCCGTGCGCCGCCGCGCCGGCCTGCATTTCGAGCGTGTGTTGAATGCGCGCATCCGCAATCTCGATCTCAAGGACGAGAAGGCGGTGGTGAACCTGCTCGCGGTCGAGTTCGCGGAAAAAGACGCGCCTTCGGGCACCATTACTCTTTATTTCTCTGGTGACGCGGCCGTGCAGCTCGATGTCGAATGCATCGAGATGGCGATGCGCGATCTTGGACCGGAATGGGCGGCAAAGAAACGCCCGCAACACGACTGACGGAAGCGCCATGCCTATTACCCTAGATACCAGCGCTTCCGATTTCTTGGCGCGATTTGAAACCTTCCTTGGGAGCAAGCGCGAGGCATCCGAGGACGTGGACGCTGCTGCGCGCGAAATCCTGCGCGGCGTGGAAACGCGTGGCGACGACGCGCTGATCGAATACTCGAAGAAGTTTGATCGCGTGAGTCTCACACCGGAGACGATCCGCATCACGGCAGGCGACATCGACGCCGCTTTCAAAAGTGCTGACAAGAAGACGCTGGACGCACTGCAGTTTGCGAAAGACCGTATCGAGGCGCATCACAAGAAGCAGGTGCCGCAGGATCAACGCTACACCGATCCGCTCGGGGTCGAGCTTGGCTATCGCTGGAGCGCGCTGGAGTCCGTCGGCATTTACGTGCCGGGCGGTAAGGCGGCGTACCCTTCCTCTGTTCTGATGAACGCTATTCCTGCGGTCGTCGCCGGTGTTCCGCGTATCGCGATGTGCGTGCCCGCGCCCGATGGCGCGATCAATCCGCTGGTGCTGGTCGCGGCGAAGCTCGCGGGCGTTTCCGAAATTTATCGCGTCGGCGGCGCGCAGGCGATTGCCGCACTCGCGTATGGCACGAAGACGATTGCGCCGGTCGCGAAGATCGTTGGTCCGGGTAACGCCTATGTCGCCGCCGCGAAGCGGCTCGTATTCGGCCGCGTCGGCATCGACATGGTGGCCGGGCCTTCCGAGGTGCTCGTGATCGCTGACGGCAAAGCTAATCCGGACTGGATTGCCGCCCGCGCAGTCGATTTTGATGACCGACAGCCGCGAACTCGCCGATCAGGTGACCAAAGCGGTTGCCTCGCAGTTGAAATCCTTGCCGCGCGAAAAAATCGCTTCTGAGTCCTGGAAAAATTTCGGCGCGATTATTCTTCTGAAGAATCTTTCCGAAGCACCCGCGCTCGCGGATCGCATCGCCGCCGAGCACATCGAGATTCTGACGGCAGACGCCGAAGCCTTGATGGCGAAAATCCGCAATGCCGGCGCCTTCTTCCTCGGGCAATACACACCGGAGGCGATCGGCGATTATGTCGGCGGCTCGAACCACGTGCTGCCGACCGCGCGTGCGGCACGCTATGCGTCCGGTCTCGGCGTGCTCGACTTCATGAAGCGTTCTTCGATCCTGAAATTGGAAGCCGAACAGCTTCGCGTGCTGGGTGGTGCCGCGATGACGCTCGGCGAGGCCGAGGGTTTGCAGGCGCACGCACGTTCGATTTCCATTCGTCTCAATCGGGATTGATCGGGCCGCTCGCGCATGACCGAAAATGCCGATCCCAAGAAGCGGCTCGTCTCGGTCAAGCTGGACGAGCAATCCATCGGCCGCTCCAACCCGGATGTCGAGCACGAGCGCGCGATTGCGATTTACGATCTGATCGAAAGTAATCATTTCGAGCCGGTCGGCACCGACAGCGGCCCTTATGCACTGAGGATTTCGCTATCCGAGCAGCGGCTCGTACTCGCGATCGCACGCGAAGACGGCGAGGAAGTGATTACGCATATTCTCTCGCTGACGCCGCTCAGAAAAGTCGTGCGCGATTACTTCATGATCTGCGACTCTTATTATTCTGCGATCAAGACCGAGACGCCGCAGAAAATCGAAGCGATCGATATGGGCCGCCGCGGCTTGCACGACGAAGGCTCGCGCATTCTGGTCGAGCGCCTGAAGGAAAAAGTAGTGGTCGATTTCGACACGGGGCGGCGGCTTTTCACCTTGATCTGCGCCCTGCACTGGAAGGGCTGAGCGCTTCGATGGCCGACAAGCCCGGTGACAAGCGCCCGCAAGCGGTGCTGTTTCTGTGCGGGCAGAATTCGATCCGCTCGCCGATGGCGGCGGCGATCACCAAGCACTTCTTCGGCAAATCGATCTACGTGACCTCCGCCGGTGTGCGCAAAGGCGAAGTAGATCCTTTCGTCACCACGGTGATGGACGAAATCGGCATCGATCTCGCGAAGCACAAGCCGACCACGGTCGAGGAGCGAGAAGACGACGAGGGGCTCAGCTTCGATCTCGCGATCAGCCTCTCACCGCAGGCGCATCACCGCGCGCTGGAACTGACGCGTAAGCTGCCGATCGAAGTCGAATACTGGCCGACCACCGATCCGACCATCGAGGAAGGCAGCCGCGAGATGAAGTTAGACGCCTATCGCAACGTGCGGGACGAACTAGTCCGCAAGATAAAACAGCGCTTCGGACCGAAGAACTGAGGACGGCTTTCCCGATAGCGCTTCGCCCGGCTATGCTTGCCTATAAGTAAGAAGAATACAGCCGCATGACCACACGCCCCAAACTTGTGCTCGCTTCCGCGTCGCCCCGCCGTCTAGCGCTGCTTGCGCAGATCGGTCTCGAACCCGATGCTGTGTTGACATCGGATATCGACGAAACGCCGAAGCGCGCTGAATTGCCAGCCAAGCTCGCAGCGCGTCTTGCACGTGAAAAGGCTGAGGCGGTGATCGCGCGCGTGCGCGAGAATACTGAGCTGCGCGAAGCTTATATTCTGGCGGCCGATACCGTGGTCACAGTCGGGCGCCGTATTCTGCCGAAGCCGGAATTGCCTGAAGAGGCCGCCGCTTGTCTCAAGCTTCTTTCCGGCCGTACGCATCGCGTTTATTCCGGCGTGTGTCTGGTGACACCGAAGAATTTGGTCAAGACAAGGCTTGTGGAATCGCGTGTGCGCTTCAAGCGGCTATCGTCGGATGAGATGAACGCCTATCTCGCGTCAGACGAATGGCGCGGGAAGGCGGGTGGCTATGCTGTTCAGGGACTGGCCGGAGGCTTCGTTGAGAATCTCACCGGCTCCTATCCGAATGTGGTCGGAATGCCGCTCCTTGAAACCGCGAACCTGCTCGCGGGCGCGGGATTTCCGCTTCATTCCAGCTGGGCGAAGGCGGAATAAATGAATCTCGCGCATTGGCTCTCCCGTGCAGGAAGCGCAATTCCCGATGCGCCGGCAATCGGCCTTGGTGCAAAAACGGTTTACGACTATCGCGCGTTGTCGACGCGCGCGGCGAAGCTCGCGGGCGGTCTGCTCGCGCTCGGCTTGAAGCCCGGCGATCGTGTCGCGATCATCTCGAAAAACCAGCCCGACTATGTCGCGATCATGTTCGGCATCATGCACGCGGGGTTGTCTGGCGTGCCCGCGAACGCGAAGCTGCATGGCGCGGAGCTGGGTTATATTCTCGAACATTCCGGTGCGCGGATCTGTTTCGTTTCCGAAGACATGGAAGCGGAAGTCGCTTCGCACGCCCCGAAGTCGTTAGAGAGAATGATCCGTATCAAGGGCGCGGACTATGAACGGCTCTTGCAGGCCGATCCCGTTCCTGTCGCAGAAGTCGGCAGCGATCATCTCGCATGGCTTTTCTATACTTCCGGCACGACCGGCCGCCCGAAAGGCGCCATGCTGACACACAAAAATCTGAACTGGGCATCGCACGCTTATTTAAGCGAAGTCGACGAGACCAATACGGGTGATCCTATTTTGCACGCGGCACCGATGAGCCACGGCTCCGGTATGTACATCATGCCGCATATCGCCAAAGGCGGTGTGAACGTCGTGCCAGAATCCGGATCGTTCGATCCGGAGGAAATTTTTGCGCTGATCGGGAGGTGGCCGCGCCTATCGATGTTCGCGGCTCCGACCATGATCAAGCGGCTGGTGGACAGCAACAAAGATTGTAACGTCGAAAATATCCGCACCTTCGTCTGGGGCGGCGCGCCGATGTATGTGGAAGACGTGCGCCGCGCGCTGGACCGCTTCGGTCCGCGCCTCGCGCAGATTTACGGGCAGGGCGAAAGCCCGATGACGATCACGAAGCTCTCCAAGCGAGAAGTCGCGGATCGCGCGCATCCGCGCTGGTTAGAGCGCATCGGCTCCGCCGGAACTCCTTATTCATGTCTCGAAGTCCGGGTCGGTGATACGAAAGACCAAGCCCTTCCCGCGGGCGAGATCGGCGAAATCCTCTGCCGCGGGGACATCGTGATGAAGGGGTATTGGAAGAACGAAGAGGCGACCGCGAAGACGCTCGCAAACGGCTGGCTCCATACCGGCGATGTCGGCGCTTTCGATGAAGAGGGCTATCTCGCGCTCAAAGACCGCTCGAAAGATCTCATTATTTCCGGCGGCAGCAATATCTATCCGCGCGAAGTCGAGGAAATTTTGCTGAAGCACGAGAAAGTGCGCGAGGTCTCCGTGATCGGCCGTCCGGACGCTGAGTGGGGCGAGGTTGTCGTGGCTTATGTCGTTGGCGACGCTGGCGATAAGGAACTGGACGATTTATGTCTCGGCAACATCGCGCGCTTCAAGCGGCCGAAGCAGTATGTCTTCGTGGACGCGTTGCCAAAGAACAATTACGGAAAAATCCTGAAGACCGAACTGCGCGAACGCGATGCGAAAGGAAAGAAGAATGGTTGACCGGCTGAAAGATAAGGTCGCGCTTGTCGTCGGCGCAGGTTCTTCCGGTCCGGGCTGGGGCAACGGCAAGGCGACCGCGGTCGCTTTCGCACGCGAAGGCGCGAAAGTTGCCTGTGCCGATCATCGCCTGGAAGCGGCACAGGAAACGGTTGATCTGATTCAGAAAGAGGGCGGTGACGCGATTGCGATCAAGGCCGACGTCGTAAAAGGCGATGACATTGCGAAGATGGTCAATGCGACAGCCGAGTTTTTCGGCCGCATCGACATCCTCGACTACAACGTCGGTCTTGCCGAAGTCGGTGGTGTCGTCGAAATTTCCGAAGCGGAATGGGACCGCATCTTTGCGGTCAACCTCAAAGGCGCGATGCTTTCGATGAAGCACGTGATCCCGCTGATGGAGAAGCAGGGCGGCGGCTCGATCGTGAACATCTCCTCGATTGCGGGCATACGTTACACCGGTGTCGATTATCCGACTTATTACGCGACCAAAGCCGCGCTCAATCACCTGACACGCGCGACCGCCGCGCAATACGCGAAAAAGAATATCCGTGTGAACGCGATCCTGCCAGGTCTTATAAAAACGCCGATGGTCGAGCATTCTCCGCAACTCAAAGCCGCATACGGCAAAGGCGACGTCGAAAAGATGTGGTCTGCGCGTGCCGCACAAGTACCGATGGGGAAAATGGGTGACGCCTGGGATGTCGCGAACGCCGCCGTGTTTCTGGCTTCTGACGAAAGCCGCTACATCACCGGCATCGAACTTGTCGTCGATGGCGGGGTTACGCTGAAATATGCCTGAGAACGGAAACGGTCACGCACGGAAAGTAGGCGCCACCGGGCTCTGCCCGATCTGCGGGAAAATTACGTCCGAGAAGTTCCGGCCATTCTGCTCGAAGCGCTGCGCGGACATCGACCTGCACCGCTGGCTTGCCGGTTCATACGTGATTCCGGGCAGCGAGGATTCGGACGAGGACGGCGCGGAAAGCGCGGCGGAGCCTGCCGCCAAGCCCCGGAAAGATGAAGAGAATTAGCGCTTTCGCGCTAGCAATTGGCTGCTGGACAAGCCGCAACCCGAGACACTATAACCGCGCGGCTTTCGGGGAGGCGCGCTTCGCCCTGCTCGCGAGATGCCCAGGTAGCTCAGTTGGTAGAGCATGCGATTGAAAATCGCAGTGTCGCTGGTTCGATTCCGGCCCTGGGCACCATTTTCATCAGATGAAAATTTATGCGACATTCTGACCGCATTTTTTTTGCGGTAGCGTTTTCTGTGTCCCGATACCGCTTGACGGCACACCGAAATACCCGTGTTCTAGCACCCGACCGGAAACGTTCCAGCAGAACGGATAAAGGTCCAACAAGTGACGTACCGCCACAAAGGCGGAATGTAAGAAAAGTGCAGGGTGGGTTGGCGGCGTATGAGTGACAAGTACGTACTCGAAACGGAAAATCTCACAAAAGAATTCGCGGGCTTCGTCGCCGTCAGCGACGTGAATCTCAAAGTCGAGCGCGGCACAATTCACGCGCTGATCGGGCCGAACGGCGCGGGCAAGACCACCTGTTTCAACTTGCTCACCAAGTTTCTGACGCCGACGCGCGGCACCATCAAATACAAAGGCCAGGACATCACCCAGTTGAAGTCCGCAGACATTGCGCGGCTCGGGGTTGTGCGCTCCTTCCAGATTTCCGCGGTGTTTCCGCATCTCACGGTGCTTGAAAACGTCCGCATTGCGCTTCAGCGTAAGCGCGGCGGCTCGTTCGATTTCTGGCGGTCGGCGTCGGTGCTAAAAGTCTATAACGAACGCGCACGTTCGCTCGTGAACGATGTCGGTCTTTCCGCGTTCGAGAACACGCTCGCAGTCGAATTGCCGTACGGCCGCAAGCGCGCGCTGGAGATCGCGACCACGCTCGCGCTAGACCCCGAGATGATGCTACTCGATGAGCCGACCGCGGGCATGGGTCACGAAGACGTCGACCGCATCGCAGCCCTGATCAAAACGGTTGCGGTGAACCGCACGGTGCTGATGGTCGAGCACAATCTGAGTGTCGTCTCCAATCTTTCGAACAAGATTACGGTGCTGACGCGCGGCAAGGTGCTGACCGAAGGCGATTACAAGACCGTTTCGGAAAATCCGCAGGTGCGCGAAGCCTATATGGGGACCGGCCATGCTTGATCGCGCTTCCGGTCCGCTTCTCGAAATCAAAGACCTCCACGCCTGGTACGGCGAGTCGCATATTCTTCATGGCGCGACCTTTAACGTGCAGGCTGGCGAAGTTGTCACGCTGCTCGGCCGCAATGGCGCTGGCAAAACCACGACGATGAAATCCGTCATGGGCATTGTCGGCAAGCGAACCGGCTCGGTGAAATTCGAAGGCCGGGAACTCATCAATCTCGCCTCCGATACGATTGCCCGCGCAGGCATTGCGTTTTGCCCGGAAGAGCGCGGCATCTTCGCATCGCTCGATGTCGAGGAAAATTTGATGCTGCCGCCACAGGTGCGGCCGGGCGGACTTTCACGCGAGCAGATTTTCGAACTATTTCCGAATTTGCGCGAGCGCCTGAAAAGCCAAGGCACGAAGCTCTCCGGCGGCGAACAGCAGATGCTTGCGATCGGCCGCATCCTGCGCACTGGCGCACGGCTGCTTCTGCTTGACGAGCCGACCGAAGGCCTCGCGCCTGTCATCATTCAGCAGATCGGCAATACGATCCGCAAGCTGAAGGAGCAGGGCTTCACCATTCTGCTTGTTGAACAAAATTTCCGCTTCGCATCCACGGTGGCGGACCGTTATTACATCATGGAACACGGCAAGATCGTGGAACAGTTCGCCAACTCCGAACTGAACAAGAAACTCGAAACGCTGCACGAATATCTAGGTGTTTAAGACGGCCGCCGAGAATGGCGTCCGATAAACGGGAGGTAAGAAAATGAAACTGCTACGAACCGCAATTCTGTCGGCGGCAATGGTAACCGCCGGCGCTGCCTACGGGCAGCAAGCGATCAAGATCGGCGTCATGAACGACATGGCCGGCACTTACGCCGACCTCGCCGGTCCGGGCTCTGTGATTGCCGCGCGTATGGCGATTGAAGACCTCGGCGATCTCACCAAAGGCTGGAAGATCGAAGTCGTCGGCGCCGACCATCAGAACAAGCCGGACATCGGCTCGAACGTCGTCCGTCAGTGGATCGACGTCGACAAGGTCGATGTCATCGTCGACGTGCCGACCTCGTCGGTCGCGCTTGCCGTGAACGAAATCGTAAAAGAAAAGAACAAGGCGTTTCTCGTCTCCGGTGCCGCTGCGTCCGATCTCACCGGTCCGCGCTGCTCGCCGAATACGGTGCACTGGACTTATGACACTTGGGCGCTTGCGAACGGCACCGGCAATGCGATCGTGAAGACCGGCGGCGACAGCTGGTTCTTCCTGACCGCCGACTACGCCTTCGGTCATGCGCTCGAGCGCGACACGATGGCCGTTGTCAACAAGAACGGCGGTAAGGTTGTCGGCTCGGTCCGTCACCCGTTCCCGGGTCAGGACTTCTCTTCGTTCCTTCTGCAAGCGCAGGCCTCGAAGGCGAAGATCATCGGTCTCGCCAATGCGGGCGCCGATACCACGAACGCGATCAAGCAGGCCGCCGAATTCGGCATCACGCAGAAGGGCCAGAACCTCGCGGGTCTTCTCGTGTTCCTGACCGACATTCACGGCCTCGGCCTGAAGACGGCACAGGGCTTGATCTTCACGGAAGCCTGGTACTGGGACATGAATGACGCGAACCGCGCATTTGCGAAGCGTTTCGCCGCCGCCAATCGTGGCGTTCATCCGAGCATGGTCCATGCTGGTGTCTATTCTTCGGTGCAGCACTACGTGAAGTCGGTCATCGCGCTGAAGAGCGCGGCTGACGGCAAAGCGGTCGTCGAGCACATGAAGAAGAACAAGACCAAGGACGCGCTGTTCGGCGAAGGCGAAATCCGCGTCGACGGCCGCAAGATTCATCCGATGTATCTCTTCGAAGTGAAGAAGCCGGAAGAGTCGAAGGGTCCGTGGGACTACTACAAGCTCCGCGCCACCATTCCGGCGAACGAAGCGTTCCGTCCGCTCGCCGAAGGCAAGTGCCCGCTCGTAAGCGGCTAATCGAAAAACTACGGCTGAGGGGCGGGCGAGAGTCCGCCCCTCAATCGAACGGGGGGACCGATGGACATCAATCTGCCGGCGCTATTCGGTCAGCTGCTGATCGGGCTGATCAACGGCTCGTTCTACGCGCTCTTGAGCCTCGGGCTCGCCGTGATCTTCGGTATGCTCAACATCATCAATTTCGCGCACGGCGCCCAATATATGATGGGTGCGTTCGTCGCATATTTTCTCTTGCAGTTCGCCGGGCTGAATTATTGGTGGGCGCTGATCGTGGCGCCTGTGATCGTTGGCGGCTTTGGCATTCTTATAGAGCGCGCCTTTTTGCAATGGCTCTATAAGCTCGACCACTTGTACGGCCTGCTTCTTACCTTCGGTCTTGCGCTCGTCATTCAAGGCTTGTTCCGGCATCAATACGGCTCGTCAGGTTTGCCCTATCAAATTCCGCCGCAGCTCACCGGCGTGCGCGATCTCGGCTTCACCTTCCTGCCGAACTACCGCGCCTGGGTCGTCGTATTTTCCCTCGTCGTTTGTCTCGGCACGTGGTTCATCATCGAAAAAACCCGCCTTGGCGCTTATCTGCGCGCCGCGACTGAAAATCCGACGCTGGTGCGCGCTTTCGGCATCAATGTGCCGCGCATGATCACGCTGACCTACGGCTTCGGTGTCGCGCTCGCGGCACTTGCCGGCGTCATGGCCGCGCCGATTTATGCGGTGAACCCGACCATGGGCGCCGATATCATTATTGTCGTGTTCGCGGTGGTCGTGATCGGCGGCATGGGTTCGATCATGGGGGCGATCGTGACCGGCTTCGGCCTCGGCGTCGTCGAAGGCCTCACGAAATATTTTTTCCCGGAAGCGTCGAATACTGTGATCTTCGTCATCATGGTGATCGTGCTTGTGACCCGCCCCGCGGGCTTATTCGGAAGGGCGGCGTAAATGGCACAGGCAGCTCAACAGATTACCGCGCCGGCCGAAGCGTCGAGCCATAAGAGCGAGGTGATCGCTTTTGCGATCATGGTGCTGGTGCTCGCGGTGCTGCCCTATTTCGTCTATCCGCCATTCCTGATGAAAGCGCTTTGCTTCGCGCTGTTCGCTTGCGCGTTCAATTTGCTGATTGGCTATGTCGGCCTGCTTTCGTTCGGCCATGCGCTTTATTTCGGCTGGGCGAGCTATTTCGCGGCACACCTCGCGAAGGTCGGAAAAATTTCGATCCCGTATTGGGCCGGTTCCTGGCAGTGGCTGACGATCACGAATTCGCCGATGGTGCCGGAACTTGCGATTTTCCTCGCGGTGATCGGCGCGGCCGTGCTCGGCTTCATCGCAGGTTCGATCGCGATCCGCCGCCAGGGCATCTATTTCGCGATGATTACGCTCGCGCTCGCGCAGATGATGTATTTCTTCGCGTTGCAGGCGCCGTTCACGGGTGGCGAAGACGGCATCCAGCCGGTGCCGCGCGGCTATCTGTTCGGCCTTTTCAATCTCGCGAACGAGCGCATCATGTATGTGTTCGTATTGGTCGTGTTCCTGCTCGGCTTCCTGCTGATTTATCGCGTGATTCACTCGCCGTTCGGCGAGGTATTGAAAGCGATCCGCGAGAATGAACAGCGCGCGATTTCGCTGGGCTATAAGACCGACCGCTACAAGCTCGTCGCTTTCACGCTGTCTGCGGCGATCGCGGGCCTCGCCGGCGCGATCAAGCCCTTTGTCGTGCAGAACGCTTCGCTCACCGATGTACACTGGTCGATGTCGGGCGAGGTCGTCCTGATGACTTTGCTCGGCGGTCTCGGCACGATTTTCGGTCCCGTGCTCGGCGCCTTCACGATTATCGCGATGCAGAATTATCTCGCGGGCTTCGGTCAGTGGGTCACGATCATTCAGGGCGGCATCTTTGTGCTCTGTGTGCTTCTGTTCCGCCGCGGCATCATCGGCGAAATCGCGAACTTGCTGCGCATCAGGCTCTAAGCGCGCTTTCAAGCGAAGTGGGCACCGGTTCGCGTTAAGAAAACGCGCCAACCAAATAACGATGGAACAAAGCGGGCAAGCGCTGGAACGCTTGACCCGCTTTGTCGCTCGTTCCTTGACGGTGGCGGGTAATGCACCCTAGTTTCGCGCGCTAATTTTTTGCGCGAGAATGGTGCGTTGATGGCCCAGTTTCTGAAACTTTCCGAAGCGATCGAAGCGAACGTGAAGGATGGCGATGCAGTCGCCATGGAAGGCTTCACGCATCTCATTCCTTTCGCAGCCGGACACGAGATCATTCGCCAGAAGCGCAAGCGACTTTCGCTGATTCGCATGACGCCGGACCTGATCTACGATCAGTTGATCGGCATGGGTTGCGCCGAGCGGATGACGTTTTCATGGGGCGGCAATCCCGGCGTCGGCTCGTTGCATCGTTTTCGCGACGCCTATCAGAATGGCTGGCCGAACAAGCTCGAGATCGTCGAGCATTCGCACGCTGCGATGGCGAACGCTTATGATGCGGCGGCGGCAGGGCTGCCATTCGCCGTGTTTCGCGGATACCGCGGCGCGGAACTGCCGCGCGTAAATCCAAGCATCAAAGAAGTGATTTGCCCTTACACCGGCGAAAAACTTGCGACCGTTCCCGCGGTGAAGCTTGATGTCGCGATCATTCACGCGCAAAAAGCGGACAGAAAAGGCAATGTTCTGCTTGAGGGAATTGTCGGGGTGCAGAAAGAAGCGGTGCTGGCGGCGAAGCGCTCGGTCGTGACCGTCGAGGAAATCGTGGACGAACTGAATCCACCGTCGCCGAATTCCGTTGTGCTGCCGGGTTGGACCGTGAAGGCGGTCGTTGCAGTGCCGGGCGGGGCGCATCCTTCTTACACGCACGGCTATTACAAGCGCGACAACGCTTTCTATAAAGCGTGGGACGACATCGCGCGCGAACGCGACACTTTTACCGCGTGGATGGATGAGAACGTCTTACGCAAAGGCCCTGAAGCCTTCGCGCATCATGCGAAGAAGGCGGCATGATCATGAGACAGCCCTTCACCCCGAACGAAATGATGACCGTTGCCGCGGCGCGCGCACTCACGAACGACGACGTATGTTTCGTTGGCATCGGCGCGCCTTCGGCCGCCTGCAATCTTGCGCGCCAGACCCATGCACCGGACATCGTGCTGATCTACGAGTCAGGCACGCTGGAGACACGGCCGAATGTGTTGCCGCTTTCGATCGGTGACGGCGAGCTTTGCGAGACCGCTTTGACCACGGTCTCCGTGCCGGAGATGTTCCGCTACTGGCTGCAAGGCGGACGCATCACGACCGGTTTTCTAGGCGGCGCGCAGATCGACCGCTTTGCCAACCTTAACACGACCGTAGTCGGTCCTTACGAGAAGCCGAGCGTGCGTCTTCCGGGCGGTGGCGGAGCGCCGGAGATTGCGACAAGCTGCGGCCAGATTTTCATCACCATGGCGCATTCGAAACGTGCTTTCGTCGAGAAGATCGACTTCTTCACGTCACTCGGCCACGGTGAGGGCGGCGACAGCCGCAAGAAACTCGGTGTCACCACCAAAGGCCCGACCAAAGTTATGACCGATCTTTGCGTGATGGAGCCCGACGAGAAGACCAAGGAGCTCACCGTCGTCTCGCTGCATCCGGGCATCACCAAGGAGCAAGTGTCTGCTGCGACCGGCTGGCAGATCAAGTTTGCGACGAATGTGATCGAAACGCCGGCGCCGAACGAAACCGAACTCAAAGTGTTGCGCGAATTGCACGCGCGAACCAAGGCAGCCCACGGCGGCAACGCCTAAAGGAGCGATGATGACCCAGTTGCGCGACGCCTATATCTGCGACTTTGTCCGCACGCCGATAGGGCGCTTCGGCGGCTCGCTTGCAAAGGTGCGACCCGACGATCTCGCGGCGCACGTCATCAAAGCATTGATCGCGCGCAATCCTTCGCTCGACAAGAACAAGATCGAGGAAGTGTTCTTCGGCTGCGCCAATCAGGCCGGCGAAGATAACCGCAACATTGCGCGCATGGGGCTGTTGCTCGCGGGGCTTCCGGTCAGCGTTTCGGGCAACACCATCAATCGTCTTTGCGCCTCGGGTCTTGACGCGGTCGGTGCTGCGTCGCGCGCGATCAAGACCGGTGAAATTTCGCTCGCCATCGCCGGCGGCGCGGAATCCATGTCGCGGGCGCCATTCGTGATGGGCAAGGCGCAGGAAGCTTTCTCGCGCAACGCGGAAATTTACGACACCACGATCGGCTGGCGTTTCATCAATCCGCTGATGAAGCAGCAATACGGCGTCGATTCGATGCCGGAGACGGGCGAGAATGTCGCCGAGGAATACCAGGTGAAGCGCGAGGATCAGGACAAGTTCGCGCTCCGCTCGCAGCATCGCGCGGTCGCCGCCCAAAAGCGCGGCTATTTCGACGGCGAGATCGTTCCGATCGAAGTGCCGGGCGGCAAGGCAGGCCTGGTGAAGGTCGATAAAGACGAACATCCGCGTGGCGACACCACGATCGAAAATCTCGCGAAGCTCAAAACTCCGTTCCGCAATCCCGGCACGGTTACCGCAGGCAACGCTTCTGGCGTGAACGATGGCGCGGCTGCGCTCATCATCGCTTCCGAAGAAGCGGCGAAGGCGAACGGCCTGAAGCCGCGTGCGCGGATTTTGGGTCTTGCGTCTGCCGGCGTGCCGCCGCGCGTCATGGGCATCGGCCCGGTGCCGGCTGTCGAAAAGCTCAGCGCGCGTCTCGGCATTCCTGCAAATAAATTTGACATCATCGAACTGAACGAAGCCTTCGCGAGCCAGGCGCTCGCCTGCATACGGCAGTTCGGCGTTGCGGACGATGCCGCGCATGTGAACCCGAACGGCGGCGCGATTGCGCTAGGCCATCCGCTCGGTATGTCGGGCGCACGCATCGCCGGCACCGCCATGCGCGCGCTTGAAGAGCGCGGCGGGAAATATGGCCTCGCCACCATGTGCGTCGGCGTAGGACAGGGTGTCGCGCTCGCCATCGAACGGGTCTGATATTCCCGCGCTACTGTCGTCACTTTTGCCGCCGATCCTGTAGTCTGGGGCTAGAGGAATCGACTGGTCATGAAGCAATTCGACGTCGCGATCATTGGCGGCGGCATCAACGGGTGCGGCATCGCGCGCGACGCCGCGGGCCGCGGGCTTTCGGTGCTACTCGCGGAAAAGGGCGACCTCGCCTCGGGCACGTCGTCCTATAGCTCCAAACTCATTCACGGCGGTATCCGCTATCTCGAAAATTACGACTTCCGGCTTGTGCGCGAATCGCTGCATGAGCGCGAACTACTTTTGAAAAACGCCCCTCATCTCTGCCGCCCCATGCGTTTCGTGATCCCGCATGTCGCTTCCATGCGTCCGGCATGGATGATGCGGATCGGCATCAAGCTCTACGATTTTCTTGCCGGCCGTTCGGTCTTGCCGCGCTCGAAAGTGCTCGATCTCAGGAACGATCCTGTAGGCGAGCCGCTTGGCGGAATCAGCACGGTCGGCTTCGAATATTCGGACTGTATCACCGACGACGCGCGGCTCGTGATTGCGAACGCGATCGATGCCCGCGAGCGTGGCGCCGATATCCGCACGCGCACGCGTGTTGTGTCCGCGCGGCGCGAAGATAAGCGTTGGGAAATTGTGCTGGAAAAATACGGAAAGCGCGAAACCGTCTATGCGCGTGCGCTCGTCAATGCTGCCGGACCTTGGGCCGCGAACGTGATCGATACACTCATCGAAGGTGTTTCGTCCGTGAAGCTTCGTCTCGTGAAGGGAAGCCACATCGTCTATCCGCGTCTTTATACGCATGACAGTGCCTATGTTCTGCAAAACGACGACCGCCGCGTTATCTTCGTCGTTCCTTTCGGCGAGAAGCATACGCTGATCGGCACAACCGATGTCGAAACATCGGGCGATCCGGGGGATGCAATCGCGAGCCCAGAAGAAATTCGCTATCTCTGCGATCTCGCAAGCAGCTTTTTCAAGACGAGCATCGAGCCTGCGCGTGTGGTCTGGACCTTCGCGGGTGTCCGCCCGCTGATCGACGCTGGGGGGACGGCATCGACCGCAACGCGCGAATACGAAATCGTTTCCGGTGGCGGCCAAGGTGAGGCGCTGTTGCTATCGCTGATCGGCGGTAAGCTCACGGCATTTCGTGCCATGAGCGAGGATGTCGTGAATAGGCTCAATGACACGTTAGAAATGCGCAAGGCTTGGACCGCGGATGAGCCGCTGCCCGGCGGCGATCTCGGCGAACGCGGACTTGATGGCTTGCTCGCCGATCTCGCGCACCAGCATGGCTATCTTTCGCCATCGACCGCACGCCGCCTTGCCCTGGCGTATGGCGGCCGCGCGTTCAAGATGCTTGGGGACGCAAAGAATGTTGAAGACTTAGGCCCACGTCTTGTCGGCGATCTTCGTCAGCGTGAACTTGATTATCTTCGCGAACACGAATGGGCGGAGACCGCGGAAGACGTGCTCTGGAGGCGAACGAAACTCGGGCTTGGCGCGAGCGAGGCCGATTTCGCCGCGCTTAAAGTCGCAATGTCCAAATAGAAATGTCCTAATAGAACAGTACCCGGCAAGCTCGCAGAGCATTGGAATCCTTAAATTATTCAGAATCTCCACCAGTGCCGGCATATATCGCTTCGCATCTCGGAAATTTTGTCGGATTTCTCCGGGTACTTCGGCGCATTGACAATTCGGGGCGCAGACTTACCTTCCCGGTCATGAAGATCGCGATACGCCGCAATCGAAAGATTCTCCGGGCGGGCCAGCTGCAAGCGGGCGCGTAACCCGGACGGCTGCGTGCCGTCCGGGATCATAATCGCTTCTCTCAAACCTCATTCTGTATTTGTGACGTGGTGCGCCTGCCGCACTGCATCCGCGCCGGATCTTGTTGCGTAAGACCGCGCCAGGAGAAATGAAATGGCTCGCTATTTTAACATCGATCTTCCGCCGATCGCAATCACGCGCCGCGATTCCGAGCGGCTTGCACGGCTTGCTGCTGTCGCCGTGGATAAATTTCCGGTGACCTCTGAATTCCTCGCACGCGAGGTCGATCGCGCGCATCTGATCGAGGATTTTGAAACACTGCCGGGACTTGTAAGCATGAACTCCGAAGTGGAGTTTCGTGACGATATTTCCGGGCAGGTTCGCCGGGTACGGCTGGTCTATCCTGAGCAGGTCGGTAAAGAATCCCCGGCGATCAGCGTGCTCACGCCGGTCGGGGCGGCATTGATCGGTCTTTCCGTCAGCCAGTCAATCGAATTTCAGACGCCTTCGGGCGGCTGGCGCTCGCTGACCGTACTCTCCGTTCGTAACACGCGATGAGCATGGGTTCGGTTGTGAAGCGGCTTTTTCCCCGCTAAGCAAACCGGTCTATTCCGATATCGAACGAGATCATGGCCTCAGCCCCGCTCAAGCCGCAAAAGCCGCAAAGCGTGCGCCGCAAGTTCGCGCCCTGGACCGATCCAGTGGCGCAGCCGCTGATCAGCTTCCGGAACGTCGTGAAGCGCTACGGCGGCGTAGTCGCGATCGACGGCGTTTCGCTCGACATCTACGAGCGCGAGTTCTTCGCGCTGCTCGGCCCTTCGGGATGCGGCAAGACCACATTGATGCGCATGCTCGCAGGCTTCGAAGAAGCGAGCGAAGGAAAGATCATGCTTGCAAAGAACGATCTTTCCGGCGTGCCGCCATACCGGCGTCCGGTGAACATGATGTTTCAATCGTATGCGTTGTTTCCGCATATGACTGTCTCGGACAATATCGCTTTCGGGCTTAAGCAGGAGGGAATGCCGAAGGCGGAAATCACTGCGCGCGTGGAAGAGATGTTGAAGCTCGTGAACCTGCGCGGCCTGGAGAAAAGAAAGCCGCATCAGCTTTCCGGCGGCCAGCGTCAGCGCGTGGCGCTCGCGCGTTCGCTTGCAAAGCGCCCGAAAGTCTTATTGCTCGACGAGCCGATGGCGGCGCTCGACAAAAAGCTACGCGAGCAAACGCAATTCGAGCTGATGGACTTGCAGCAACGTATCGGCACGACTTTCATCATCGTGACCCACGATCAGGAAGAGGCGATGACAGTCGCGGACCGCATTGCCGTAATGGATCACGGCAAGCTTGTTCAGGTCGCGACACCCGCTGAAATTTATGAGCAGCCGAACAGCCGTTACGTCGCGGAGTTCGTCGGCGACGTGAATATCATCGAGGCGGAAGTGACACGCGCGGCCTCGGGCGACATTGCGCTGAAATCTGATGTGCTGGATGCGGAATTACGGCTGGCGCAGCGTGCGGATGTGAAGGCCGGAGATCGCGTGGCAGTTGCTCTGCGCCCAGAGAAGATCCGGATCGGTAAGGAGCCGCTCTCCGAAGTGCACGCAAACTGCGCGCAAGGCGTGGTCTATGATATTGCCTATCTCGGCGATCTTTCGATCTATCACGTGCATCTCGATAACGGCTTCGTGCTGAAAGCGGCGAAGACCAATCTTTCGCGCCAGATCGAGCCGCCGATAGATTGGGACGATCGGGTCAATCTTTCTTGGACGCCGGATGCCGGCGTACTGCTGAAAAGCTGATGCGGCATGAGTAGCGAAAAGCGAAGCCTATTTGCGCGTGCGACGATAGCCATCCCGTTCCTCTGGCTTGCCGTCTTTTTCCTGCTGCCGTTCCTGATCGTCTTCAAGATCAGTTTATCGGACGATGCAGTGGCACAGCCGCCTTATGTGCCGGCCTTGAGTTTCAGCGAAGGCTGGGCCGCGCTGCGCGAGAAGCTCGCGCTGCTCGATGCCGAAAACTACGCTTTTGTGCTGAGCGACTGGCTCTACGTCTACTCATATATGCAGAGCTTGCTGCTTGCGGGAATCGCGACCGCAATTCTCGTTCTCGTCGGCTATCCGGTTGCCTATGCGATCGTGCGCTCCCCGCGCGGGTTGCGACCGGTGCTTCTGCTGCTGGTTATCCTGCCGTTCTTCACGTCGTTCCTGATCCGCGTTTATGCCTGGATCGGAATCCTTTCGCGCGAAGGCTTGCTGAACCAGTCGCTGCTTTCGTTGGGGCTGGTCTCGCAGCCACTTGAGATTTTGTCCACAAACATCGCCGTCGTGATCGGCATGGTTTACTCCTATTTTCCGTTCATGGTGCTGCCGCTCTATGCGGTGCTGGAGCGGATGGACGATTCATTGTTAGAGGCCGCCGCCGATCTTGGCGCGACACCTGCCCAAGCGTTCTGGCGTGTGACGGTTCCCGTATCGGTGCCGGGCATCGTTGCCGGTGCGCTCTTGTGTTTCATTCCCGCGGTCGGCGAATTTGTCATTCCCGATCTTCTCGGCGGTTCGGACACGCAGATGATTGGCCGCACGGTCTGGAACGAGTTTGCCGTCAACCGCTCGTGGTCGGTGTCTTCAGCGCTCGCGATTCTCATTCTGCTCGTGTTGCTTGTACCGATTCTGATCTATCAGCGTATGCAACTCCGCGAATTGGAGAGCCGCTAAGATGGCGATGCGCAAAGGGCTCTCGCCGGTCACGCTCACCGCGCTCGCGGGCGGGATTGCCTTTCTCTACATCCCGCTCTTTCTGCTTGTGATCTATTCCTTCAACGATTCGCGGCTAGTGACGGTATGGGGTGGATGGTCGACGCGATGGTATCAGGCGTTGCCGCAAAATCAGGCGCTGATGGATGCGGCCTGGGTAAGCCTCAAGGTTGCGGCGGTTGCCGCGACGCTCGCGACGATCCTCGGCACGTTAGCTGCACTCGCGCTCGTGCGCGCGGGTACCTTCCGTGGGCGAACGCTATTCGCGGGCCTCGTCTATGCGCCGCTGGTAATGCCCGAAGTAATCACCGGGCTTGCGCTGCTGCTCTTGTTTGTCGCGATCGACTTCGATCGCGGTTTCTGGACGGTCGCGCTCGCGCACGTCACCTTTACGATGTGCTTTGTCGCGGTGATCGTACAGTCGCGGTTGCTCACCTTCGACCATAGTCTGGAAGAGGCGGCGCTCGATCTGGGGGCGACACCGCTTCGCGCCTTCTTTTCGGTGACCTTGCCGGTGATTTTTCCCGCGGTCGCAGCCGGGTGGCTTCTTGCTTTCACGCTCTCGCTCGACGATCTTGTGATCGCGAACTTCACCGCGGGACCGGGAAACACGACACTGCCGATGCGCATTTACAGCCAGGTCCGGCTCGGCGTGACGCCGGAAGTCAACGCAATCAGTACGGTGTTCATCGTGGTGATTACGGCGGTCGTGTTGGCGGCATCGCTCGCGATGAAGTGGCAGCAGGGAAAGGCCGAAGGCCGGTAAGATGAGCGGGCTTCCATTTACACAAGATATCAGCCGCGCTTTTGCGGGCGGCCTGTCGCAGGCCGCCGTCGAGAAAAATCTCGTGCGGCTCGATGCGGCGCTCACAGCCTTGCGGGAAGCCTATGAGAAGAAATCGCTCTCATTTTTGCGTCTGCCGGAACGCACAGACGATCTTGCGCCCATAGAGGCGCTGGCGGCGAAACTCAAAGACGCAAGCGATGTCGTTTTTCTCGGTACCGGCGGCTCCAGCCTCGGCGG
>LNEZ01000089.1 GCA_001464215.1 Rhizobiales bacterium Ga0077548 | reverse complement strand
TGTGAAAACCGTTGCGGAAATCCGCATGGCGCAAACCCGAAAGTTTCGATGCGCCTATATCGCGCGGCCCGAGCGCGATTTCAAACCAGCGCCGTCAGCACCGCGCCGTAATGCAATCCCGCCGCGACCAGCACGAAACCGTGCCAGATCGCCTTCTGGTAGGGCAGCCGCTCCCAGAGATGGAAGATCACGCCGATGCAATAGAGCGCGCCGCCGGCACCGAGCAGAACGATGGCGGCGACGCCAAGCGAAGTCAGGATCGGCTCGAGCGCGATGATGCCGACCCAGCCGAGCGCGATGTAAAGCCCGGTGGTCACCCCTTCGAGACGCTTCGGCCAAAGCAATTTGATGACGATGCCGAACAGCGCAACGGACCACACGATCACGGTCAAATAGAGCGACCAATCGCCCTTCAGCATCAGCGTGGTGAAGGCGGTATAGGTGCCCGCGATCATCAGGAAGATTCCCGAATGATCGAGCCGCTGGAAGATTTCGCGATAGCGGCTCTTGCGCGCCAGATTGTAAAGCGCGGAGAGCGAAAACATCGCGATCATGCCGGCCGCATAGATGCTGACGGCGAAGATTTCGATGACGTCGCGATGGAGCGCTGCGATCACGATCAGGACAATCGCGCCGATGATACCGGCAGCAACGCCGACGACATGAACGATGCCGTCCGCCACAAGCTCGCGGCGGCTCGGAATGCGAATTCCGAGCGCATCGGCGGCCGCATGGAGGGATTCGTTCATGGTCATGAGGGTATGCCGCGATTCATTACATTTGGTTGACGGCGGAGATTAGGCGAAACGGCGGCGCAAGGTCTCGTAAAGCGCCACCGCCATCGCGGTCTTCAGCGCGGTCGCTAACCAGAACGGATGCAGGCCGGTTGCGATTGCGGCATCGAAACCGATCGTGCGCGATAGCCACGCAACCCCGAGCGCGAGAATGATCGCGTGACCGCCAAGCATCCAGGCCGTGTTGCCGGCAAGCGTCTTCATCCAGCCCTTGTCGGAAGCGAAGCCAACGGCAACTGCCGCCACCAGGAAGCCGAAGAGATAGCCGCCGGTCGGGCCATACATATAAGCGAGACCGATGCCCCGCTCCGGCGTGCCCGCGAAGACCGCGAAGTTGAGCCCGCCCTCGAAGAGATAAAGTGCGACCGCAGCCGCGCCCGCCCTCGCGCCGAGTGTTGCGCCGATAATCAGGACGACGAAGGTCTGCATCGTCATCGGCACCGGCCAGAACGGAATCTGGATTTTCGCGGAGAGAATAAGGAGCAGGTTTCCGATCAGGATGCCCGCGACGCGCTGCGCGGGCGAAAGATCGAACAGACCGGACTTCATGGCCGAAGCATTCGCGCTCATGACTTTATCTTCCTCGTTATCGGGATTTCGCATCAGCCAACACCTGTTCGGCCAAGCGGGCAATTGGCAATTCGACGCGGGGACAGCGCGGCGGCATTGCCTATCTCGCGGTCAGCGGATCGGCCGATGCCGCGTCGGAAATCCGCATTTCGATGGTCTCGCGGCCCTGCCAGCGGTTCACGGTGAGCGTGCCTGCGATATGCATGGCCTGCCCGCGCGCACCAAGAAGCGCCTGTCCGAGCGGGCGGTCCATCGCGCGAAACGCAATCCCGGAGATCATCGCACCATCGTTCGAACGCAACCGCACGCGCATATGATTTTGTCCGACCGGATCGGCAAAGGCGACGATGTGCGAAGGCAGCGCGAAAACCGGCTCGGGATTGCCGGAGCCGAACGGCCCCGCGCGTTCGATCATTTTGAAAAGCTCGCCGTTCGCGCCGCGCGCGGTAATTGCGGCATCGATTTCGAGACAATCTTCATGCCGTGCGGTTTCGACTGCCTCGCGCAGCCGCGCTTCGAGATAGGCGCGAAGATCGCCGAGCTTGTCGCGCGTGACGGTCAGGCCCGCGGCCATCGCGTGACCGCCGCCCTTCACAAGCAATCCTTCTTCCACCGCGCCGCGCACCGCGCGGCCGAGATCGACGCCCGGAATGGAACGGCCCGAACCGGTGCCTTGCTCGCCCAACATCGCAATCGCGAATGCCGGACGCGAGAAGCGTTCTTTGAGGCGCGCGGCGACGAGACCGACGACACCCGGATGCCAGCCGTCGCCGCTTGCGATCACGACAGCGCCCTGCTCGTCGTGGCCTAACGACGCAAAAGCTTCGGCTTCCGCTTGCTCCAGCGTTTGCTTTTCGACGGCCTGCCGCTCGATGTTCAACTGATTGAGCTTCTGCGCAATCGCATTGGCTTCCGCGGGATCGTTGGTGGTGAGCAATTTCGTGCCGAGTGTTGCGTCACCGATACGCCCGCCAGCATTGATGCGCGGGCCCAAGAGAAATCCGAGATGCCACGCTTCCGGCGGGCCTTCGAGCTTTGCTGCATCCATCAGCGCGCGCAGTCCGTGGTTCTCGCGGTTACGAAGCGAGATCAAACCTTTGGTCACGAACGCGCGGTTGAGACCCTTCAATGGCACGACATCGGCGACGGTGCCGAGCGCGACAAGGTCGAGAAGTTGCAGGAGATCAGGCTCGACGCGAGAGCCGTTCCAGTGCCCGCGAGAGCGCAATTCCCGCACCAGCGCCACGCAGGTCATGAAGGTGAGCCCCGCTGCGCAGAGATAGCCGAGCCCGGAAAGATCGTCCTCGCGGTTCGGGTTCACGAGCGCTGCCGCCACCGGCAATTTTTCGCCGGCCTGGTGGTGATCGACAACCACGACATCGAGACCGAGTTTGCTCGCCTCGCCAAGGGCCTCCGCGCTCGTGGTGCCGCAATCGAGCGTGATCAGCAGCGATGCGCCACGCGCCTCTAGGTTGCGGATCGCCTCCACGTTCGGGCCATAGCCTTCGAACATCCGGTCCGGAATATGGTAGAACGGGTCTGAGCCTGCCGCGCGCAGCACGCGAACCATCAGCGCGGTCGAAGTCGCGCCATCGACATCGTAGTCGCCGATGATCGCAATTTCCTCGGAGTGCTGCACGGCATCCGCGATGCGCGCCGCCGCGCGCTCCATGTCGGTCATGACATTCGGATCGGGCATCAATTTCCGGATGGTCGGATCGAGAAAATTCTCGACCTCATCCGGCGTGACGCCCCGCCCTGCGAGAATGCGCGAGAGCAGTTCCGGCAATCCGTTGCGTTGCCCGATCGCGGTTGCAGCCTGTGTGCCGCGCAAATCAAGCCGGTCGCGCCAGACACGGCCGGAGACGGAGCGCTCGACATTCAGGAATGCGCGGGATTCGGTCATATCCGACATTACCATCGTCATGGCCGGGCTTGTCCCGGCCATCCACGTCTTTCCGATGTCGATGCAGATCAAGGCGTGGATGCCCGGCATGAAGCCGGGCATGACGAGTTAGAGAAGTTTACGGTACTGAATAAAGCCGGAGCGATCGGCAATATTGTCGTACAAGAGCCGCGCTGTCGCATTGTGATCCTGCGTCAGCCAGTGGACGCGGCTCGCACCCTTCTCTTTGGCCTTCGCATAGACCGCTTCGATCAGCGCGCGGCCAAGCCCGAGTCCGCGCGTGTCGTTCGCGACGAACAAGTCCTGCAAGTAGCAGTAGTCGCCAGTGGTCCAGAACGAGCGGTGAAAGAGATAATGGACGATGCCAAGCAACTTGCCATCGACATAGGCGCCAAGCGCGAACATCTGCTCTTTCGGATCGTGAATGCGCCGCCAGGTTTCCTCGGTCACTTCGCGCGCCTGCGAGGATTCATAGAATTGCAGATAGCCCTGCCAGAGCGGCTCCCATGCGGAGCGCTCGTCCGCGCCGATCTCGCGAATGAGAACGGCGGGTTTTGTCATCACAGGTGGAATTTCTCGAGCTGACGATGCTCGGCTTCGATCCAGCGCGTGGTGCCGGTGACGGACCGCATGACGACCGTGTGCGTGAAGATGCGGTCGCCTTTGAATTCCACGCCGCGCAACATCGAGCCGGTGGTTACACCCGTTGCCGCGATCAGGCAGTCGCCGCGCACCATCTCGCTCATGTCGTACTTCTTGTTCGGGTCTTTTACGCCCATCTTGGCCGCGCGTGCGCGCTGCTCGTCGTTGGCAAATATAAGACGGCCCTGCATCTGGCCGCCGATGCAGCGGAGTGCTGCCGCAGCCAGCACGCCTTCCGGCGCGCCGCCAATGCCGAGGTAAATGTCGATGCCGGTTTCTTCCGGATCAGTAGTGTGAATGACGCCGGCAACGTCACCGTCGGTGATGAGTGCCACGGACGCGCCGGTCGCGCGCGTCGCCTTGATCAGTTCCGCGTGGCGAGGACGATCCATGATGAGCGCGGTGATTTCGTTCGGCTTCACGCCCTTGGCTTTGGCAAGCGCATTGATGTTGTCTGCCGGCGATGCATCCAGATCGATCAAGCCTTTCGGATAGCCCGGTCCGATTGCGATCTTGTCCATGTAAACGTCTGGTGCGTTCAGCAAAGTGCCGCCTTCGGCCATCGCCATCACGGCAATCGAGCCCGGCATATTCTTCGCACACAGCGTGGTGCCCTCTAACGGATCGACCGCGATGTCGACCAGCGGGCCTTTTTTGTTGCCGACTTCCTCGCCGATGAAGAGCATCGGCGCTTCGTCGCGCTCGCCTTCTCCGATCCGGACCGTGCCTTGAATCGGCAGCTTGTTCAGTTCGCGGCGCATGGCATCGACCGCGGCCTGATCCGCCGCCTTCTCATCGCCGCGGCCGCGCAGACGCGCTGCGGACACCGCTGCTCGTTCGGTAACGCGCGCGATTTCCATGGAGAGAATTCGTTCGATGAAAAGATCCGGCTGGACTTCCACCGCCGGGTTTACCTGCTTCGCCATTTCCCCCTCAGTTCTTCTCGATGCGGATAACCTGCGGCACTTCCGCAAGGACTCCGTCTTTCTTGATTGCATTCAGCGCGTTGCGCATCGCATCTTCGTTGGTTGCATAGGTAATCAGGATTACCGGCGCTGGCGCGTCGGAAGATTTCTTCTTGTCGCGGCGATGCTGCACGATCGACTCGAGCGAGATATTTTGCTCGGCCATGCGGCCTGCAATCGACGCGGCAGTGCCCGGCTTATCGACCGCGGCAAGGCGAATGTAATAGCCGCCCTCGTGATCCTGCATCGGCGCGCGAACGGCTTTGGTGAGTTTCGCCGCACCGCGGCCGAACGGCGCCACGCGGCGGCCGCTCGCAAGATCGACCAGATCGGCGACGACGGCAGAAGCGGTTGCCACACCACCCGCGCCCGGACCGACGAGTGTGAGATCGAGCGCGTCGGAATTGATTGCAACCGCATTGGTCACGCCATCGATTTCGCCGATGACGCTGCCTTTCGGCACCATGGTCGGATGCACGCGCTGCTCGATGCCGGTGTCGGTTTTCACAGCGACACCCAAGAGCTTCACGCGATAGCCGAGATCGTCGGCTGCTTCCAGATCGGCAAGCGTGATCGACTGAATGCCTTCGACATAAACCGCATCCGCATCGACTTCCGCGCCGAAGGCCAAGCTCGCGAGAATTGCAATCTTGTGCGCGGTGTCGAAGCCGCCGATATCGAAGGTCGGATCGGCTTCGGCGTAGCCGAGCTTCTGCGCTTCCTTGAGGCAATCCTCGAAGGAGCGCCCTTCTTTCTGCATCGTCGTCAGAATGTAGTTGCAGGTGCCGTTCAGGATTCCGTAAACGCGCGAAACTTCCGCGCCACCCAATCCTTCGCGCAGCGTCTTGATAATCGGGATGCCGCCGCCGACCGCTGCTTCGAAGTTGAAAGCGGCGTTGTGCTTCTCCGCGAGCTTGATCAGCGCGGTGCCGTGCTTGGCGATCAGCGCCTTGTTCGCAGTCACCACCGGACGGCCGATGCCGAGCGCGGCCTCGACCGAAGCCTTCGCAGGGTCGCCATAGCCGCCCATCAATTCGACGAAGACATCGATGCCCTCGCCTTTGGCGAGCGCGACCGGATCAGCGCCGTTCTTGATCGAGGAAAGATCGAGGCTCTGGTCGCGCGGCGGATCTTTCGAAGCGACCGCGACCAGATCGATCGGGCGTCCGGCACGCGCGGCAAGTTTGTCGCGCGTGCGCAACAACATTCCTGCCACCGCCGAACCGACAGTGCCGAGACCGGCGAGACCGACGCGCAGCGGCTCTTGCATCATTTTTTTTCCGATTGGCGCATGATCTTATCCGAAAACCGGTACCCACTTTTCGGGATCATGCGCTAACCCCGCGCCGCGAGCGGCACGACGTTGTGCAGGATGGTATCTGCGCTGTCGAGGAACTTGCGGATGTTACGCGCGGCCTGACGGATGCGTTGCTCGTTCTCGACCAGCGCGAGACGAACGTAATCGTCGCCGTGCTCGCCGAAACCGATGCCCGGCGCCACCGCGACACTCGCCTTCTCGACCAGCAACTCAGCGAACTTCACGCTGCCGAGTGGACGGAAGCGTTCCGGGATCGGCGCCCAGGCAAACATCGAAGCCTTCGGACTCGGAATTTCCCAGCCTGCGCGCGAGAAGGAATCCACCATCGCGTCGCGGCGGGTCCGGTACATATTGCGCATCTCGACGATGCATTCTTCGGGACCGTTCAGCGCCGCGGTCGCCGCGACCTGCACCGGCGTGAACGCGCCGTAATCGAGATAAGATTTCACGCGCGACAGTGCGGAGATGATGCGCTCGTTGCCGACCGCAAAACCCATGCGCCAGCCGGCCATCGAAAACCGAGGTGAATTCGACGGTGACATCCATCGCGCCCGGCACTTGCAGCACCGACGGCGGCGGATTGTCGTCGAAATACACTTCGGCGTAAGCGAGATCGGAGAGCACGAGAATTTCGTGCTTCTTCGCGAACGCGACCACGTCGCGATAAAACTCGAGGTCGGCGACCATCGCGGTCGGGTTCGACGGATAGCAGATCACAACCGCGATCGGCTTCGGAATCGAGTGAACCACCGCACGCTCGAGCGCATGGAAGAATTCCGGTCCCGGCTCGCTCGGCACCGCGCGGATCGAGCCGCCCGCCATCAGAAAACCGAAGGCGTGGATCGGATAGCTCGGGTTCGGCACCAGCACGACATCGCCCGGCGCGGTAATCGCCTGCGCGACGTTCGCAAAACCTTCCTTGGAGCCAAGGGTCGCCACGACCTGCGTGTCGGGATTGAGCTTCACGTTGAAGCGGCGCGCGTAATAAGCGGCCTGTGCCTTGCGAAGACCCGGAATGCCCTTGGAGGCGGAGTAGCGGTCGGTGCGCGGCTTGCCAAGAGTCTCTTTGAGCTTCTCGATCACGTGGGCGGGCGCCGGCAAATCCGGGTTGCCCATGCCGAGGTCGATAATGTCGGCGCCTGCGTTGCGTGCGGCGGCCTTCACCCGGTTCACGCTCTCGAACACGTAAGGCGGCAGGCGCTTGATGCGGTGGAAGTCAGACATGGTGGTTCTCTGAAAACTGGCCCCTTTTGGGGTCACGCGGGCCACGATTCATGCGGGGCTAATAGCACCGAAAGGACGGAAATTGCACGGCTTTTACGCGCGCCGGCGGCGCTAATTAGCTCGGAGAATCCGTGCCCGTACCTGAGCCTCGCGCTCAGTGCTCATCTTGCGGAGCTCTTCTTCGAGCTTGATGCGCTCGACGTCGTTCATCACCGGCGCCTCTTCCGTCCGCTCCGCCGGGGGGGCGATGGCCGGGAAGGACTGCGGGGTATTGGCCGGGTTCGATACCGGATTACTGGCCGGAATCACGGGAATCGAGGGCATCGAGAGGTCCATGAAGGGCACGGGTACGTCGCCGCTGGCGCAACCGCCAACCAGCAGCGCGGCAGCCAGTGCTGCGGCGCGGCAAGCATTATTTGCGACCCGTAACCCAACAACCTTCAACGGCTGCCCCTTAATAACCCAAACGTCTTGATTCTATGGCAGTGGCCTCTGTCGCTGCCTATTATGGCAGAAGCGGGGTCACCCGGAGAGCGGTATCATAGCCGCCGAAACCGTTGCAGGGAGTAAACGTGAAAATGGACGACAAGCCCAAACCTGGCGTCGAGACGCCGCGGGCCGTCGATCCGGAAACGTTTGCCCGGAATCTCGCCCGCGTCATGGAACAGGGCGGCAAGGCCCTGGCCGCCTACCTGAAGCCGCGCGAGCAACAAGACTTCGGCGACGCCAAAGCCGAAGAGATGGTCGACATCTTCAAGACGCTTAACCAAGTCGCAGAATTCTGGCTCTCCGATCCGCAACGCGCGGCGGCCGCGCAAACTTCGCTCGCCAAAGGCTACATGGACCTGTGGGCCATGACCGTGAAGCGGATGGCCGGCGAGAGCACGGAGCCCGTGAAAGCCGCGGACCCGAAGGACCGCCGCTTCTCAGACCCCGATTGGAACAACAACCCGTTCTTCGATGCGCTGAAGCAGGCGTATTTGCTCACGACTGAGTGGGCTGAGCGCATGGTGCGCGAAGCCGAAGGCATCGACGAACACACCAAGCGCAAGGCCGAGTTCTACGTGAAGCAGATTTCGAACGCGGTTTCGCCTTCGAACTTCGTGCTGACCAATCCTGAACTCTTCCGCGAAACGCTTGGCTCATCCGGCGAAAATCTCGTGCGCGGAATGCAGATGCTGACCGAGGACATCGAGGCCGGCAAAGGCGACCTGCGCATCCGCCAGTCGGACTCTTCCCTCTTCGAAGTAGGTAAGAATCTCGCTACCACGCCCGGCAAGGTCGTATTCGAGAACGATCTCATTCAGGTCATCCAATACGCGCCCGCAACCGAGACGGTGCTTGCCGTTCCGCTCGTGGTCGTGCCGCCATGGATAAACAAGTTCTACGTACTCGATCTCACAGCCGAAAAGTCCATGATCAAATGGGCGGTGGAGCAAGGCATCACGGTGTTCGTGATTTCCTGGGTGAACCCGGACGCGAAGTTAGCCACCAAATCATTCTCCGATTACATGAACGAAGGCGTGCTCGCAGCACTCGACACGGCGGAGAAAATCACCGGCGAGAAGCAGGCGCATATCTGCGGCTACTGCGTCGGCGGTACCATGACCGCCGTTTCCCTCGCCTATCTCGCGGCGACCGGTCAGGACCGCATTGCGAGCGCGACCTTCCTGGCCACGCAGGTCGATTTCACGCACGCGGGCGATCTCAAAGTTTTCGTCGATGAGGAGCAACTCGAAGCGCTCGAGCGGCGCATGAAGCAGGTCGGATTTCTGGATTCGACCAAGATGGCGATGGCCTTCAATATGCTGCGCTCGAACGATCTGGTCTGGCCCTACATCGTGAACAACTATATGCGCGGCAAGGCGCCCTTCCCGTTCGATCTTCTATTCTGGAATTCGGACTCGACGCGGCTGCCGGCGGCGAATCATTCCTTTTACTTGCGCAACTGCTATCTCGAAAACAAACTCTCGGCCGGCAAGATGGTGCTCGACAATGTGCGGCTCGATCTCGGCAGCGTGAAAGTGCCGGTTTACAACTTGGCGACGCGCGAAGATCACATCGCGCCGCCGAAATCCGTCTTCCTAGGCTCGAGCTTCTTCGGCGGGCCGGTGCGTTTCGTGCTCGGCGGCTCGGGTCACATCGCAGGCGTGGTCAATCCGCCGGCGAAAAAGAAATACAGTTTCTGGACCGGCGGCCCCGCCGACGGCGAAATCGAAAAATGGATCGACAACGCGATCGAGCATAAAGGCTCGTGGTGGACCGACTGGCTCGCCTGGATCAAGGACATCGATCGCCGCGAAGTACCGGCGCGCGTTCCCGGTGAAGGCGCGCTGCCCGCGATCGAAGATGCGCCCGGACGCTATGTGCGGGTGCAGGCGTAACTTCAGTCGGGCGACTTTGGCCCGTAGCGGCGCAACTGGTCGTAGGTCTCAAATCCCAGACGCTGATAGACCGGCTCGCCTAATTTGCTCGCCTGCAGCGTCACAACCTTCGCGCCAGCGTCGAAAGCCATATTCGCGGACTCCACCGTCATCAGTGCGCCGAGGCCGAGACGCTGGGCATTCGGGCGCGTACCGATCCAGTAGAGCCCCGCGCCCGCGCCGGTCATGAGCGCAACTGAAGTCGCGAGCGGCTCGTCGCCGCGATAAGCGATGATGCCGATGATGTTTTTGCCTAGCAAAGCTTCGGGTTTCGAGAACATCGCGCGCGTATGCACCTCGGGGAGACCCAGCATCGCATAAGCAAGCACGCTGATCTCGACAAAATCCTTCAGATGCTTCGCACTCTTCATGGTCTCGACGCGAATGCCATCCGCCGCTTTGCGCGCGGGCAGCGGTTTCGTCACCGACATACAAGGTATTTCGAAACGGACCTCGTATTCGTTGTCGAGCAGATATTCTTCCAGGTCGCGGTCCTGCTTACCGATGACAGAGAACGTATACATCCGCTTCTTCTTCGCGAAAAAAGCGCGGGCGGCTTGCGCAAGCTTACCCGGATCGACCGAAAGATTATCGCGTGCTGCCGCATTCCAGTAGCTGCCGGGAAAGTCGCTGGCCCCCGCAACCAGCAGGATGCCGTCCTGATCCCTTACCTCGCACGGCTGCTGGAATCCGGCGTGGATGCGTATCGATTGCAGATAGTTTTCGTTGGACAACCGTTCGATGTCGTTCATTGCGCTCTGCGGAATATCCGCCCCGGCCCCTTACGCTACGGCTGGCGCTCTCCGCGCAGCCTTAAGCCGAAAGGATTGCACGGGCGCGGACGCGCTCCTAGTCTTTCCAAAACCCCAAGGAAAAAGACGATGGCAAAGGAAACGCTTACCGCCGACCAGATCAAGAGCCGCATCGGCACCGTGCTAGGGCAGTCGAGCTGGATCACGGTCGACCAGAAGATGATCGACGGCTTCGCCGAAGTGACCAACGATCACCAATGGATTCACGTCGATCCCGAGCGCGCGAAGAAAGAGACGCCGTTCGGCGGCACGATCGCGCACGGCTATCTCTCGCTATCGTTGCTCGCGGGCATGGGCTACGAGGCACTGCCCGCGATGGCGAACCGCGCCATGGGCATCAACTACGGCCTCGACAAAGTGCGTTTCCTAAACCCGGTACGCGCTGGTTCGCGCGTACGTGGCACCTTCAAGCTCGCCGATGTCACGCAACGTTCGCCGAAAGAGCTTCTCTTCAAGTACGACGTGACGGTCGAGATCGAAGGCCAAGAGCGACCGGCGCTGATCGCGGAATCGCTCGGCATGGCCGTGCTGCAATGAACGATCCCCTGATGGATCTGATTTCGGGAAGCGGCGCGATCAGCCCGGACCCGCTGCTTTCGCTCGGCGACCGTGTCGAGCACAAATATGCCGACAACGATGGCGTAAAGATTCATTACGCCGCTCTCGGAAAAGGCCCGCTGGTCGTGATGATGCACGGCTTCCCGGATTACTGGCTGACATGGCGCCACCAGATCAACGCGCTCTCGAAACAGTTTCGCGTCTGCGCGCTTTCGATGCGCGGCTATAACCTCTCTGACAAGCCGAAAGGCGTCGAGAATTATGCGATGCGCAAGCTCGTTACCGATTGCGCGGCGGTCGTCAGCAGCGAGGGTGCCGCGAAAGCGACCATCATCGGCCACGACTGGGGTGGTGCCACCGCATGGAATGTCGCGATGCGCCGTCCCGACATCACCGAGCGGCTGGTCGTTTTGAATATGCCGCACCCGTGGACGCTGGCGAAGCAACTCGCGGAAAATCCGGAGCAGCAGAAAAACTCGCAATACGCACGCAATTTTCAGGACCCAGATTTTTACAAGAAGATTTCGCTTGAGCGCCTCGGCGCCTGGGTGACGGACACGGAGGCGAAGAAATTCCACCGCGCCGCGATGGAGCGCTCGGATGCGCAGGCGATGCTACATTATTATCAGGCGAACTACCCGGTTCCGCCTTATCTTACGCCCACCGCACCGCCGCCGAAGGTGAAGGCGCCGACGCTTCTCATTCACGGTATGGAAGACAAGGCGCTCTTGTCCGAAGGGCTGAACGGGGTCTGGGACTTCGTCGAGAAGGATTTCACGTTAGCTACCATCCCCGGCGCCGGGCATTTCGTGCAGCAGGACGCCGCCGACGCGGTGAGCCGCATTATTCTCGCCTGGCTCAACCGCTAGACGCGATAAAAAAGCCCTCACAGGCGATTGATCGCGCGGTGCTTCTCAAGCGGCGGCAGGCATCCTAGGATTGCCGGACTCTAGAAGTGTCAGGAATTCGTCATGCGCCGTTCCGTGCTTGCCGCGCTACTGCTCGCCGCCCTCGCCGCTTCGCCGCAAGTCCACGCGCAGACGGTCGAGGATTGCTATCAGGCGACGCTCAAGGATGACGATCTCGCGATCATCCGCGTTTGCTCCGCCGCGCTCGAAAAAGGCGGCATCAATAACGAAGATCGCTCGATCGCACTTTCGAACCGCGGTCTCGGCTACCTGCGCAACAAGGAGTTCGACAAGTCGATCATCGACTTCTCCGACGCGCTCCTGATCAATCCGAAGAATGCCTACTCTTTCAACTTTCGCGGCGATGCTTGGCTTCAGAAGAGCAACTACGACCGCGCGCACGCGGATTTCGAAGAAGCACTCAAGATCGATACCGCATTTACCGGCGCGATCTATAATCGCGGCCTGACCTATGAGCGGCAGGGCAACGTAACCGCGGCGCGTGCGGAGTACCGCAAGGCCATCGCAACCAGAGGCGACCGCGCGCTCGACAAATGGGCGCGCGACCGCTCGCAGGAACGCCTCACCGCGCTCGGCGATAATCCCCCGCAGCAGAAGCAGCAGCCGCGCTCGGATGACCGGACCGGCGAACGTGACGCCGGGCCGCGCGAAACCGCGCCGCGCACCAACGAGCGCACGACCGATCCGCGCGGCAACGAAGGCGTTTACCGCCGGACTCGCTAATTACGGAAAGAGCGCGATCTGATCGAGGCCGGTCGTCTCTGGCAGGCTCAGCATCACATTCATGTTCTGCACGGCCTGACCCGAAGCGCCTTTGACGAGATTGTCGAGCGTCGAAATCACAATTGCCTTGCCCGTGCCGCGGTCGGCGACAACGCCGATCTGCGTCATGTTCGAGCCGCGCACATGGCGCGACTGCGGGACCATACCGAAATCGAGCACACGCACGAACGGCTGGCCGGAATAGAAATCCGCGAGAATTCTGTGAAGCTGCTCAGGCGTAGTCGAGCCTGACATCTTCACGTAATGCGTGGCGTAGATGCCGCGGTTCATCGGGATCAGATGCGCGGTGAAGCTCGGTGCCACCGGCCTGCTCGCGGCATCGGAAAATTCCTGATCGAGTTCGGCCATGTGTCTATGCCCGCCGACGCCATAAGCGTGCATACCTTCGGAGACTTCCGAAAAAATCATTTCCTCTTTCGCCGCACGGCCCGCGCCGGTCATACCGGATTTGGAGTCGATCACGATCGAATCTGTTTCGATCGCGCCCGCTTCGATCAGCGGCACCAGCGCGAGGATCGACGTTGAGGTGTAGCAGCCGGGGTTAGCGACCAGCCGTGCGTTCTTGATCTCGTCGCGATAAAGTTCGACGAGGCCATAGACCGCTTCCTTCTGAAGCTCGACCGCCTGATGCGCGTGGCCGTACCACTTTTCGTAAGCAAGCGGATCGCGGATGCGGAAGTCGGCCGAAAGATCGACGACTTTCAGCTTCGGCGCTTTCTCGAACAGGTCCTTGATCACCTTCTGCGTCGTACCGTGCGGCAGCGCGCAGAACACGAGATCGATGGTGCTCGCATCAAGTTCTTCGATGGTAATCAATTTCGGCAAATCGATGCCGAAGAATTGCGGATAGACGCTCGCCATGGTCTTGCCGGCCTTGCGGTCGGCGGTCAGTGCCACGATTTCCGCGTTCGGATGGCGGAGCAGCAGGCGCACCAGTTCGGCGCCGGTGTAACCCGACGCGCCCAGAATCGCGATCCGCGTTTTGGTGGCGCTCATGACTTGCTCCTCGAAGAGGCGTGACGCTTACCCGAATTGGTCCGATGAATAAAGCGGCTTGCTTCATAGGCGAGCGGAAAAAACCGCCCGCCCCCTTATTTGCTTCCCCGGCGTGCTGCGATAAGGCTAACGAAATGCATCGCAACGTGTGCCGCGGCAATCGCCGTGATCTCGGATCGGTCATAGGGCGGCGACACTTCCATCACATCGAAACCGACGAAATGGATGCCGCCCAACGCGCGCAGGATCATCAGCGCCTCGCGGGAGGTCAGCCCGCCGGAGACCGGCGTGCCGGTACCGGGCGCGAACGCCGGATCGAGCGCGTCGATGTCGAAGGTGAGATAGGCCTTCTTCTTCCCGACCCGCTTCAGCACCTTCTTCACGACACCGGCGACGCCGAGCGTCTCTAACTGATTGCCGCCGATGATTTCGATGCCGTGGGTCGCCGGAGCAACCGTGCGAATGCCGATCTGGATCGAATGCTTCACATCGATCAGGCCTTCGATCGCGGCACGTGCCACGAACGAGCCGTGATCGATGCGACCTGCTTCCGGGTGCCAGGTATCCTGATGTGCATCGAACTGCACCAGCGCGAGCGGCCCATACTTCGCCGCGTGCACCTTCAGGAGCGGATAGGTCACGAAGTGATCGCCGCCGAGCGTCAACAGTGTTGCACCCGTCGCTAAAATCTCTTTCGCTTGTTTCTCGATCTCGCGCGGCACGTCGTCGTGATTGCCGTAGTCAAGCGAACAGTCGCCGACATCGACCGCAGTCAGTTTCGCAAACGGATCGAAGCCGAACGGATATTGCGGATCGCCTTCGAGGATCGCGGAAGCGGCGCGGATCGCGCGCGGTCCGAAACGCGCACCGGGCCGGTTCGAGGTCGCGGCATCGAACGGCACGCCCCAGATCGCGAGATCGGCACCCGTAGCATCCTTCGCATAAAGCCGCCGCATGAAGGAAAGCGCGCCGCCATAGGTCGGCTCGTTCACGCCGCCGCGGATATTCTCGCCCTTGAAGGCATTATCGGCGGGACGCGGACGTCGCGGCGTGCTGGATTTCTGTTTTGTCATCGCGGTTTCGTTGATCGGGGGCGCTTGCCGGGCTAGTCTTAGCGCAACAAAGACATACTCCCCAAACCAAGGAAACTCTTCCCATGGCCGTAGACGGAAAGTGGAATATCGCAATCGACACGCCGATGGGCACCCGCCAGGCCGAAATCGAGTTCAAGACCGACGGCTCGACCTTGTCCGGCACCCAGTCCGCCGATGGCCAGTCCGGCCCGCTGCAGGACCCGACGATCGACGGCAACAAAGTCTCGTGGAAAGTCGACATTACCAACCCGATGCCGATGACCTTGACCTTCACCGGCACCGTCGATGGCGATAAAATCAGTGGCGATGCCGACACCGGAACCTTCGGCGCCTTCCCCTTCTCCGGAAGCCGCGCGTAGCCCTCTGAATACTCCGCTCATCAAACCGGCGGGCGCTTTCGAGCGCCTGTTTCGCCGCGCGCGCTATCGCCTGATGCGCGCGCTCGGCCGCGAGCGGTTCACGGTCAAGGCGCAGGGCCTGAACTTCGTGGTCGGGCACAAGGACCTGATCGACTATCACCTCGCGCTCGACGGCTCATGGGAGCCGATGCAGATCAACCGCTTCGCGGAGCTTGCCGCGAAAGTGCCGTTCGATGTCTTTCTCGACATCGGCGCGAACGCCGGCTTCTACAGTGTGGTGGTTGCCGCGAACGATCTCGCAAAAGAAGTGATCGCGTTCGAGCCCGATCCCGGCAACTACGCGCGCCTGAAAGCAAACTTAGAAGCGAACAATCTTCAGGAAGAAGTCTGGGCGCTGCAGATGGCGCTTGGCGACAAGGCCGACGAAGTCACGCTCACCGAGTCCAGCGAACACAACCGCGGCGAGTCCTACATCACCCAGCCGGATATGCCCGCGGGCACCATTACGCATCGCGTAAAGCAGGTGAAGTTCGACGACGAATACCAGATCAAGGGCAAGCACATCCTCGTCAAGATGGACATCGAGGGCTACGAGTTCCACGCACTCGCCGGCATGGAGCGGACGCTGCGCGACAACCTCTGCTACCTTCAGGTCGAGCTATATTCCGACCGGATCGAGGAACTGAAGGCGCTGTTCCAGCGCTTCAACTACCGTTTCCTCGGCACTTTCGAGATCGACCACTATTTCACCAATATCCGGGGCGTTGAGTAACCCTCCCCCTGACGACATGGCGGAATCCGCCGTGGCATATTGATCCAAACCGATTCGCGAGACGGACCAACGCATGGCCAAGGCCAAGAAAGCGAAAGCGAAACCTGCTTCACGCGGCAAAGCGCGCGAGGAAGCCGACCTGTTCGGCGGCGCCAAGAATGGCGGCCGCGGCAAGGCGGGCCGCGAAGCCGCGCGCGGCGGCGGCAAAAGCTATGACGCACACTCGATCGAGGTACTGGAAGGGCTGGAGCCCGTCCGCCGCCGTCCCGGTATGTATATCGGCGGCACCGACGCCAAGGCGCTGCACCACATTTTCGCGGAAGTGATCGACAACGCGATGGACGAAGCGGTCGCGGGACACGCGACCTTCATCGACGTGCAGATGACCGACGACGGCTTCATCCGCGTCACCGACAACGGCCGCGGCATTCCGGTCGGTATGCATCCGAAGTTCAAGAACAAGTCCGCGCTGGAGGTCATTCTTACGACGCTGCACGCAGGCGGCAAATTCTCCGGCGAGTCCTATGAGACTTCCGGCGGCCTGCATGGCGTCGGTGTCTCGGTGACGAATGCGCTCTCGGAGACTCTTGAAGCCGAAGTTGCGCTCGGCGGCGTGCTCTATCGCCAGACCTATAAGCGCGGCACGCCGCAAGGCCCGCTGAAAGCGGTGCAGAAGGGCGTGAAGAAGCGCGGCACTTCGATCCGCTTCACGCCGGACCCGATCATCTTCGGCGACGACGCGAAGTTCGAGCCCGACCGCGTGTTCCGCATGACCAAGGCGAAGGCTTATCTCTTCGGCGGCGTAGAAATCCGCTGGTCGTGCGACAAGTCGCTGGTCAAAGGTACCGAGGTCCCGGAGAAAGAGTCGTTCCACTTCGAAAACGGCCTGCGCGACTATCTCGCGAACAACATCGAGAAGCGCACGCGCGTTCACAAGGACATCTTCGGCGGCAAGAGCGAGAAGAAGTCCGGCCACGGCGCGGTGGAATGGGCGGTCGCGTGGATCGCGGACGAAGACGGCTTCGTCAATTCCTACTGCAATACGATCCCGACACCGGACGGCGGCACTCATGAAGCGGGCCTGCGCACCGCGCTTCTGAAAAGCATGAAAGATTACGCCGACCGTACCGGCAACAAGCGCGCGGCGGCGATCACCGCCGACGACGTGATGGATGGCGCAACCGCGATCGTCTCCGTGTTCATCCGCGATCCGGAATTTCAGGGCCAGACCAAAGACCGCCTCGCAAACCCGGAAGCGGCGAAGCTCGTGGAAAACACGCTCCGCGATGCCTTCGACAACTTCCTTGCGGGCAACACGCTGGAAGCAAACAAGCTACTCGAATGGGCCGTCGAGCGTGCGGAAGAACGCGCACGACGCCGCACCGAGAAAGAAATCTCGCGCAAGTCCGCGGTGCGCAAACTCCGCCTCCCCGGCAAGCTCGCCGACTGCTCGAACGCATCCGCGAAAGATTCCGAAATCTTCATCGTCGAGGGCGACAGCGCAGGCGGCTCCGCGAAACAGGCGCGCGATAGACGCACGCAGGCGGTGCTGCCGCTGCGCGGTAAGATTTTGAACGTGGTCAGCGCGGGGCGCGGCAAGCTCGCTGCCAACCAGCAGCTTGCGGATTTGATGCAGGCGCTCGGCTGTGGCTCCGGTGCGCACTATGTTGACAGCGCGCTACGTTATGATCGCGTGATCATCATGTGCGACGCCGACGTGGACGGCGCGCATATCGCTTCGCTCCTCATCACCTTCTTCTATCAAGAGATGCCGAAGCTGATCGAGAACAAGCACCTCTTTCTCGCGGTGCCCCCGCTCTATCGCCTCACCTATGGCGGGCAGACCGTGTACGCACGCGACGACAAGCACAAAGACCTGCTGATGCAGACCGTGTTCAAGGGGAAAAAGAACATCGAGGTCGGCCGCTTCAAAGGCCTCGGTGAGATGATGCCGGCGCAGTTGAAGGACTCGATGCACCCGGCATCGCGCTCGCTATTGCGCGTGACCATTGCGGAAGCAAAGCGGGCCGCGACCAAGAAGACGATCCAGCGGCTGATGGGCAACAAGCCCGAAGAGCGCTTCAACTTCATTTCCGAGAACGCGAAGTTCGCTGAAGCGCTGGATATTTAGCGCTTCAAATACTGATCCAGTATCGCCTGCGGATCGTCGGATAGCGTCTTGCAGCGCGGGCCATAGGCCTCTTCGAGCTTCACGATATTCTTGCAGTCGCCTTCCAGGAGCTTCTGCTGCTGTTCGACCGCCACCTTCTGGCGGGCGATCATGGCGTCGTTATCCATCCGGATGGTCTGGCCCGCCTGAAAAGCGTATTTGCGCAGCTTATCGGCATTCGCGGTCGCGACCGACGCAACATTCACCTGCGCCTGCTCGATCGCGCAGCCGCGCACGAAGGTATAATAGACCACGCAGATACTGAGTTCCGCCTGCACCACGTCGATCGCGGTCTTCTTCTCCTCCTGCGCTTGCGCCGAAGCGGTAAGCAAGATCAGCAAGGCGGCAATACGAAGCAACGTCATCCGGACCTCATGTTTCAAGCCAACCCTAGCATTGATTTTATGCCCGCGCCGGGCACGAAAAGTTCTGGATAGCGGCACCCCGCCACCGGGTTGGCGCTGGCAATTTCTGCGAAGCGGACTTAGTAGAACGGCAATGCCAAAGCTCAGTTCCAAGCATCCATACCGTATCGGCAAGTCCCGCACCGGCCTCGGCCTCTTCGCCACAGAACCCATCAAGAAGGGCTCGCGCGTCGTCGAATACACGGGGCGCAAGATCGGCAACAAACGCGCGGAATGGATCGAGGACAACACCGACAACCGCTATGTGTTCGAACTGAACGACAAATGGTCGATCGACGGCTCGCCGCGCTCGAATATCGCGCGCTACGTCAATCACTCCTGCCGGCCGAATGTCGAGGCGTACCAATACGCCATGAAAATCTATTATCGCTCGCGCTGGAACATCAAGCCGGGCGAGGAAATCCTCGTCAGCTACGGACAGGATTATTTCGACAGCTTCATCAAGCCGGTCGGCTGCAAGTGCAACACCTGCTTAAACCGCCGCAAGCGCGAGCGGGCGGAAGCGCGCAGGAAGGCCGCGCGAAAACAGGCCGCGAAAAAGAAAAACGGCCACCGCTGACTTTTTAGTGGTCATAACCCGCAAGCGGGCGATGACTGCCGCCGACAAAAGAAAAAAGCCCGCTCTTTCGAGCGGGCTTTCTTGCTTTCAGATGCCGCCAACGAGAGCAGCATCGCGAAGTGGCTTACGCCTGCAGGTTCTCGGCGGCGGCCTTGCCGCTGCGCTTGTCCTGAACGACCTCGAACGAGATCTTCTGGCCTTCATTCAGGGTCTGGAGACCCGAACGCTGCACGGCCGAGATGTGAACGAACACATCCTTGCCGCCGTCATCCGGCTGAATGAAACCAAAGCCTTTTTGGGTATTGAACCACTTCACGGTTCCAGTGCTCATCGTAGTTTTTCCGATCAAAGATAGAGTCGAAGTTGAACCTGCGTCGGGTGACGCACGTCCGGTGGCATCGATTTTGGTGAAGTTAGAAGCATAAGGCGGTTAACCGCCAGGACCACGTCGTTCGGCCGAAATTCGATGGCGGGCATATACGTGCGGTTCGTGAAGCTGGCAAGACAGACGGGAACAATTATTTTGCCAGCGTTTCCAAAAGCCGGAAGGCCTTGCCCTGCCGCACCACGTAACCCGGATCGAAGTGCCCGCCGAAGACGCGCGTCTTGGTGCCCGCGAGTTTACCAAGTAACTCGTCTCGCATTTTCGTCGACGCTTCCGGGTCGTCGCCATCGTAGGACGACACCCAGTCAAGATGTTCGAACTGGCAGGGGTGATGGGCGACATCGCCGAGGAGCATCGCTTCCTCGCCCTGCGAGCGGATCAGAATACTGATGTGGCCGGGGCTATGGCCGGGCGTCGGAAAGGTGCTGACCTCGTCGCAGACTTGATGGGCGCTTTCGATCAGCCTCGCCTGCCCGGCATCGACGACCGGCTTTACGGAGTCATCAAATACCGCCCGCGGCTCCGTGTTGTCTCCGGATGCATTCCAGAAATCGTACTCGGTCTTGCCGAAGAGATATTTCGCGTTCGGGAAGGCCGGCACCCATTTGCCGGCTACCAGCTTCGTATTCCAGCCGACGTGATCGACATGGAGATGCGTGCAGATCACGGTGTCGATGGTCTCCGGGGCGAAGCCCGCTTCCGTCATCTTGAATAAGAACGGCGTGTTCAGATTATTCCAGATGGCAACGCGCCTGCCCTGTTTATCGTTGCCGAGACCGGTGTCGACCACAATCCGCCGCTTCCCCGCTTCGACCACGTAAGCGTGAATGCTCATCTTGAGCTTGCCTTCCGGCGTTGCGTAACGCGGAATGAGCCAATCCATCTCGCGAACAACGTCTGGTGCTGCCTGCGGCAGGATGAACTTGGTGCCGCCCGCCCCTTCGATCTCGACGATCTTCGTGACCGTGACCGCGCCGACCTTCCACTTCATTTCGTACTTCCCTTCGCAGAGCGGCCACAATCCGCGACCACATTGCCTGTCACGTCCCGTGTGGACAGTGCCATGACGCTGTGCTGTGTGCATAGTCTTACGGCGATGGAGGGCTTTCTCATGAATAGTATTTTCGGCGGCATTCTCGGCGAGGTTTTAAAGAACGTTCTCAACGGCAACGTATCGCAGCAACAGCAGTCGCAACTGCCGGACATCTTCGGCCAGATTCTGAAGAACACCGACCTCGGCTCGATCGGCGGTTTGCTCAAGCAGCTTCAGGAAGGCGGCTTGCAGAAGCAGGTCGATAGCTGGCTCGGCAATGGCCAGAACGCCCCGGTCAACGAGAACCAGCTCAAGGATGCGCTCGGCAACGAACAGCTTCGCCAGATAGCGAAGCAAATGGGAATTCCGGTCGATGAAGTGCTCGACAAGCTGAGCAAATACCTTCCCGAGGCCGTCAATCAGGCGAGCCCGAACGGCGAGCTGGCAGGCAACCACGCTGCGGAAAGCCGCCGCGGCGCCTAATCGCTCCGGAAAAGGATCAGCCGTTACCCAGGCTGATCCCACCCGGCGCAAGCGAATTACGCTAGGTTCTCCCCAAAAGAAGAACGTTCGGGGGAACCATGCGTACCCAAGTCGGAATTATCGGCGCCGGCCCGGCCGGCCTGACGCTGTCGCTGTTGCTGCACCGTCTCGGCATCGACAACATCATCATCGAGAACCGCTCGCGCGCTTATGTCGAGGCGCGCATTCGCGCCGGCGTGCTGGAACACTGGGCGACGGACCTGCTCGACGAACTCGGCGTCGGCGCGCGTATGCGCAAGCAGGGCCTCGTTCACGAAGGCATCGAAATCCGAGTCAATGGAGTCGGTCGCCGGATTGATTTCAAGTCCTTGGTGAACAAGACGATCACCGTTTACGGACAACATGAAGTCGTTAAAGACTTGATTCAAGCACGCCTAAGCCAAGGCGGGAGAATCGAATTCGAGGTTTCCGATACATCTGTCCACGATCTGGAGAGCGACAAGCCGACAATCCGATTCAAAAAGAACGGCGAGTCGCATGAAATTACTTGCGATTTCATCGCCGGGTGCGACGGATTCCACGGCATCTGCCGCCCGAGCGTACCCACGGGCGTGCTCACCGAATTCGAGCGCGTTTATCCGTTCGGCTGGCTCGGCATTCTCGCGGAGTCCCCGCCCGTCAACCACGAGTTGATCTACAACAACCACGACCGTGGCTTCTCGCTCTATGCGATGCGCGCGCCAATGATTACGCGCGCCTATCTCCAGTGCGATCCGGACGAAGATGCGAAGAAATGGCCCGACGAGGAAATCTGGGCGGAGTTGAAGCGCCGCCTTGGCCCTGAAGGCGAGACGCGTCTGAAAACCGGACGCATTATCGAAAAAGGCGTCACCGCAATGCGCAGCTTCGTCACCGAACCGATGCAGTATAAGCGTTTGTTTCTAGCAGGTGACGCCGCGCACATCGTGCCGCCGACCGGCGCCAAGGGCATGAACCTCGCCACCGCCGACGTGCTGTTTCTTTCGCGCGCACTGGAAGCCTTTTACAAGTCGAACAATACGGCGCTGATCGAAGGCTATTCGAAGAAGTGCCTCTCGCGCATCTGGAAGGCGCAGCGCTTCTCGTATTTCATGACCACGATGCTGCATTTGAATCCGAAGGACAGCGCGTTCGACCGCAAGCGGCAGCTCGCAGAACTCGATTACGTGACCTCGTCGGAAGCGGCGGCGAAGGCGCTCGCGGAAAACTACGTCGGTCTTCCGATAGACTGACCGGTTAAATGCCCCAGATATAGCGCGGCACCCGCTTCATGTAGTCCGCATAAGGCGCACCGAAGCGCGCGAGCAGATACACCTCCTCGCGCCGGATCACGCCGTAGTGGATGACCAGCACGAACGGAACGAGCAAAACCAGCAGCCAGTCCGAATTGAACAAGAGCGCGATCCCGATCAGCAAAACGATGAACGCGAGATAAATCGGATTTCGCGAGCGCGCGTAAGCGCCGCCGGTCGCGAGTGCCAGCGTCGGCTCCCAGGTCGGAATGTTCGTCTCTGCCTTTCGCATTTCATTGGCGGCAGCACCTAACAAAACTACACCACACAACAACGCCATTCCGGATGCCAGATAGCGTAAACCTGAAGCCGTCCGCGCCATGTGTCCCTGCGGATAAAAGTAATCGAGCGCGAACGCCAAGAGCAGCGTCACGAGCACGAGCCCGCAATGTCGTTTTCACCCCTGCTCATTCCGCAAGCCACTCCACCAAGAGTTTCGTCACGCGGTCTGGACGCTCCAGCGTAGACATATGCCCGCAATTAGGAATGACATCGAGGCGCGAACCCGCGACCAGTTCGTGCATTTCCTTTGCCGCCGCGGGCGGTGTCAGCTGATCCGAGTCGCCGACCACGATCAGCGTCTCCATCTTGAGGTCTTTTAAGAGCGGCCTTGAATCCGCGCGGTTCATGATCGCAGTCTGCTGATTGATATAAACCTCGGCGCCGGTCTCCTGGTTCATTTCCTTCACGACGCTGCGAACCGCTTCGTCCTTCAGGCGCGATTCATGGACCAGTAGCGGCCACAGCGCTTCTTCGCGCTCTGCGGCTTTTCCTTCGCGTGTCATCGCAATGTTCTTAAGCCGCTTTTCGGTCTGCTCCGGACGGTCGGCAGCGGCGGCGGTGTCGACGAGCGCCAACTTCAGCACCCGCTCCTTCGCCTGCCGCAGAATTTCGAGGGATATGTAGCCGCCCATGGAGAAGCCGATGAGCGCAAAACGCGGCGGCGCGTGCTCCAGGATCGACTTTGCGATCGCCGTCATGGAGTTCCCGCGCCGGTGATCGGCAATCTGCACCGGACCGAACGGCCAAAGGGCCGGCACCTGCGGCGCATATACCCGTGCCGAGCAGTTCAGACCCGGCACCATGACCACCGGAACAGCCGCTTCCATACTCACCCCGTCTTCACCCTGATTGCGCCGCATAGCCGTTTAGCAGCGATTTTCATTGACTTCCCGCGATTTCTTCCTATGTTGCAACGCATCGAAGGGCAGATTTTTGGAATCGCCCCGCAACGCCCTCGATCTGGCGCTCCTCACCCGACGTTACCAGGCATACGGCCTGAACCGATGAGGAAGCAGCCCACCGGGCGAGATGGAACCTAAGAACTACATGAACTTTTCCGAACTCGGCTTGAGCCAGAAAGTGCTCTCAGCCGTTGAGGCCTCCGGGTATACGACCCCGACGCCCATTCAGGCGCAAGCCATTCCCCACGTTCTCAATCGCCGCGACGTTCTCGGCATCGCACAGACCGGCACCGGCAAGACCGCCGCCTTCACGCTCCCGATGATTACGATGCTCGAGCAAGGCCGCGCGCGTGCGCGTATGCCGCGCACGCTGATCCTGGAGCCGACCCGCGAACTCGCGGCCCAGGTCGAAGAAAGCTTCATCAAATACGGCAAGAACCACAAGCTCTCGATCGCGCTTCTAATCGGCGGCGTCTCCTTCGACGACCAGGACAACAAACTGATGCGGGGCGTGGACGTGCTGATCGCGACGCCAGGCCGCCTGCTCGACCATCATGAGCGCGGCCGCCTGCTCCTCACCGGTGTCGAACTGCTCGTCATCGACGAAGCCGACCGTATGCTCGACATGGGCTTCATCCCGGACATCGAGCGCATCTGCAAACTCGTTCCTTTTACGCGGCAGACGCTGTTCTTCTCCGCGACCATGCCGCCGGAAATCCAGCGGCTGACCGAAACCTTCCTCTCGAACCCGGTTCAGATCGAAGTCTCGAGGCCGGCAAGCACCGTCAACAACATCGTCCAGAAGCTGGTCGCCACCAGTTCGAAAGATTTCGAAAAGCGCGAAGTCTTGCGGAAATTGCTCACCGACGCCGGTGCGATCCGGAACGCCATTATTTTCTGCAATCGCAAGCGCGATGTAGCGCTCCTGCACAAGTCACTGGTGAAGCACGGCTTCAATGCCGCAGCCCTTCACGGCGATATGGATCAGCACGCGCGCACGGCAGCGCTGGAAGCCTTCCGCAAAGGCGAGACCACGTTCCTGGTTGCAAGCGATGTCGCGGCCCGCGGTCTCGATATTCCGGAAGTGAGCCACGTCTTCAATTTCGACGCGCCCTACCACGCGGAAGACTACGTCCACCGCATCGGCCGTACCGGCCGCGCCGGACGCACCGGCGAAGCCTTCACGCTCGTAGCGCCGATGGACAAGAAATCGATCGACGCGATCGAAAAGCTGATCGGCCAGAGCATCGAATGGCTCGGAGCCGAACAATCCTCCGTAGAACTTCCGTCTAGTAACACCGAAGTAACCGGGGCTCGTGAGCCGCGCGACGGCAAACGGCGCGGACGCCGTGGCGGCAAAGGCCGCAAGCCGGGAAACCGCGCTTCGGCTCCAGAACGGACGGAAACGAGTGCTTCTGCCCCCGAGCGGACCGAAAATGTGCCGCCAGTGCGGAATGCGGAGCAAAAAACCGCGCCGCGGCCGCAAAGCGGTGTCTCGAGCGATGCCTCGCAACTCCCCGCTTTCCTGCATCGGCCAGTGAATTTGAAGCCTCGCGAACCGGTAAGTTGATACCCAAACTATTTGCGACTAACTCGCAAATTTACCCTCCGTTCACGATCCGAAACTAGAGTAAGCCCTTAGAAGATCGCGCTTTTCGTGATCAATAAGGTGCGCTGCCCTGCTTCGGGTTGCGATTGGCGTTCATGGCGACGACAGACGGTGACTTCGAACGCACGATCGGTCTCGCCGAAGCCGCGCTTGAGCGGATCAAGGCGCTTCGCCATCCGGCGAACCCGCACAATTTCGAGGTCTGGTACAGCTACGCCGCCGGGATTAATCCCGCACTGAACCAGGCGATTAATTCGCTGCTCAGCGTCAACGGCACCGTCACCGTTCCGCAAATCGAAGAAATCTATCTTCGCTATTTGTCCGCGGCGCACATCGGCGAGCGCATCGACAAGGTCGGCACGCAGATCGCGGGCGAGATCGAGCAGGTCATGGCAATGATCGACGTTTCGATCGGCACCGCCGACAACTATTCAAAATCGCTTGCCGGCGCGAGCGAAGACATGGAGAGCGACAACGACCGCGAGCAGATCCGCATGATCGTGGAATCGCTGGTCAGCGCCACGCGCGAAGTCGAAACCAAGAACCATGTGATGCAGCAGCGCCTGAAAGATTCGCGTCAGGAAATCCGCGAGTTGCAGGAAAACCTTGAGGTCGTGCGCACCGAGTCGCTGACAGACCCCCTCACTACGCTCGCGAACCGCAAGTTCTTCGACGGCTCGATCGAACGGCTGGTGAAGCAGGCGGAGGCGTCGCACGAGCCGCTCACCGTCATTCTGACCGACATCGACAATTTCAAGAAATTCAACGACACCTACGGCCACCTCACCGGCGACCAGGTGCTGCGGCTCGTGGCGGTCTCGATGAAGCACAACGTGAAGGGTCAGGACATCGCCGCGCGCTACGGCGGCGAGGAATTCGCGGTTTTGCTGCCGAACACCGCGCTCCCGCAGGCCGTGACGGTCGCGGATCACATCCGCCGCGCGGTGCAGAGCAAGGAATTGATGCGCCGCTCGACCGGCGAAACGTTAGGGCGCGTTACCATCTCGCTTGGCGTCGCCATGTGGCGGCCCGGCGACGATGTCGCCTCTCTCATCGAACGCGCCGATAGCTGCCTTTATGCCGCCAAGTCCGCAGGCCGCAACTGCGTGATCGCCGAAACCGCGCTCGAGAAAAGCGAAGCGCGGGTCGCCTAACGGCGCTTCGGTTTTTTCGATTTGCTGGTTTTAGGCTCCGGTTTCCGAGCCTTTTTCATTTTTCGCGCGCCGCTTTTCGGCTTAGCCGCCCGCTGCGCGGCACCGAACGCCTCCCGCGCGAAGCTCGCGAAATCATCCGGCTCGTCATAAAGCCGCTCCGGCAGCTTCCAGTAAGAAAGCGCGATCTCACGGCCCTTCGCCTTGTAAACGAACGGCTCCGAGTTTTCGGCAGCCAACTTCGGGATCGTGAGATCGTCGGCCTTCAGATAAAGTTCGCCGTCCGACTCCAGCGCGAACATCATGCCGTCCGCAAAAACGCCGTGACCGCCGAACATACGGCGGACACTGACAGGGCCGTAGATTGAGAAAAGTTCGCGGATGGATTCAGGATCGTCGAATGCCATCTCGCGGCTGCCACACTTAGTGGGGCGCGTGTTCCGCTTTCGCGGGCACGATCGTCACCGACTCGCCACAGCCGCAGGCCGAAGTCTCGTTCGGATTCTTGAACACGAATTTCGCGGACATCTTGTCGACCGTGAAATCCATGGTAGTGCCGAGCAGGAACAGCACCGCCTTCGGATCGATCAGCACCTTGAGGCCGTTCACATCGACGACCTCGTCGCCGCGCTCGACGGTTTCGGCCAGATCCATGGTGTAGGACATACCGGCGCAGCCGCCGTTCTTCACGCCAACGCGCACGCCTGCGACCGGCTTTTCCGCACGCGCAATAAGCTCGCGGACGCGCACTGCTGCGGCGTCGGTCACGGTCATCACGGCGGGTCTCGGGCGGGGTGCGTTCATGAGATCGACTCTAGAGGGCCTATTCTACCGAAGGATTAAGTGGGGTCACCACAGGTTCAGCGCAACCCTGGCATCCTCGGACATACGGCTCTGGTCCCAGGGCGGGTCGAACACGACCTTCACTTTTACCGGCCCCACGCCCTGCACCGAGGACACGGCGTTTTCGACCATGCCGGGCAGTTCCACCGCCGCAGGGCAATTCGGCGAGGTCAGGGTCATATCGACCGCGACCGCGCGGTCGTCGGCGATATCGACCTTGTAGATCAGGCCAAGCTCGTAAATATCGACTGGGATTTCTGGGTCATAGACCGATTTCAGCGAGGCCACGATGTCGTCGGTCAGCCGCGCCAGTTCCTCCGGCGGAATCGCCGACTGGATCGTGGGGGCGTTCGGGGTCGCCTGTGGTTTTGTCTCTTCGCTCATGTCTTCATTCTACATCAAAAGGCGGCGGTTATGCGAACCGCTGTTTCAAGCGAACATATCCTGCGCTTTTAGAAGCGCTTCAGCCAGGGCATCGACCTCTTCCTTCGTGTTGTAGAGCGCAAACGACGCGCGGCAGGTAGCGGTGCAGCCGTAGCGTTTCAAGAGCGGCAGCGCGCAATGCGTGCCGGCGCGGACCGCGACCCCCTGCCGGTCGATCACGGTCGCGACGTCATGCGGATGGGCCTTTTCCATTGTGAATGAAAGGATCGCGCCCTTCTCTTTCGCGCGGCCATAAAACTTCAGGCTGTTGATGCGCGAGAGTTTCTCGGTCGCGTAATCCAGCAGCATCTTTTCGTGGGCCGCGATATTTGCATGGCCCAGCGCCTGCACGTAGTCGATTGCGGCACCAAGCCCCGCCGCGGGCACGATAGCAGGTGTGCCGGCTTCGAATTTATGCGGCGGCTCGCCGTACGTGACCGTGTCTTCCGAAACTTCGCGGATCATCTCGCCGCCACCGAGAAACGGTGGCAGGCGATCTAACCATTCACGCTTCGCGTAGAGCACGCCGATGCCGGACGGACCATAGAGCTTGTGGCCAGTGAAGACATAAAAATCAGCGTCAAAATCCTGTACGTCGGGCGAAAGATGCACTGCGCCCTGGCTGCCGTCGACGAGAACAGGAATGCCGCGCGCGTGCGCGAGCTTCACAACCTCTTTAACCGGCACAATGGTACCGAGCGCATTCGACATCTGCGTGATCGCGATGATCTTGGTGCGCCTCGAAAGTAGTTTTTCGAACTCGCCAAGCAAGAAGTTGCCGTCTTCATCGACCGGTGCCCATTTAATCACCGCACCCTTGCGCTCGCGATGATAATGCCACGGCACAATGTTGGAGTGGTGCTCCATGATCGAGAGCACGATTTCGTCGCCCTCGCCGATCTCGGCTAACCCAAACGACGCAGCGACAAGATTGATCGCTTCGGTCGCGTTCTTCGTGAAAATGATCTCGGACGCAGACTTCGCATTCAGAAAGCCGCGTACCTTTTCACGCGAACCTTCGTAGGCTTCGGTCGCGGCATTCGCGAGATAATGCAGGCCGCGATGCACGTTCGCATATTCATGCTCGTAGGCATGACGCATACGGTCCAAGACTTGCAACGGTTTCTGCGCGGAGGCGGCGTTGTCGAGATAAACGAGCTTCTTGCCATAGACTTCCTTCGACAAAATCGGGAAGTCGGCGCGCACCTTCGCAATGTCGAAAGGCGCTTTGGCAGGCGCGTTCACTTGACGCTTCTTTCGGCGAGCCACTTGCCCGCGCGGAGCATTACGGCATCGCGGATTTTTTCGTTCTCGATCTGCTCGATCGCCTCGCCGAAGAACGACTGGATCAGAAGACTCTCGGCTTCCTTCTTCGGAATGCCGCGTGCGCGAAGATAAAACATCAGGTCGTCGTCGAGTGCGCCGGTGGTGGCGCCATGCGCGCATTGCACGTCGTCGGCGAAGATTTCGAGTTCCGGCTTGTTGTCCATCTCGGCGCTCTCGCCGAGCAAGAGTGCCGCCGACATCATGCGGCCGTCGGTCTTCTGCGCGTCGGGCCGCACGATGATGAGACCCTGAAACACGCCTTTGGTCTCGTCATCGAGCACTGTCTTGAAGAGTTCGCGGCTTTCGCCGCCCGGCAGCGCATGATCGACTTCCAGCGTCATGTCGGCGTGTTGCTTGTGGCGCAACAACGTTGCGCCTGAAATCGAGGCGCGAATATCCTTGCCTGCGAAAGCGAACGGAACGGTGTGGCGCGAAACGCTCGCCCCCGTCGTTAGCGTGAAGGAGCGGAAACGGCTCTTCGCGCCAGCCGCGCCAATCATCATCGAAAGATGGATCGCTTTGTCGCCCTCTGCCTGCACGCGCACGACATCGAGTTCGGCATCGTCGGCGACAGACAACTGCAACACGGTGTTGGTCTGGTAGGCGACCGCATCCGGACCCGAGTGCGACTGCACGATGGTAGCCTGCGATTTCTTGCCGGCCTTTACGAATACGCGGCCGAAAACGCTGACCGGCTTTGTGCCAGTCACGATATGGCGGATGTGAATGGGTTTCGTGATCTGCGCGCCTGCGGCGACATCGATCACCACGCCTTCGTTCAGCGCAGCCGTGTTCAGCGCATAGACCGCGTCATACTTGCTCGGATTTAGGCCCGCGAGCAGTTGCGGCAACATAGGATCCTTTGCCAGCGCATCAGCGAGCGTCGAAATGCTCAGACCCTTCTCCAGACCTTTCAGGTTGGAGAGTTCGGCGGCAAACGCACCGTTCACGAACGTAATTTCACGCGCGCCGATATTGGCGAGAACGCCGTTCTTCTTCGCCTCGGCAATCGCACTCGCATCCGGCCTGTCTGCCAGCGGCGCCATCTCGCGCATCAGGACGCGAAGATCGGTGTACTTCCATTCCTCGACGCGGCGGTGCGGGAGACCCTTCTCGATGAAATCGGAAAGCGCCTTCGCGCGCAGATCGCGGATCGCGCCGGTCGCGGGCAGGCTCCCTAGCGCATCCGCATACTGCGTTTCCGCAGCCGTGCGCATCATTTTCACTTCAGCGTTCACAACTTACCTCAGGCCGCGTTTTCGTAAGCGGCATAACCCTTGGCTTCCAATTCGTGTGCAAGCTCCGGCCCGCCGGTGCGGACAATCTTGCCCTTCGCCATGACGTGGACCACGTCCGGCACGATGTGATCGAGCAAGCGCTGGTAGTGCGTGATGACTAAGAAGCCGCGGTTCTTCGCGCGCAGGCGGTTCACGCCATCGGCGACGATTTTCAGCGCGTCGATGTCGAGGCCGGAGTCGGTCTCGTCCAGCACGCACATTTTCGGCTCGAGCAGCGACATCTGGAGGATTTCGTTGCGCTTCTTCTCGCCACCCGAGAAGCCGACATTCACCGGACGCTTCAGCATATCCTGATGGATATTGAGTTCTTTCGCCTTCTCGCGGACGAAGCGGAGGAAGTCAGGTGTCGATAACTCTTCATCGCCGCGCTTCTTGCGGACCGCGTTCACGGCGGTGCGGAGGAACGTCATCGAGGCGACGCCCGGAATTTCGATCGGATACTGGAACGCGAGGAACAGACCTTTGGCCGCGCGCTCGTCCGGCTCCAGTTCCAAGAGGTCTTCGCCCTCAAGCGTCGCCGTGCCGCCGGTAACTTCATAGTCGGACTTGCCGGCCAATACATAAGAGAGCGTGGATTTGCCGGAGCCGTTCGGCCCCATGATCGCGTGGACCTCGCCCGCTTTCACGGTGAGATCGAGGCCGCGAAGGATTTCCTTGTCTTCGACCCGCGCCTGGAGATTTCTTACTTCTAACAACGCCATTTTAGCCCACGCTTCCTTCGAGAGAGATTGCAATCAGCTTCTGCGCTTCCACTGCGAATTCCATCGGCAGGTGTTGCAGCACGTCTTTCACGAAGCCGTTCACCACGAGCGCCACCGCTTCTTCCGCGGAAAGCCCGCGCTGGCGGCAATAGAACAGCATCTCGTCGGAAATCTTCGAGGTGGTCGCTTCGTGTTCGAACACGGCGGACGAATTCTTCGCCTCGATATACGGCGTCGTGTGCGCGCCGCACTTATCGCCGATGAGTAGCGAGTCGCAATTCGTGAAGTTGCGCGCGTTCGAAGCCTTCCTGTGCGCGGACACCTGCCCGCGATACGTGTTCTGCGAAACGCCGGCGGCGATGCCCTTCGAAATGATGCGGCTCGAAGTGTTCTTGCCGAGATGGATCATCTTGGTGCCGCTATCGACCTGCTGATGGCCGTTTGAAATCGCGATCGAATAGAACTCGCCCTGCGAATTGTCGCCGCGCAGAATGCAGCTCGGGTACTTCCAGGTGATCGCAGAGCCGGTTTCGACCTGCGTCCATGAAATCTTCGAGTTGTTGCCGCGGCAGTCGCCGCGCTTGGTCACGAAGTTATAAATGCCGCCCTTGCCGGCGCTGTCGCCGGGATACCAGTTCTGTACGGTCGAATATTTGATCTCGGCGCCTTCGAGTGCCACGAGTTCGACCACCGCCGCGTGCAACTGGTTCTCGTCGCGCTGCGGCGCGGTGCAGCCTTCGAGATAGCTGACGTAAGCGCCTTCGTCGGCGATGATGAGCGTGCGCTCGAACTGGCCGGTGTTGCGCTCGTTGATGCGGAAATAGGTCGACAATTCCATCGGGCAGCGTACGCCCTTCGGGATGTAGACAAACGAGCCGTCGGAGAAGACCGCCGAATTCAGCGTCGCAAAGAAATTGTCGGTGACCGGCACGACCGAGCCGAGATATTTACGCACCAGCTCTGGGTGATTTTTCACGGCTTCGGAAATCGAGCCGAAGATCACGCCAGCCTTTTTCAGTTCTTCCTGAAACGTGGTCACGACAGAGACCGAATCGAACACAGCGTCCACCGCGACCTTCGAGCGGCCTTCGACCGCGACACCAGCAAGCATCTCCTGCTCACGCAGCGGAATGCCGAGCTTCTCGTAGGTCTTCAGCAATTCCGGATCGACTTCGGCAAGCGACTTCGGACCCGCCGTCGTCTTCGGCGCGGAGTAGTAATAGAGATCCTGATAGTCGATCGGATTGATCTTCACGCGCGCCCAGTCCGGCTCGCTCATGGTCTTCCAGCGGCGGAACGCTTCTAAGCGCCACTCAAGCAGCCATTCCGGCTCGTTCTTCTTCGCCGAGATGAAGCGCACAGTGCTTTCATCGAGACCCTTCGGCGCGCGGTCGGACTCGATCTTGGTTTCGAAACCATACTTGTACTGATCGACGTCGATGGACTTTACGCGTTCGACGGTTTCTTGAACTGCAGGCATTTCACACTCCAAATCGCTCGCGCGATACTTTCGATTAAGCGGCTCGCGCGCCGCGCTTGTTGAGAGAGGTATAGACCTTCGCGAAGGCGTGAAGGAACTGCGTCACATCCGCGTCGGTCGTATTCCAGCCCGTGCTTACACGCATGGCGCAGCGGCCGATTTCCGAATTCACGCCCATCGCCTGCAAGGTTGGTGAAGCCGCGGACTTGCCCGACGAGCAGGCCGAGCCGGCGGAGAGCGCAACGCCGTCGAGATCGAGCATAATGAGCGCGACTTCGGCGGCGATTCCGGGTGCGGCGAAGAACGTTGTGTTCGGCAGCCTTGCCGCACGGTCGCCGAAAATCACCGCATCTTTTGCTGTTCCACGAACGCCTTCTTCTATCTTCGCGCGGAGCGCGCCGAGACGAGAGCCTTCCGGCGTCAGCGTCTGGCCCGCTTCAGTCGCGGCGGCACCGAAGCCCGCGATTGCCGCGACACTTTCAGTGCCCTGTCTGCGCCCGCGCTCCTGCCCGCCGCCGCGCATGATTGCCGGAACGCGCGTGTCTGGATGCGCGCTGACGACCGCGCCGATGCCCTGCGGTCCGCCGAGTTTGTGCGACGTGATCGACAATAGATCAACGCCGCTTTCGCGCAGATCGAACGGAATCTTTCCGATCACCTGCACCGCGTCGGAATGAAACACACCGCCCGCCGCGTGAACGAGATCGGCGACCGCACGCAAGGGCTGCAATACGCCGGTCTCGTTGTTCGCCGCCATCACGGACACGAAAGCGCGGCGGCCATCCTTCTTATGCTTTGCGAGCGCTTCTTTGAGCGCATCGAGCACGATCACGCCGTTGCTATCCACCGGGACATATTCAATCTGTTCCTGCTTGAAGCTGCCGCCCGCACGCACGGCGGGATGTTCCACCCCGGAGAGCAGCAGCACATCAAAGCGCGCGGGTTTGCCCGCGAGTTCCAGTTCCGGCGAGAGCACGGTCGCGTTCGACTCGGTCGCACCGCTCGTAAAGAAGATCGCCGAGGGCTCCGCCCCGATCAGCACGGCAAGCTGGTGGCGCGCATCCTCGACGATTGCCCGCGCCGCACGGCCCTCGGTGTGCACCGAGGAGGCGTTTGCCGGCGACATCATGGCCGCCGCCACGGCTTCCTTAGCCGAAGCGCGCGGAACGCAGGTCGCGTTGTAGTCGAGGTAAGCCCTTGCCATCGCTCATATCCCGGAGCCGAAAAATCTTGCTTTTCGGACCCCGTATTGTTTAAGAGAGAAAGCTCGAAGCGTGGAAACGCGTGGCTATCGATGGCTGGCGCCGCCGAGCGGAATCTCTATTTAGAATTATTCTAAAGTAGGCCGGTGGTACTTATGAGTCAACCGGGCCCGGAACCCTGCGCACTCTCTAGATAAGCCCGAGAACGACGGAAAGCACCCCAATGCCTGAAGTAATTTTCACCGGCGAAGAAGGCCGTCTCGAAGGCCGGTTCCAGCCGGGCCGCAGCCGTACCAGCCCTATCGCCATCATCCTGCATCCGCACCCGCAGTTTGGCGGCACGATGAATAATCCGGTCGTCTATCACCTCTATTACGCCTTCGCGAACCGGGGCTTCTCGGTGCTGCGCTTCAACTTCCGCGGCGTCGGCCGCAGCCAAGGCACCTTCGATCACGGCCAGGGCGAATTGTCGGACGCCGCCGCCGCACTCGACTGGGTGCAGAGCGCAAATCCGGAAGCACGCGCCTGCTGGATCGCGGGCTTTTCTTTCGGCGCGTGGATCGGAATGCAGCTTTTGATGCGCCGTCCGGAAGTCGAAGGCTTTCTTTCGATTGCCGCGCCTGCAAGCCTCTATGATTTCTCGTTCCTTGCACCCTGCCCGTCGTCCGGCCTCTTCGTTCACGGCGACAAGGATGCGGTCGTTCCCGTCTCCTCGGTCGGCACGCTGGTCGAGAAGCTGAAAACGCAAAAAGGCATCGTGATCGAGCAGAACATCATGAAGGGTGCGAACCATTTCTTCGACGGCAAGGTCGAAAGCCTGATGGAAACGGTGAACGAATATCTCGACCGCCGTCTGCCGAACGAGCGCGCGACCACTGCGGCTTAAAGATCGCGCCTAAGGCTTCACCAGCACCCCGCCGCTCATCGGCTGCGATACACCTGTCGTTTTCGGAAACGAAAGCGGCAGGTTTTTTATTGAACGCACGGCAAGAAACGCGAACGCCTGCGCCTCCACCGCGCCCGACTGCCAGCCGATGTCTTCCGCCGTTTTCACTTTGGCAGGCTTAAGTTTTTCCCGCAGCTTTTTCATCAGCGTTGGATTTTTGGCGCCGCCACCGGCGACAATCCAGCGCGAAGGCGTTTTCGGGAAATGCTTGCCAGACATCGCAATCGAGGACGCGACGATTTCAGCTGCGGTCGCAAGCGCGTCCGGCAGCGAGAGCGTATCCAAATCAAACCGCGCAAAGTCCGCGCGGTCGAGCGACTTCGGCGGATCGAGTGCGAAGAATTTGTGATCCAGTGCGGCTGCTACCAGCGCCTGATCTGCTTTTCCCGAAGCCGCAACTAAGCCGCCTGCATCCATCGGCTTACCGCTGCGCGTCAACATCAACTCGTCCATCGGCGCGTTGCCGGGGCCGGTGTCGAATGCAATTGGCTCCGCTTCGCCGTCGATATACGTGACGTTCGCGACGCCGCCGATATTCACGACAGCGATCGGCCTGTCATCGAAAGCGCGCAGCAACGCGCGGTGAAACACCGGCACCAGGGGCGCGCCCTGCCCGCCGGCCGCGACATCGGCTGCGCGGAAATCATAGACCACTGGAATCTTGAGGCGCTTTGCCAGAAGCACTCCGTCGCCGATCTGCACCGTCAGTTTTTGTTCAGGGCGATGCAAAATCGTCTGGCCGTGAAAGCCCACGACCTCGACAGCGCTTGGATGGACGCCCGCCTGTTGCAAGAGCGCGTCGATGGCTTTCAGATGCGTTTCGGTGACCAGCTTCTCGGCCTGCGCAACCGCATCGGGCCGCGCGCTGCGGTTCGTCATATCCTTTGCAGCATTCACGGCGCCGCGCAGGATATGCCTCTCGGTCGGGCTGTATTCGCGGGAATGATAGGCGCCGAAGCGCGAAACGGTCTCGCCGTCGGTTTCGATCAGCGCGACATCGACCCCGTCCATCGAGGTGCCGCTCATGGTGCCGATGGCAACGGCCAATAGAATCGCTCCGGTTGAATCCGCCCGAAGACCTGTTTACACCACCCAATCATGAGCGCTTACAAATCTGACTTCCTTCACGTTCTCGAAACCCGCGGCTTTATCCACCAGGTCTCGGAGCCGGACGTGCTCGACCAGCTCGCAAAAACCGAGCAGGTGACGGCCTATATCGGCTTCGATTGCACCGCGGCCTCGCTCCATGTGGGGTCGCTGCTGCCGATCATGATGCTGCGCTGGATGCAGAAGACCGGTCACCGCCCGATTGCGCTGATGGGCGGCGGCACCACGCGCGTCGGCGACCCTTCGGGCAAGGACGAATCCCGCCGCCTGCTTACCGACGATCAAATCAACGAGAATCTCAAGGGCATCCGTCAGGTCTTCGCGCGCTTCCTGAAATTCGGCGACAGCGGCAACGACGCCATCATGGCGAACAACGCGGACTGGCTGAACACGCTGAACTACATCGACTTCCTGCGCGACGTCGGCCGTCACTTCTCGATCAACCGTATGCTCACATTCGACTCGGTGAAGATGCGGCTCGAGCGCCAGCAGGAACTGTCGTTCCTCGAATTCAACTACATGATCCTGCAGGCCTACGACTATCTCGAGCTTTCCAAACGCTACGGCTGCCGCCTGCAGATGGGCGGCTCGGATCAGTGGGGCAACATCATCAACGGCATCGATCTCGGCCGGCGCGTTTCCGGGGCGCAGCTCTTCGCCCTCACCTCGCCGCTGATCACGACCGCATCCGGCGCGAAGATGGGCAAGACCGCGGCCGGCGCGGTGTGGTTAGATGCAAATCTGGTCAGCCCCTACGACTACTGGCAGTTCTGGCGCAACACCGAAGACGGCGATGTCGGCCGCTTCCTCAAACTCTTCACCGAACTCTCGCTTGAAGAGATCGCGAAACTTACCGCGCTTAAGGGCTCCGAGATCAACGAAGCGAAAAAGATTCTCGCGACCGAAGCGACCGCGATGGTGCACGGCCGCGACGAAGCGCTGAAGTCCGAACAGACTGCGCGCACGACTTTCGAGGAAGGCGCGTTTGCAGAAAATCTTCCAAGCATCGAGACTTCGAAGGGTGAACTTGAAAAAGGCATCGGCATCCTGAACGCAGCCGTGCAAGCCGGATTTGTCTCGTCGACCAGCGAGGCGCGCCGCCAGATCAAGGCCGGCGGCATCAAGGTAAACGACGTGACCGTCACCGACGAAAAGCTCACGCTCACGCCGAAGGATCTCACGCAGGAAGGCGTGATCAAACTATCGCTCGGAAAAAAGAAGCACGTGCTGTTGCGCGCGGTCTAGCGCGTGATCCCGAAAAGAGTGAAACGGTTTTCGAATAAGATCACGCGCCAAGAATAATTAACGAATGGGCGCCTGCGCGTCCATGCCGCGGAACTCGAACAGCTTTCTGAAAAATCCGGGCGCTGCCATCGACATCGGATTGACGCGCAATGTCGGCCCGCTCGCTGGACCCGCGATCTCAAAGGTCAGCGCGAGCAAACCCTCCTTGGGACCGCCGAGAAACAGACCGACCAACGGTATCTGCCCAAACAGATTATTCAGACCATAGGCCGGAACATACGTCCCGCGAATTTGCACGTTGTTGTTCGTGTAATCCAATACGCCGTCCACCGTCGCACCAATGGTCGGCCCGAAGATCAACCCTTCCCGGATCGTGAAGCGCCCGGGCGTGCGCGTGAAATCGATGCGCATACGCACAAACTGCACCGAACCGCCTCGCGGCTGATTACGCGCAGTGCGATCGCCTTCTGTCGGCGCAGGCGCCGAAGATTGCAATCGATCGAGATTAGGCTCGCCGACGATACTGAAATTGCGGACGCTGACGATACCTTCCTGCGGCGCGTTATCCATCGTCGGCGTATCGAGCACGATCCAGATTTCGCCGCCCTGAATCTTCGAATAGTAGTCGGCGAAACGGAAAATCGCGCCGGCATCTCCCGCGGTCAGATAAACCACCTGCCTGCCGCCTTCGCGCGCGCGCAATTCGCCAACCAGCGTGGAGTCACGCCCGACACGGCCAAGCAGCGCAAAGCTGCGCATTTCGCCGTTCCTGCGCGTTACACGCAATTCCAGATTGCGGACCACTTCGCCGTTGAAGCCGGTGGCGGCACCCACCCGCACGTCGAGGTCGACATCGCGCGGCTTATCTTTCTTCTTCGTCGCTGGCGGCGTATCGGAAAGCGAGCGCAGCATACCACGCGCATCAAGCACCGTGCCGCGCAGCGAAACGCGGAGCGCGCCGTCGTTGCGCTCTACGGTCAGCGTCGCGCGGTCGCCTTCCGACAAATTGAAGGTTGGAAAATTAGCGCCGAGGATCGCGCCGTCGGAATCGAACTCCACGGTACCGCGCAAACTCACGCCGGAGCCGGTTACATTCACGTCTTCGAGTTTGTAATTGCCGTCGCGCTCGATCAGGCGATATTGCGCACGCGTGGCGCGGCCTGCCGGTTTATTCCAGCCGGGCACCAGTTCGGTAATCGTGGCAGCGGTCAGGTCCGCATCGATATTGATGCGGGTCTCCTTGTCGTTCGTAACTCCCGCCGCGCGAATGGTAACCGGGCCGGTAAGCCAGGGCGAAAGCTCGATGCCGAAGCGGTTGCGCGCAGCCTCATCCAGCGTTGCCGCAACGCGAAACTCGGCGTCAGGCTTGCCGCGCGGCTTGGTATATTCGAAAGCCGTTGGCGCACCGGCCAGCCTGCCCTCGCCTTTGATGAAGAACTGCACCGCGGAAAGCGTGACCTTGCCGTGGGCATTCTCGATTTTCTGCCCTTTGACGATGTTCTCCGCACTGAACCCGGTCACATCGGCTTCCGCCGCGTAGCGAATTTCGCTGCGGAGTAATTCGCGTTTGAGCGGCAGTTCAAGCCGTAAATTTGCGATTACACTGCCGCGCGTCGTATCCGGATTGAGCGTGAACCCCGTCTCGTTCTTTAAAACGTCGCGCGAAAGAAGATCGGCGACCGACTCGCCATTGCCCTCGATCCGCAACTGGATCGTACCGATCGGCGCTTTTTGGAAATGCTCCGGCACCAGAAGCGTGCCTTCCGGAATCGTCAGCCGCCGCTTGCGCCCGAGATCGATGGCGCCGCCGGTTAGCTTGATGATCGCGGACCTTCCCGTGACCAGAATGGTCCCGCGCGCCTCGGTGATCGGCGGCAGTCCCTCCACCGGCGTGAACTTCATGCCGGACGCCGTAATGTCGAGATTGATTGCATTGTCGGGAAGTATCGGATCTTTCTTCGCTAAGGCTTCAAGCGGAATGTTGAGTGCGATTGCGACACGCTCTACGACGCCGCTCTCGATATGTTCGAGGACCCATGTTCTGGCGCCGGGCGCAACCGGCGCCGGCCAAAGCCGCTTCAAGGCAGAAACCGGCATACGGTCGGCCGCGATACCCAGTTGCAGAATGGCATCTTCGCCGCCGAACTCGATCGCGCCCGAGAGCGCGAGGCCGGCGGTAGGACCGCGTAACACGCCTTCGTCAATCGTCAGCCGTTTGGTGCGCTGATCGTAGCCGCCGCGAAAGAGAATGCTGTCGATGGTCAGGCGCGGCTCATTCGCACGGCCGGTCGCAAGTCCAAGCGCGCCTTGCGGGATCAGGAACGACCATAAGGTCGTGCCCTGTTTCGGCGGTTCGATCACGGCACCGAGCACCAGCCGGTTCTGCCCGCCGCCGAATTGCAGCCGCTCGACAAAGAAAAGACTACGCTCCGCGTCGAAGCGGATAAGGAGTTGCGCTTCGTCGATTTCGAAACGGCCGCGATCGTCAAGCGCATTGCCGAACTCGCCCTTGCCGGCCACGAGCCGCAGATTGGCGCTGACGAGCTTGCCGTCGGTGCCGATCTGCGCGCGCAGAAGGCCCGAGATCGGCGTACTCGCGTAAATATCGCTGTCGCCGTAACCCGCGGCATTGATGAGATCGTTCGGCACGACGCGGTTCGCGATCACGTCGACCGCGCGAACGCCGTCAGCCGGTGCGCCGATCGACGCATTGATCTCCCACGGATTTGTGCCGTCGCCAGAGCTGAGCCGCAGCGTGATGCCGCCTGCGGATGGGCGGCGCATCGAGAAATTGATGTTGTTGAACATCCAGCGTCTGCCGGGCGTATCGCTCTCGACGATGAGCGTGCCGCGATCGAGGCCGACTTCGTTAAGTGCGATGCCGTCAATTCCTGTGCGCTCGAGCCGGCCGAGCCAATTCGCAATCTCAGAGAAGACCAGCGGATCGGGCATTGGCGCCGCCGTCTGCTGCTGTTGCCGCAGCGCTCTCGCCTTCAACTCGGCCTGTGCCGCCGCTTGCGCAGCCTGCGGGATCTGCTTCGGCGTCGAAACCTTGATGTTTCCGTGCTCATCGAGCCGGATGGTCATCACCGCGTTGACCAGCGTGATCCGGCGCGCGCGATAATTCCCCATCAGGAGACTGCCCGCTTCCAGGCCGATCTCGGCGGCAGGCGCGCGCATGATCTCTTCGTTCATGTCATTGCGGATTACGAGTTGCTCCGCGGTCAAGACAGGCGCGCCGGTCGAGTCGTAGTCGAGGCGAGTCCGTCCGATAACGACCTTGTGACCGGGCGGCAGCTTCTCTTCGAGTGCGCTCACGATCCATGGCGTCGCCATGTCGACGTTGAGCAGCCCGGTCAGGAAGGCGACGTAAACGCCGACAAGGAGAAACACGAGCGAGGCGGCGATGCCCGCGACCCAGCGCACGGCGCGGCCCAGTTTTCCTCTAAACAACCGATTTGCGGGCGCGATCAAACGGGCAAGAAAATTCGGCCGCTCCTGCGGCTGGTCGTCGTCTTCGTGCTCGTGCCAATGGTGGCCGTGGCCGCGTCTCATGCGCGCGATTGCCTCAACGATTTCCCCAGCACCGATGGAGCTTGCCGCTGCCGCGCGCCGCCCCGCCGGAATCTTTCGCCACCCCGCCCCCGGAATGCGCTAGAATTGAGCAATATCAAGCCTTTAAACCCGCCAAAAGGAAGGCGTATGACAGCTTCGCCCACAGAAGGCGCCAAGGCGCCGGACTTTTCCCTGCTTGTGGATGGAGGCGGTTCGATCAGCCTGTCCGGCCTGAAGGGCCGGAATGTCGCAATCTACTTCTACCCGAAGGCGGACACGCCGGGATGCACCAAAGAGGCGATGGATTTCAGCCGCCTTAAGCCGGAGTTCGAGCGCGCCAACACGACCGTGATCGGCGTCTCCGCCGACACTGTTGCGGCGCAAGACAAATTCAAGGCGAAACACGGGCTCACGGTCCCGCTCGCCTCCGACCCCTACCGCGCGATGATCGAGCGCTACGGCGTATGGGGCGAAAAGCAGATGTACGGGAAGAAATTCATGGGCATCGAGCGCGCGACCTTTCTGGTCGACGGCAAGGGCACGATCCGCAAGGTCTGGCACAAGGTCAAAGTCGAGGGCCATGCCGAGGAAGTGCTCTCCGCTGCCAAGGCGCTCTAGCCGCAAGAGCGCCGGTTCCATCCATTAACCGCGCGCTAACCATAACCGGGCTTCTATTCCCTTCGTAATTGCCGGCGTTTGTCCCCGGCTCGAGGCTGGGAATGGCCTACCACTCCGTCCACGGCTCCAATCATCCTTACGCGCGCAGCGAGTTCGGCAGGCGGGATTCCGGCTATGGAATGCCGGCACAGAACGGCGTCGCCCGCAGCACTTTCGCGGTCACGCTGGTCGCGGCAATCCTGTTCGCCGTGTGGTCGGGCGCGACCACGTTCTATCTCCTGTTCAGCGACGACATCCTGCATCGCATAGCAATTTCGCAATCGGAATCGAGCCGCACGCAGGACGCGCAGATCGCGGCACTCACGACCGAAATCGAGCGCCTGCGCTCCACCAAATTCGTCGATCAGGAAAAGATCGAGCGGCAGCTTTCGGATCTGTCCCGCATCCAGCGCCTGATCGACGCGCGCCATAACGCACTGGCCGCGCTCGCGCAGTCGGTCAACCGCAACTCCGATATCACCGGCTCGATCCCGGCCGCGGCCGCGCCGCTGCCCCCGCCGCCCGCTTCCGAAGACACGGCACCAGCACCGAAACCGCGGCCGCTATCCGATACGCTGTTGTTCGATCCGCCGGTCGAGCGCTCCGCCTCGATCCAGTCGCGCGTCAATTTTCCGCGCAGCGCGGTCGCGCCCGCAGGCGGCGACGAAAAACGCCAGCGCGAGCTTTCCGCTGCCGCACGCGCGCTCTCGAAACTCGGCGCGCAGCAGGCGCGGACATTGAACAGCATCGAACTCGAACTCGACCAGCGCACTTCGCGAACGAAAAAAGCGATTGCCGAACTCGGACCGCGTCTGCAAATTGCGCAGAGAGCGCAGAATACGCCTATGGGCGGTCCGTTCGTACCGCTGACCAGCGTCCCCGAAGATACCTTCATGCGGCAGGTGTTCCGCATCCGCCTGGCAGCGGAGGAGCAGGAACGCCTGCGTAAGCAACTCGACGGCCTGCCCGTTACGCTCCCCGTGCTTGGCCCGGCGGAAATCACGAGCGGCTTTGGCCCGCGCGTTGACCCGTTCCTGAAGCGGCTTGCAATGCATGCGGGCGTCGATATTCGCGGCGAAAGCGGCGACCCGGTTCGCGCGGCCGCCAGCGGAACCGTGGTCCATGCCGAGCGCCACAAAGCCTATGGCCTGATGGTCGAGATCGACCACGGCAACGGGCTAGTGACCCGCTACGCGCACCTATCTGCGATTATCGTCAAGGAAGGCGCCAAGGTTCCCGCAGGTGCCCTCCTAGGCAAGATCGGCTCGACGGGACGTTCGACTGCGCCTCATTTGCATTTTGAGGTCCGACTTAACGGCGATGCGGTCGATCCGCGCCGTTATCTGCGCGCCGGAAAGCAACTCGCCGGGTTCCAGTGAGGCCAACAGGTCACGCGTTGAAGCCCTGTTAGCCATCTCTGAGCGATTTTTATTCAAATCGCCGGGAACCGCGGAACGCCTGCAGGACCAGCGCATTAACCGCCGAAGTACTTGCGTGAGGATCTTGTGGGGAACTTTTTACCAGCAGTAGTTGCGCGGAACTCCGGCGGTATCCGGGGGTTACCTATCCGGCTGCTAACTCGCAACGCCATGGGGCGTGAGACCCCTCCAAAGGCGGACGTGACTGAAGAGGCTGAAATGAGCGAAATTGAAACCGACCCGAACGAAATCAACGCCAACTCGCCGGCTGAGCCGCGGGATAACGGGCCAAATCCGGGATTTGACAACAACGACCGGCCTTATGGCGATGCCGGCAATCTCTACGAAATCCCGCGCGTCCGGTCCGACGATCCGCCGCTGCGGAACTGGTGGACGGACGACGAACCGCAAAAAGACGGCAGCGGCTCGCAGCACAACGGCTGATTATTCGGCGGCGACCGCCACCGCTTCAAAGCGTGGCACACGCCGCTCGTTATCCTCGACCCAGGCATTGCCCGCGAACCACTCATGATCGCGCTCGCAATGCGGGCAATAGCTCCGCGAGAAGAACACCGGCGACGAATAGAATTTCTCGCGCTCCGCGCGCAGGCCGGTCGGGATGGCTTCGCCGGTGACCGGGCACTCGAACATCACGTTACCCATCTTCTCCTCCTCCGCTTTCTTCCGTTTCACGGCGGTTGGTAAGCGGATCAGGTGAAGGCAGTACGACGGGAACCGCACCATTGCGGGGTCATATTGCGGCGGGATCGGGTCCGGAGCCTGAACGAATTGTAACAATGAAAAACCGCCGGAGATTTCTCTCCGGCGGCTGTTTTATCTCGCAGTCGCGAAAAGTTTATCCGCGCAGTTTTACGCGGCCTTTTCGGAAGTGCGCTTGTCGAGATCGCGCAATTCACGCCGCA
>LNEZ01000088.1 GCA_001464215.1 Rhizobiales bacterium Ga0077548 | reverse complement strand
CCATCCCTTGCGGAGCACGGAGCGAAAGCAGGCCCGCGGCTGGCCGGGGTCTTAGACCAGATTCGCAGGGCAAGGAAGCCTAAAGAACGCCGCCCACAGGCTGCTTTTCATGCATCCGGCGCGTGCCGCGCGGAACCCCGTCAGCACGCGGATTTTACTGCGAAAATCCCGGCACCCCATTGAGGCGAGGTAAACCCTGCGACAGACTGTGCACCCGTTCGATTGGGGAAGCCCGAATATGCGTTGGGACTGGCTCGCCTACGGCATTCTTGCCGTCGTTCTCATTTACATCGTCACCGTCTTCAACCGGCTCATTCGCCAGCGCAACGTGGTGCGCGAGGGCTTCAGCGGGATCGACGTGCAGCTCAAGCGCCGCACCGATCTGGTGCCGGCGCTGGTCGAGACCGTGAAGGGTTACGCGACCCATGAGCGGACGCTTCTGGAAGAAGTCACCGCGAAACGCGCGATGAGCATCGACGCGCAGGCCGCCGGAAACGTCAACCAGACCGCGCAGGCGGCACAACAACTGGGTTCGGCGGTCGGACGGCTGATCGCGGTCGCCGAGGCCTATCCGCAGCTCAAGGCGAACGAGAACTTTCTCAAACTTCAGGAGCAGCTCTCCGAAATCGAGGAGCAGCTTCAATATGCGCGGCGCTATTACAACGGCGCGGTGCGCAACCTGAACATCTCGATTCAGTCGTTCCCGGAATTTCTGATCGCAAAGCCGCTCGGCTTTTCCGAACAGCCGTTCTTCGAGCTAGAAGACCGCGCGCAAGGCGCGAACCCGAACATTTCTTTCGACCGGAAGGCCTGATCATGCGCCGCATATTTCTCGTCGCGTTCTTTCTGCTTGCCGCGCAAGTCTCCGCGCTTGCACAGGAACGCATCATCAATTTCGTCAGTGACGTGATCGTGCAAACGAACGGCGACCTCGACGTCACCGAGACCATCACGATTCAGGCGGAAGGCAATCAATTCCGCCGCGGCATATTCCGCGATTTCCCGACCAGCTATCGCCGCCGCGACGGGACGTATGTCGTGGTCGGCTTCAGCGTGATTTCGGTGACCCGCAACGGGCAGTCCGATAATTACACCACGGAGAATATTTCCAACGGTGTCCGCACCAAAGTCGGAAACGCGAATGTTTTCATTCCGCGCGGGCAGCACACCTACGTTCTCCGGTATCGCACGACGCGGCAGGTAGGCTTCTTCGAAAAGTTCGACGAGTTGTACTGGAACGCGACCGGCAACGGCTGGAATTTCTATATCGATGACGCCGAGGCGCGGATCACGCTGCCGCAGGGAGCGACAATTGGGCAGAACGCGCTTTATACCGGTGCGCAGGGCGACACCGGCAAAGACGCGCGTGTGATCGAGCAGACGCAGAACCGCATCGTGTGGCGCACGACCCGGCGTCTGCCGCCGCAGAACGGATTGACGGTCGCGGTCGCGTGGCAGAAGGGGATCGTCTCACCGCCGAGCGGCGCGCAGCAGGCGACATATTTCCTGCAAGACAATCTGCCGATCCTGGCAGCACTCATCGGTGTCATCGGTATTGCCTTCTATTATCTTTCGACCTGGTCGCGCGTCGGGCGCGATCCCCCCGCCGGTACGGTCATCCCGTTGTTCGGCCCGCCGAACGATATGTCGCCGGCCGCGGTGCGCTACATGGATCAATTGAGCTTCGACAATCGCGCGTTTACGGCCGCGATCGTCGATCTCGGCGTGAAGGGGCATATCTCTTTGGCCGAGACGCCGACATTCTCGCAAGTTACCTCGCGGGCCGGCGGCAAGCCCTTGCCCGCCGCTGAAGAACAGATGCGGATTCATCTGTTTTCGGGCGGCAATTCGATTGCGCTCACGCAAACCAATCACGCGGTGATCGGCGGCGCGAAGACTGCTTTGGAGAGCAAACTCTCCGAGCAATACAACGGCAAGATGTTCGCGAATAATTACGGCTGGTCGTTTCTCGGCTTTGCGCTCGCGCTGATCGCAATCGCCACGATGATGTTTGCGGTCGCAAGCACCAAGGGCTCCGACCTGGTCGCGGCCGGCATGGTGGGAACGCTCATTCCCTGCGGGCTTCTGCTCGTTGCCTGCGGCGTGATGATGGCCGGTTTTACTTCGCACAAGCGGTGGAACGGCTGGATCATCACCGGCGGCATTTTATGGCTCGTGATCGTGGGCGGCGGGCTTGCAATCATCTACGGGCTTGGCGGCGTGAATCTCAACTTGATGATTCCGGCAATCGCGAGCTTTCTGATCCTGACGGTCGCGCTGTTCGGCTTCTACTGGCTGAAGGCGCCGAGCCGTCAAGGCCAGCAAATCCGCGATCAGATTTCCGGATTTCGCGAATATCTCGGTGTTGCGGAAGAAGACCGCCTGAACTTCATGAACCCGCCGAAGAAAACGCCGGAGCTGTTCGAGAAATTCTTGCCTTACGCGATTGCGCTCGATGTCGAGAATGCGTGGGGCAAGAAATTCGCAGGCGTGCTTGCAGCAGCGGCCGTGGCTGGTGCTGCGGGTTACACCTGGTATCACGGCAGCCGCGACTGGAGCCGCGATCCGGCGGGATTCTCCAATCATCTTGGCAGCACGGTCGCCGCCGCGATTTCGTCGGCTTCTACCGCGCCGGGCTCATCCAGCGGGTCCTCCGGCGGCGGTTCGTCGGGCGGCGGCGGTGGCGGTGGCGGGGGCGGCGGCTGGTAAGGCGCCGCCAATTTACGGAATGATCCGCAGGCTTCTTTTTTCGCTTCTGTTTTGCGCTGTGCTTTCAGGCGCCGCGCAAGGCGTAGAGTTGATCAAGCTCTTCGAAAGCGAAGTCGAAGTGCAGACCAACGGCGATCTGATCGTCACGGAAAACATCACGGTCAATGTCGAGCTTCGCGAAATCCGGCGCGGAATCCTGCGCGATTTTCCGACCACCTATGCGTTGCGCGACGGCCGGCGGGTCGTGATCGGGTTCGATGTGCTTTCCGTGCAGCGCAACGGCTGGGATGAAAAGTATTCGGTCGAGAATCTCTACAACGGCAAGCGCGTACGCATCGGTAATCCGTCGCAGATGCTTTCGCGCGGCGAGGTCAAATACACCATCAAATACCGCACCACGCGGCAGATCGGTTTCTTCTCTGATCTCGACGAACTCTACTGGAACGTCACCGGCACAGGCTGGACCTTCGACATCGAGCAGGTGACAGCCGTCATCAGATTGCCGGCGGGCGCGAAGATTCAGGCGCGGTCTTTCTACACCGGCGCGCAGGGCGAGAAGGGGCAGAATGCCCATGTCGTCGGCGAGAACGGCAACGTCATCGTGTTCCGGACCAACAAGCGCTTGCCGCGCGCGAACGGACTGACCGTCGCGGTTGCATGGCAGAAGGGTATCGTCGCGCCGCCGGGCGCTTATCTGCGCGCCGTGTATTTCTTCTTCGACAACATCGCGGTGTCGCTTTCCGTTCTCGGCTTCGCAATGGTGTTCTTCTATTTCTTCTATCAGTGGTTTCGCTACGGGCGCGATCCGGCGAAAGGCACGATCATTCCGGTGTTCGAGCCGCCTGCCGGTATGTCGGCTGCAGCCATGCGCTACGTCGATAAATACGCAAGCTACGACAACAAGACTTTCACCGCGGCGATCGTGGAGCTTGGCGTCAAAGGTCATTTGAAAATTGCGGAGAAGGACAACGTCACGAGCGTGGAGCGGCGCGAAGGCGGCAGGGCGATCTATGACGGCGAAGAGGCGATCAAGCGGCACTTCTTCCCGAAGGAGAAGCACAAGACGCTTGAGCTGAAGAAAGAGAACCACGTCAGGATTGGCGGCGCGAACGATGCGCTGAAAGCGCATCTCAAGCGGCTTTACGACGACCTGTTCCGCCACAACTACGGCAAGTGGAGCATGGGGCTGTTCCTCACCTTCGTCGCCGTAGTGCTCGTGTTGTTCGGAATTGCGGTTCAATTCAAGAGCGGCGTGGCGACGGATGCTGTCATCGGCACATTGCTGCCAATCATTCCGCTGCTGCTCGCCTCGTTTGCGCTGAACAACGGCTTCACGTCACGCAGCGACAACGGATTTTTGATTTCTCTCGGAATCATTTTCGGTATCATTCCGGCGGCGCTCGGGCTCTGGTATGTCTGGCGCAACGTAGACGGCTTCTACGAAGTGATCCCGACGATCTGCGCCTTTGCCGCGACGATGCTCTGCGCGTTCTATCTCGAATGGATGGAAGCGCCGACGCCGGCAGGCCGCAAGGCGCTCGACCACATCGAGGGGCTACGCGAATACCTGAACACAGGCGGAGAAGGGCCTCGTCTGGAAGCCTTGAATGCGCCTGCGAGAACGCCGGAGTTGTTCGAGCGTATGTTGCCCTACGCAATTGCGCTCGATGTCGAAAATACCTGGGCGGAGAAATTCAAGGATGTGCTTGCTGCGGCTGCGGCTGGTGCTGTCACGGCGGCAGCGGCGGGTGCTGCGATCTCCTGGTACTCCGGAAAACACGACTGGAGCAAAGACGCCGGCGGCGTCACGAGCGCCGTTTCGTCTAGCCTCACCACTGTCGTTGCGTCGTCATCCGTCGCGCCGGGAACGAGTTCCAGCTATAGCGGATCGAGTTCGAGCTACAGCAGCAGCTCCAGCGGCGGCAGCTCCGGCGGCGGGTCGTCTGGCGGCGGTGGTGGCGGCGGTGGCGGATCGGGCTGGTAATCAGCCGCTGATTGCCGGATTTTTCTGCGCGCGGAATGCCATGCGGCCCTGATTGTGCCCGAGGTTCGGCCGGAGCCTGGCTGCGTCATAGCTCGCTTCCGCGAGCAGCTTCAGCATTTCCGCTTCGTCGTAGGTTGTCAGGCCAAGCTGTGCTCGCAACTTGCGATAATCGGAAAGCGTCGTCTTTACGAGACCGATGAAGGCTGCGGTCAGAAAACCGTTCACCGCCGCGAAGCGAAGCAGCGAAAGCGCATCCGCGATTGCGCTTTGCTTCGGGCCTATCACATCGGCCACCACCAGCGCGCCTCCCGGCGATAGCACGCGCCGCCACACTTTCAGAAGCGAGATGAGTTCCGGGCGTTTCAAATATTGCAGGAGCGAGTTCGCCACGATCAGGTCGAGGCTTTCCGGCTCCATCGCCGCCACATCTTCCGGCGTGACGATGGAAATGTTCGCGATCTTGCCGAAACGCTCTTCCAGGCGCGTGCGAACTGTAGGTGCCGCTTCGCAGAGATAAAGTGTTGCGCAATTGGCAGCGATGCGGTCGGCGTGCAGCGCCTCGCCGCAGCCATAATCCAACACGCGCGCCTGCTTGCCGGGCAGGAGCCGGATGATGTCGTCCGCGATATTCGCGTAGTGCACGTCGAAGTGACGCGCATTCACGTAAATCGGGTGATCGGAATCCCAGTATGAAATCCAGTCGCGCATTCGCCCTTATAGCGAACTATTGGCCGGGTAGAAGCGCGGTGACGGCTTTCACAGCGGCAGCAATCGCAGGCGGCTCGGTCACAAGCTGCATATGATTGATGCCGGGTACGACCTCGACCTTGATGTCATTGCGGACCAGGCGGAACGCTTCGTCGAATTTTTCGGTGCGGAACAACTCGTCGGTCGAGCCGCCGACTACGATCATCGGGCGGCGAATGCCCCGGACCGCGCCTTTCCAGTCGTGCGGTGCGCGGAAGTTCGCCCAGAGCCGGTAGGAATAGAACGGTGTCAGCACCGGGTTGCTGCGTTGCTCCTCCGGAATAGCGAAGCCCAGCACCGGCAGATAGCCGAATTGCCGGATGCCGACGCCGTCGAGAATTGCGAGCGCGATGATGCGCGGCACCGCCGCGGACGCCCAGCCGCCGTCGACCCTCGAGCGTGCGCTCGGCGCGTCTTCGCCTAGATAGGGGGCCATCGCCACATAGCTGTCGAACATTTCGCCCTTCGCTCCGCCTGCGAAGCGCACGATGAAGCCGCCTCCCGCCGAGAAGCCTAGCAGCAGGCGCTTTGCGTTCGGATGTTTCGGCGCGATGCTTTTCAGGAAGTCCTCGACGTCGTCGTCGAGCTGGCCGACATAAGCGACATCGCCCTTCGGGCCTGAGAAACCGTGGCCGCGCATATCGAGTGCGTAGGCGGTGATGCCGAGCTTCGCCAGTTCTTTCGCGATCAGATGCATCAAGACGCTCGAACCGGAAGAGCCGTGAACGAGAACCGCAACGCGGTCGGCCGATGCCGGATAGGCGCGATATGCGATCCTGGTGCCGTCGCGTGCGCCGAAGCTTTCGGCCTTGGGAAGGTCGCCGATATTTTTTACGAGCACGCCTGCCGCGGCTTGCAGCGTCGGTACTGGCGGCGGGTTGAACGGCGCGCTGAACGCCATCATTCCGGCAAGCACGGCAACGCCGCCGACCGACAAAAGCGTAAGGATTGAAAACAGTGTCATCGTTTTTCTTCGCATTCGGAGCCCCGGAATTGCGCGCGAAGATGCCACGGCTCACACTTGGGTGTCATGTATTTGGGTGCCACTCATTATGCATATAGTTTTCGTTCCGCATGGCGGCTTTTGCCGCTACCATGCGGCGACTCATCCGAGGGCGATCCGGTGTCACGGCTACTTTCTTTAGGCGCGGCTTTCGTTCTGGCGGCTTCGCCTGCTATTGCTTTCGAGAACGAATTGCTCGGCAAGCGCGATGTGGATGTCGCCGAATACAAGAGCGAGCAGGGCGCACTCCTCTACGACGACAAAGGTACGCAAAGCGAGTTCGCAATCGAGTACGGCGTCTACAAGAAGAACAACGTCATCCTTTTGATGCGCGATACCGGCGCCCGGACCAAGACCGACTCCATCATTTTCGAAATCATTCAGGTGGTGCGCGCACCCAAGCCGAAGGGTTTGGATTTCTATTCGGTCGGTTGCTATCTGAGGCCGGGACCGGACGCGCCGCCGGGTGAATATGTGTTTGCTTACACGGCTTTCATGCAGGGCGAGAAGCCGGTTGCGATCAAGGGCGCGTGGATGTTCGACTGGCAGGCGAAAAAAATAGTGCCGGTCCCAGAAGCCAAGATCGATTGCCGGGAACCCGGTGGCTGAACCTGCCGCTATGATCTTTCGGTTGCGCGCGAGAAGACCGCGTAGATCGCTATGCCCGCGAGCATGGCTGCCGCGAAGATAAAGGCAGGCGCGCTGAGAAAGCCGAGATTGACGATCGCAGGCGCGGGGCAGACGCCTGCCAATCCCCAGCCGACACCGAAGATCGCGGCACCCGCGAGCAGGCGCGGGTCGGTCTTCGTCTTGTCCGGAAGCGACAGCGGATCACCTAGCAGGCTTTGGCCGCGTTTTCCGGCAATGTAGAAGCCGATAACTGCAACGACCAAAGCGCCGCCCATCACGAAGACGAGCGACGGGTCCCATCTTCCGAAGATGTCGAGGAAGCCGAAAATTTTCTCCGGCTGCGTCATGCCGGAAATCAGCAGGCCGATGCCGAAGATTAATCCGACGGCGAAAGCGATCAGATTTTTCATGACGCGACCGGCGCTCCGAGGATGTGGCGCACGACGAAGACGGTTGCGATCCCGGCGAGCATGAAGATCAACGTCGCTAAGATCGAACGCGGCGATAGCCGCGCGATGCCACAGATGCCGTGACCGCTGGTGCAGCCGGAGCCGAGCTGCGTGCCGAAGCCGACGAGCAGTCCGGCAATGACGAGCGTGAGTGTGCCCTTATCGAATACTGGCGCCCGCGCGGCATTAAAGAACGAAAGCAGGAGCGGGGCTGCGAGCAGGCCCGCGATCAGGCTGAGCCGCAGTGGCGCATCGGCGCGCGGAGGAATCAGCCCGCCGATCACGCCGCTTGCGCCAAGGACGCGGCCGTTGAAGTTGATGAAGAGTGCTACGGCAAGCCCGATCAAGAGGCCACCGGTGAGCGAGGGCCAGGGTGTAAAATTCAGCCAGTCGATTTTCATGTATTTGTCCTTCGCCTATCCAAACGCTGCGCGCGTCGATTTGGTTGCTTCACGACTCACCGCCGCCACGCGCGATACTCCGGGACGTCTTCGCTTATCTCGTCGAACAGCCACGCCATGCGGTCGCAGAACCAGAGCTTGAAGACGATCACGCCGATGCCGGCTGCGACATAGGTGAAAGGCTCGGCCGCGAGGAATCCCGCAACCATCAGAAATCCGCTGACTGTCGTGCCGACGCCGAGAAGCGTTGCGACATTCGTATGCTCGACCGGCACCGGTTGCATCACCCGCAACAAAAAAATGCGCTCGCCGAGCACCGCGCGCGAGGCCCAGCTTTGTGTTGAGGCTGGCGGCGGGAAAATGCGCGGGTTCAGCCAGAGCCAGATCGCAAGCAGCACAAGCGGGATCAGGCAATACCAGCCGACCCAGTGCCAGCTCCAGATCGCGAGCATTATCAGCGGAAAAGTTGCGAGGCGCGTCCACACGCTCCACGGATTGGCGTGACGCTCCCAGACGCGCTCGTCCATCTGGAAGAGGGTGGCGAAGAACTGAAACAATCCCGTCATTGAAAACTCTGGGATGAATGCGTTGCGTTACTTCTTGTTCTTCTTCATCAGGCCGACGAATCGCTCGAACAGATAGCGACTGTCGCGCGGGCCGGGGGATGCTTCCGGGTGATACTGCACCGAGAAGGCCGGTTTGTTTTTGAGCGCGATACCCGCGTTCGAGCCGTCGAACAGCGAGATATGCGTTTCCTCGGCATCTGCCGGAAGCGTATCGCGGTCGACGGCGAAGCCGTGGTTCATCGAGGTGATCTCGACCTTGCCGGTGGTCTTGTCCTTCACCGGATGGTTCGCACCGTGATGGCCCTGATGCATTTTCATGGTCTTCGCGCCGATCGCGAGACCGAGCATCTGGTGGCCAAGGCAAATTCCGAAAGTTGGCGTGCCGGAATCGAGCAGCTTCTGGATGACGGGCACCGCGTACTGGCCGGTTGCGGCAGGATCACCCGGACCGTTCGAGAGAAACACGCCGTCCGGTTTCAGCCCAAGAATATCTTCGGCGGAAGTGGTGGCGGGGACGACCGTCACCTTGCATTTGTTCGCGGCGAGCAGGCGCAGGATGTTGCGCTTGATGCCGTAGTCGATGCACACCACGTTGAACTCGGGATTTTCTTCGCGGCCGTAACCTTTGCCCCATTCCCACGGCGTCTCGTCCCACGAGTAGCGCTGCGCGGTCGTGACTGTCGGGACCAGATCCATGCCATCCAGGCCCGGCCATTCGCGCGCCTGTTTCTTCAGGGCCTCGATGTCGAACTTTCCGTCCGGCGAATGCGCGATCACGCCGTTCGGCATACCCTTGTCGCGGATCAGCGAGGTCAGCGCGCGGGTGTCGATGCCGGCGAGGCCGACAATGCCGCGCGCCTTGAGCCACTGATCGAGATGGCGGCTCGCGCGATAATTCGAAGGCTCGGTGATGTCGGCTTGCAAGACCGCGCCGCGCGCGCCGTGGGCGGCGGCCATGTTCACCGTTTCGATGTCTTCGTCGTTGACGCCGACATTTCCGATGTGAGGAAACGTGAAGGTAATGATCTGCCCGGCATAGGAAGGATCGGTGAGAATCTCCTGATAGCCGGTCATCGCGGTGTTGAAGCACACCTCGCCGACTTCGGCGCCGGTCGCGCCAAGGCCGTGACCTTCGAGGACTGTGCCGTCAGCCAGCACCAAGAGGGCCGTGGGCTTTTCTTCGGCCCAGCCGTTCGTCGCTTGTTTCGGGTTCATAAGCGGCCTAAATAGCGGCGAGTCCCGAATATATAAAGTGAAATGTTGCCGGAGCCCCCATGCTGCGCGATCAGATCAATAACGCCACAAAAGACGCGATGAAATCGGGGGAGAAGCTGAAGCTTTCCACGCTCCGGCTCATGAATGCGGCGATCAAGAACGCTGATATCGAGGCGCGCGGGGTCGGCAAAGGCCCGCTGGACGATGCCGCGCTCCTTGGCCTGTTCCAGAAAATGATCAAGCAGCGGCAGGAATCGGTCGAGCTTTATGACAAGGGCGGACGGCCGGAACTCGCGGCAAACGAGCGCGGCGAGATCGAAGTGATCCAGGGCTTTCTGCCGAAGCAGATGTCGGATGCCGAGACCGAGGCTGCGATCAAGGCGGCGATCGCCGAATCCGGTGCTGCCTCCGTGAAGGACATGGGCAAGGTGATCGCGGCGTTACGCGGCAAATACGCGGGACAGATGGACTTTTCCAAAGCCAGCGGTTTGGTGAAAGCGGCGCTTTCAGGCTAAGAGTCCGCCCGGACTGGGGTTGCCGGGATGAAGCGCGTTTTTGTTGCGTCTGTATTGTCGCTCGCCGTTTTGGCGGTGCCTGCTTTCGCGCAAGACAGGCATCAAAAAAATCTCGAACATATGCTGAAGCGCTTGGACCCGGTCACGCGCCTCGAGCAGGTTTGCGACGCCGAAGCGATGAAACAGATCGGCCGCGATCACCGCGAATTCCGGATCGACCGTTCGGTGGTGAGTGCGATCGTGGAGCCGCGCGTAAAAGGCGATACGCTCAGCGGCAAGGGTGCTGCCTTTCGCTCCAGGGGCAAATGGTATCAGTACTCGTTCACCTGTCAGGCGGCGCCCGACCGCCTGCGCGTGATTTCCTTCGAATATAAACTCGGCGATGAAATTCCCGAGGCGCAGTGGTCGCAACACGGGCTTTATCAGTAAGAGGATACGCCGATGCCTGAAGTCATCGTTCACGCCGCCGCCGGACGTACGCCGGAACAGAAGAAAAAGCTGATGCTCGCCATCACCGATGCGGTTGTGAAAGAATTCGGCGCGCCGAAAGAATCCGTGACCGTCACGATCGCGGAAGCGCCGCGCGAACTGAAGATGAAAGCGGGCGTGCTGTTTAGCGAGCGGTGACGACTACTTCTTCGCGATCTCGTACATCACGATGTAGTTGCCGCAGGTGTCGTCGAAGATCGCCATCATCGGCCCATCGCCGGGCGCTTTCTGGGGCGGCATCTTGAACGCGACGCCTTCGGCTTTCAGCTTTTCGTATTCTTCACGCACGTTGTCGGAAGCGAGCATCGTGAAGGGAATGCCCATTTCGTAAAGTTTCTCGCGATAGGTCTTTGCAATGTCGAGGCCGCACGGTTCGAGCAATAATTCCGGTCCGTCCGTCTCGTCCGGCGGCACCACGGTGATCCACCGCGCGCCGCCAGCAGGAATGTTCGTCTTCACGACGAAGCCGAGTGTCTCCGTATAGAATTTGAGCGCTTTCGCCTGATCGTCGACGACAATGCTTTCCAGTCTTACGCGCATTTTTTTAACTCCCTTATTCCGGCATCCGTTCGAACTGCTGCAACGACGGATCGAGCCTGTCCCACGCGTGGCCGCGCACTGCGTATGTCACGAGCTTCGGGTTGAAGCGGCCCGGATCGTCGAGGCTGGTTGCGTGGATCGCAATGAGGTCAGGCCCCGCGGCGAAGGTCAGATAAACCGGCGTGCCGCAAGTTGGGCAGAAGGCATGGATTTTTTCGTTGCCACTGTCTCCTGCAACCCGCCAGGTTTTCGCTTCGCCGGTAATTGCGATGCCCGCGCGATCTGCGAACACGAGATACGAACTATGTCCGGTGCCGCTTCGTTGCTGGCAGTGGCGGCATTGGCAATGAAGTTCGATAGCCGGTTCGCGGTCCGTTTCGTAACGGATCGTGCCGCAGGCGCAGCCGCCGGTGTAGCGTTTGGTCATGTTGCGCTCCCGGCTTAGTTCGCGAGTTTTTCGCCGTAGTGCTTGTGCATTTGCTGCCACAACGTCCAGAAGTCGACGTCATTCCGGTTGTTGAGACGATCCGCGAGAATCGCGAGATGCGCGTGCCAGCCCGGCGAGACATTCTTCAGGTCGTTCGCGGTCAGCTTGCGGTGGGTGAGGGTGAGTAGCACTTCGCCGTCCGATTGCTCGGTCAGCTCGTAGGTGACTTCGGAGTGTTCGCCGAATGTCATGGTCAGGAGCCGCGGCGCATCGACTTCGAGGATCTGGCCTTCCCACATATGGCCATCCTCATGCATCTTCTTGAACTGCTCGGGCGGTGTCGTGCCGGGCTTCGAGATGTTCTTGTGCTGGAAGAAGAGATTGGCTTTGCCGCCTTTCTTCAGTTCGTAGTCGCCGGCGGCAAACCACTGTTTGCGCTTTTCGGATTCGGTCAGATAGGCCCAGACGCGTTCGATCGGGCCGGGGAGAAGGCGTTCGAAGCGGATTGTGCTTGCGTCGAGCAACACGCCGTCTTTGTCGAGAAGAGTACTCATCACTTTTTTCCTTTTGCTTTGTCTTCGTCACGGAGAAGTTTTTCGAGGCGATCGAGATTCTTGGTCCAGTAGCGGCGGATGCGGCTCAGCCACTCTTCCATTTCCTCGAAGCCGTCCCGGTTCAGCGAATAAAGCCGCCGCTGCGCGTCGGCGCGCACGTTCACGAGCTTTGCGTCTTTCAGAACTTTCAGATGCTGCGAGACCGCGGGCGCACTCATGTCGAAGCGAGACGAGATCGCGCCGGCCGAAAGCTCCTTGCCGGCGAGCATCTCGACGATCCTCAGGCGGGTCGGGTCCGAAAGCGCGGCGATGTGTTGTTCCATGCCGCTTTATATAAGCAATAGCTTAATTAAGTCAATACTTAAAATAAGCGCTGCCGCCCTTACTTCGCGGCGATCTTTTTCGCGAGCGGTTCGGCGAAGCTGCCGCTGATCTTGAAAGCGATGAACGAAAAGTCAGGAATGAAAGTTGACGCAACGGCGTTGCGGCGTTCCGGACAAAGCAAAAAAGTTCCTGAAAATATTTCGCGCTTATGCGTGCTTCTCGCAGCCTCGTGATTGGCAGTTGATCGCGGCTTTCGGCACAGACCGCGCCGTCACGAGCCGCCATTCCGGCGAACTCGTTGAACATAAACAGGAGATGAACGTGTCTATTTCACGCAAGCCGGTTGCGACCCGGAAAGCAATGCTGTCGCTCTCAACGGCAACAGTACTGCTCGCATCGGCTTCGTTGGCCGCTGCGGGCGAAAGCTATGGTTTTATCAAGACGGATGTAGCCCCGCTCGTGCCGCTTGAAATCAGGATCAAGAAGATCGACGGCAATATGAGTATGCGCAACGACTCGCTCTCGATCCCGATCCAGTACGAGGCCGGTTACAAAGGTACGCAAAGCTGGCTGGAGAAAATCGACCTGCGCGTCGAGCACATCAGTAAGGGTAACGGTGAGTACTATCAGCTTCGCCAGAACCTCAGTGCTGATGGCAAAGACAAAGTGTGGGGCACTACCAACATCACGCTCAACCGCGGGCAGATCGAGCCGATGGAAAAATACGGCAAGGAACAGTGCGGCTCCCATACCGGCAATCAGGACAAGCGCATCAACACGGTGATGCCGCTTGTGATGCACGTGTCGTATTACGACAACGCGAGCATCCATAAGTTCACGAAGAGCACGCTCGTTCCGGTGGCTATCATCTGCGAACCGGACCGCCCTTCCAATCCGGCGAAGCTGTTGCAGGTGAAACTCGGAACAACCGCGCAGCAGTGCCACAAGCCGATCGCGCTCGTTGCGCATTTCGTCGTGACGTTGCCCGCAAACTACGCGTTCAAGCTGCAGCGCGACGACGGTGCGGCGCAGGACGCGACGATTTTCCCTGCGCAGAAGGACGGTCCGGTTTATCGCGGCCAGTGGGGCAAGTCGTACACGTTCAACGCTTCTGAGGTCCGCAAGTATCGTATCGTCTCCGAGAAGTTCGAACCGCTGACCGACTGGGTCACGATCAGCGTGCAGTGCCCGGTCAGCGAGCAGCCGCGGCCGAATAACAACTTCGCAAATCCGCCGCGCCAGCCGCTCCCGCAGACGAACGCGCGTCCGGTAAACCAGCGGGTGCCGGTTGCGCCGCCGCCGCGTGCGCCGCGGCACTTGCAGAACCTGAAGAAGTAACGGGAATTGCGGGCGGCGGGCCAAAGGTCTGCCGCCCGGATCGTTACCCACAGGGGCCGGGAACAGCCAAGTGGGAAATCCGCAGGCGAAGACCTACATTGGCTGGATCAGCCAATCCGCCTGGAACTCAATGCGCTTCCCGCCGTCATTTCTCGACGAAATTCGTGCCCGTCTTCCGGTTTCGGAAGTGGTGCGCCGGCGCGTGGCGTTGAAGAAGGCCGGGCGCGAGTGGAAGGGGCTATCGCCCTTCAATCAGGAAAAGACGCCGTCCTTCACCGTGAATGACCAGAAGGGTTTTTATCACTGCTTTTCATCCGGAAAGCATGGCGACCAGTTCGGCTTCATCATGGAAACCGAAGGGCTGACGTTTCCTGAGGCGGTCGAAAAACTCGCAGGCATCGCGGGCGTCCCGATGCCGGTGGTCTCGCCCGACATGGAGAAGAAGGAAGCGCATCGGCGCTCGCTCCATGATGTCATGGAACTGGCCGCGAAATTCTTCGAGGAAAGTTTACAGGCGCGCATCGGCGCACGCGCGCGCGGCTATCTCAACGACCGCGGACTGACGCCGGAAATCCAGTCGCGCTTCCGCATGGGCTATGCGCCTGCGGAACGCTTCGCGCTCAAAGAATATCTTGGTGGCAAGGGCGTCTCGGTCGAAGATATGATCGAGACCGGTCTCCTTATTCACGGCGAGGACATTCCGGTTCCGTATGACCGCTTCCGCGAGCGCGTGATGTTTCCGATCGCGGATTTCAGGAACCGCATCGTCGGCTTCGGCGGCCGCGCGCTCTCTCCTGATGCGCAGGCGAAATACCTGAACTCGCCGGAGACTGTGCTCTTCCATAAAGGCAGTCTGCTCTATAACGGCGCGAATGCGCGGGCGGCGACGCAGAAAAGCCAGCCGCTGATCGTGGTCGAAGGCTATGTCGATGCGATCGCGATGGCCGTTGCCGGTTTCGAAGGCGCGGTCGCGCCGCTCGGCACCGCGCTCACCGAAGATCAACTCGGCCTGTGCTGGCGCATGGTGGATGAGCCAATCCTCTGCTTCGATGGCGACAATGCGGGCAAGCGCGCAGCCTATCGCGCGGTCGAACTCGCGCTGCCGTTCCTCGCACCCGGCAAGAGCCTGCGCTTTGCCTCGCTTCCCGAAGGCAAAGATCCCGACGACCTGATCCGCACCAGCGGGGCGGAGGCGATGCAAGAAGTTCTGAACGGTGCGCGCCCTCTTTCCGAAATGCTCTGGCTGCGCGAAATCGAGAATGCGCGGCTCGATACACCGGAGCAGCGCGCAGCCCTCGAAAAGCGGGTCGGCGAATTGCTCTCGTTGATTAAGGACGAGACGGTCCGGCGCTATTACCGCGACGATTTCCGCACGCGGCTTTCGCGGCTGTTCGCACCCGATCCACAGCGGGTGGCACCACGCCGCGAGGCTCGCGATTTCCGCCCGCGCCAGCCGGGCCGCCCGTATCCGACCCGCGTTGCCACCACGCGCTCGCCAAATCTCGCGACCAGCCCCATTCTTCGCGGGCATCATGCCGCAGTGCCTTCGCGCGAAGTTTTGATCCTCTTGGCTGTCCTGAACCATCCCTGGCTGCTCTCGGACCATGCCGAGGAGTTCGCAGAGTTGGAACTTGCACATGGCGATGCCGTCGCCTTGCGCAAGGCCATTCTGGAGGCAGCGGCGAGGGGCGATATTTCGGACCCGAAAGTGCTTTCGGAGATGCTGGAAGCGGCGGGTGCGGCTCCCATCCGGACACGCATGGAACGTGCCATTTCGCATGGCACCGACTGGGAAATCCGGCCCGATTCAGCCCCGGACGACGTGCTGGCCTGGTGGCATCAAATCGTGAGCTTGCATCGGCGGAAACGCACGCTATCTAGGGAGCTGCGGGAGGCTGAACGCGCATTTGGCGCGGAGCCGACCGAGGCCAACCAAGCCCGGCTAATGGACCTTCAAGAGCGGCTCGCGATCCTGGACGGGACGGAGGCTCTGATCGAAGGGTTCGGGGCACAGTCAGGCCGTCCGGCGCGTACAATGTAGGAACTGGAAGGCCGATTCGGGCGACCGATCCGGCCTTAGGACACAAGGATTGCCCCGTGGCCTCCAAAGACAAAGCCAAGAAAGCCGACAAGAAGAAAGAAAAAGAAAAGGCTGAAAAGGCCAAGATGGCGGCTGCCGCCGCGAAGGCGAAAGAAGCCGCCGCGAAGCAAAAAGCAAAAGAAAAAGAGAAGGCCATCAAAGAAAAAGAAAAGGCTGCTGCGGCTGCTTTGAAAGCCAAAGAGCTTGCTGCGAAGAAGAAGCCGCTGACACCTTTGCAAAAAGCGCTCGCCGCTGCCGATCGAATTCCTGAAAAGAAACCCGAGCCGAAAAGCGTGCCCGTTCCTGCGAAAGCAGTGAAAGGCGCGAAGGGCGCCGCGGGCAAAGCTGCGCCTGTGAGCGGCGGTCTCGGCACCACTTTCGGCAAGGCGAAAGATCTCCTGCGCGCGATCGTCGGCGGCAAGCCGATGCCTGCCGCACCCGCTGCGAAAGAAACTCCGGCTGATACGCGCCGCACCGCGGCCGGCGTTGAGAGCTTGAAGCGCGCTGCTGGCGCTGCTGCACCTGTGAAGGGTGGCAATACCGAACAGCCTGCCGATGGCGAGGATGCCGCCGGTCCGCTGCTCGATCTGTCGGATGCCGCGGTCAAGAAGATGATCAAGGCCGCGAAGAAGCGCGGCTATGTCACCTATGACCAGTTGAACGACGTGATGCCGTCGGAAGAAGTCACCTCCGAGCAGATCGAAGACGTGCTCGCGATGATGAACGACATGGGCATCAATGTCGTCGAAGCCGAAGACACCGACGGCGAGGAAGACGAAGACGATGACGATGACGATACGGGCACCGATCTCGTAGAGACCTCATCCTCGAAGTCGCTTGCGACCACGAAGAAGTCGGAGCCGGGCGAGCGCACCGACGATCCGGTCCGTATGTATCTGCGTGAAATGGGTTCGGTCGAACTCCTCTCGCGCGAAGGCGAAATCGCGATCGCGAAGCGCATAGAAGCCGGCCGCGAAGCGATGATTGCCGGCCTCTGCGAAAGCCCGCTGACGTTCCAGGCCATCATCGTGTGGCGCGACGAGTTGGCGGAAGCCAAAGCGCTCTTGCGCGACATCATCGATCTCGAAGCGACCTATGCCGGTCCGGAAGCGAAGAACCAGCCGGTGAATCCGAACCCGCCGATGGGCGGGCAGGCCGCGATCCGCGAGCAGCAGGCAGCCGCCGCCGCTGCACGCCAGAAGGCGGAAGAAGCGCCTTCGACCGCTCCGCGTGGCGACGGCGACGAAGAAGGTGCAGCACCTCCGCCGGAAAGCGACGACGACGAGGACGATCTCGAGAACGCGCTTTCGCTTGCTGCGATGGAAGCCGAACTCAAGCCGCAGGTGGTCGAGACCTTCGACAAGGTTGCCGACGCATATAAGCGGCTCCGGAAGCTTCAGGACCAGAACGTCGAGAACAAGCTCAAGAACGAGTCGCTCTCGCCTTCTCAGGAGCGCCGCTACAAGAAGCTGAAAGAAGAACTCGTCACCGACGTGAAGTCGCTGTCGCTCAATCAGGGCCGCATCGATGCGCTGGTCGAGCAGCTTTACGAAATCAATCGCCGCCTCGTCGGCCTCGAAGTGCGCCTCATGCGTCTGGCGGAAAGCCACGGCGTCGAGCGCGAAGATTTCATCAAGAACTACCAGAACTCCGAACTCGATCCGAAGTGGCTCTTGCGCGTCGGCAAGCTCGGCTCGAAGGGCTGGAAGGGCTTCATCGGCAACGACAAGGATCGCATCAAGCAGATCCGCCACGACATCCATGCGCTAGCGACCGAAACCGGGCTCGAGATTCTCGAATTCCGCCGCATCGTGCAGATGGTGCAGAAGGGCGAGCGCGAAGCGCGTCAGGCGAAGAAGGAAATGGTGGAAGCCAACCTTCGCCTCGTGATTTCGATCGCCAAGAAATACACGAACCGCGGCTTGCAGTTCCTCGACCTCATTCAGGAAGGCAATATCGGCCTGATGAAAGCGGTCGATAAGTTCGAGTACCGCCGCGGCTACAAGTTCTCGACCTATGCCACGTGGTGGATCCGCCAGGCGATCACGCGCTCGATCGCGGATCAGGCGCGCACCATCCGCATTCCGGTGCACATGATCGAGACGATCAACAAGATCGTCCGTACCTCGCGTCAGATGCTGCATGAAATCGGCCGCGAGCCGACGCCGGAAGAACTGGCCGAGAAGCTCGGTATGCCGCTCGAAAAAGTGCGCAAGGTTCTGAAAATCGCGAAAGAGCCGATCTCGCTCGAGACGCCGATCGGCGACGAGGAAGATTCGCATCTCGGCGATTTCATCGAAGACAAGAACGC
>LNEZ01000087.1 GCA_001464215.1 Rhizobiales bacterium Ga0077548 | reverse complement strand
TCGAGAGCACGATCTCGACTTCCTTGTCATGCGGCAGATAATTCAGTGTGGTCACGATCGACCAGCGGTCCATCTGACCCTGATTGATCTGCTGCGTGCCGTGATAGAGGCCGGTAGTGTCGCCGAGGCCCACGGTGTTTGCCGTCGCAAACAGACGGAACGCAGGATGCGGACGAATGACTTTGTTCTGATCGAGCAAAGTGAGGCGGCCCGATACTTCGAGCACACGCTGGATCACGAACATCACGTCGGGGCGGCCGGCGTCATATTCGTCGAACACGAGCGCCACGTTGCGCTGAAGCGCCCATGGCAGAATGCCGTCGCGGAATTCCGTCACCTGAAGGCCGTCTTTCACGACAATCGCATCCTTGCCGACGAGGTCGATACGGCTGATGTGGCTATCTAAGTTCACGCGCACGCAAGGCCAGTTCAGGCGAGCGGCCACCTGCTCGATATGCGTGGACTTGCCGGTGCCGTGATAGCCCGAGACGATTACGCGGCGGTTGTGCGCAAAGCCCGCGATGATCGCGAGCGTGGTTTCGCGGTCGAACACGTAGTCGGGGTCCGTGTCCGGGACGTGCGACTCCGGCTCGGAATAGGCCGGAACCTCAAGGTCGCTATCAATCCCGAAAACCTGCCGGACCGAGACCTTCATATCCGGGAGCGGGGCCAGTTCTGTGTTCGGAGTCATGGTTTTTCTCGCCGTAAGGCGGCTATTGCCTTGCAAGGATAGGGCCGAATTCTAGGAGTTCCCGGACGGCTGCCGGTCGCCCCGCTATTCTAGCAGAAGGCTTTGCCTTAGCAGAACCCCTGAGCCTTTAGGTAGTTATAGGCCTGCACAACCGCCCTGAAACGGTCTTCGCTGGAGCGGTCACCCCCATTAGCGTCGGGATGGTGGCGTTTCACGAGTTCCTTGTAGCGGGCCTTCATGGCCTCGGCGGTGGCGTCGATTTCGAGGCCGAGGGTCTCGAAGGCCTTGCGTTCGGCATTGCGGATCATGCGGCCCTCGGGGGCCTCTGGTGCCGGTGCTGCCCCGGTCGCACCTCCGAAGATGCGGAAAGGGTCGCTCCAGCTCTCGCCGGTCAGATCGGGGTTAGCGCCCTTCTTGCCGCGTTTCTTCTCGCCGCCGTTCTGGCCCATCTTCCAGGTCGGGCGGTGCCCGGTCATCGCGTCCTTCTGATATTTCTGGACCGCGTCGTCCTTCATTCCCGAAAAATAATTGTAGTTCGCGTTGTATTCGCGAACATGGCTGAGGCAGTAATTCCAGAACTCGCCCTCGCGGTCGCGGCCCTTCGGCGCCTTATGTCCGCCCGGCTCCTTGCAGCCAGCCCAATCGCAGGCAGGGCTCTCCACTTTGAGCTTCTGCTTCTTGTTCCGCTCGATCGGTTTGATGCGAATTTTATCGAAGAGGGGCGAGTCGAACTTCATGTGACAAGTATATGGCTGCTGCGGGCGGCCCGCACAAGGAACGCAAATTGAAGGATAACGGGAAGTTGTTGGCGTATCGTTGACGGAAAGACCATAGCGCTTTATGCGGCGCGGCCATGACCAAACCTGACAAGACCATAGATCGCATTCGCGACCGTTTGACGGCGGCGCTGAAACCGGAATCGATCGAGGTGCTCGACGAGAGCGGCCAGCACGTCGGCCACGCCGGCGCGATCCCCGGCAAGGTCACTCATGTGCGCGTGATCGTCACGGCGGAAGCGTTTCAGGGCAAAGGCCGCCTCGACCGGCATCGCATGGTCAACGATTTGCTCAATCACGAAATGAGCGCGGGCCTGCACGCGCTCGCGATCGTGCCGAAGGCGCCGGGCGAGTAATTATTCGGCGAGTGCGTCTTTTAAGAGTTCGCGCACGGCTTTCGTATCGACATTCTTCGCGATGAACGTCTTGCCGATACCCTTGGCGAGAATGAAAACGAGCTTGCCGCGAACCACCTTCTTGTCCTGCATCATCAGCGAGAGCAGGCCATCGGGACCGGGAAGCGAGCCGGGAATTTGCGAGAGCCGCACCGGCAGACCCACTTTATCGAGGTGCGTGATTACGCGCGTGACGTCCGCCGGTTTGCAGAGTTTCAGCTTCGCGGAAAGTTTGAACGCGAGCACCATGCCGAGCCCGACGCCTTCGCCGTGCAGTAGCCGATCCGAGTAGCCGGTCGCGGCTTCCAGCGCATGACCGAAGGTGTGGCCGAGATTTAAAAGCGCGCGTTCGCCGCTTTCGCGCTCGTCGCGGGCAACAATTGCAGCTTTGGCCTTGACGCTTGTGGCCACGGCTTTGGCACGCGCGGTGCCGCCTGCGAAAACTTCACGCCAGTTCTTTTCCAGCCAGTCGAAGAATTTGGCGTCGTTGATGAGACCGTATTTCGCGACTTCGGCGTAGCCTGCGCGGAATTCGCGCGCGGGAAGCGTGTCCAGCGTTTTCAGATCGGCAAGCACGAGTGCCGGCTGATGAAACGCGCCGATCAGATTTTTCCCTTGTGGCGAGTTGATGCCGGTCTTGCCGCCGACGGAAGAATCCACTTGCGCGAGAAGCGTCGTCGGGATCTGCACGAAGTCAACGCCGCGGCGCACGACGCTCGCGGCAAATCCCGCGAGATCGCCGATCACACCACCGCCGAGCGCGACCACGAGATCGCCGCGCTCGATCCGCGATTGCAGAATCGCTTCGGCAACCGTTTCCAGATTGGAAAAGCTCTTGGTGCCTTCGCCCGCGGAGAGCAGAACGCTGCGATACGGAATTTTCGCAGCCTCAAGAGATTTTTCGAGGGCCGCGAGATGGTGATGCGCGACATTGCCGTCGGTGACAATCGCAACCGAAGTGCCGGGCTTGAGCTTCGCAATGCGCTTACCAGCTTCGTCAAGCAGGTTCTCACCGATCACGATGTCATAGCTGCGCTTGCCGAGCCTGACCTTCACGATTTCTGTCTTCGATTTCTTATCGGTTTTCTTGGCAGCGGGCATGATCAGGTTTCGCGTTTGGATAACGAGGTATCGAGCAATTTGACGATCGCCTCAACCACTTCTTCATGCGGCACTTCGCAGGAGGTGATCGTGAGATCGGCTTCGGCATAGGTCGCCTCGCGCGCAGCAAGAAGATTGCGCAGCGTTCCTTCCGGATCGGGGTTTTGCAGAAGCGGGCGGTTAGATTTGCGTTTCACGCGCTTGAGCAACGTCTCGACGTCGGCCTTGAGCCAGATCGAAACGCCTTTCTCTTTGATGCGCGTGCGGGTGTCGGCGTTCATGAACGCACCGCCGCCGGTCGCGATCACCTGCGGCCCGCTTTCGAGGAGACGAGCGATCACCTTTTGCTCGCCCTTGCGGAACTCGGCTTCGCCCTTGGTCTGGAACAGTTCCGGAATTGTCATGTTGGCAGCGCGCTCGATTTCGGCGTCCGCGTCGGAGAATTCGAGGCCTAGCCGCTGGCCGAGCCTGCGGCCGATCGAGCTTTTGCCGGAGCCTGGCATACCTACAAGGACGATCGAGCGCGCGCTTAACCGCGCGCGGAACGCAACGGCTTCGGGGTGCAGCGCAATCGGCGGCGGTGAGGGCATATTCATCTTCCTGTGACATCAGATATGGCGGTTCCGCAACAGCCTGTAAAATGCTTCAGGATTCGACATCGCTGTATCGGCAGGCCAATGAGCGCGAAAGCGAAGAACGCCAAAGGCAATCTGCGGGATCTGTTTCTCGACATGATCGCGACCGAGCGCAATGCGAGCAAGAACACGCTCGATGCGTATCGGCGCGATCTCGACGACTATGCGGAATTTCTTGGCGGTAGAAAAAGCGACTTCACGAAAGCCGACACGCAGACGATCCGCAATTATCTTTCGGCGTTAGCCAAGCGCGAGTTGGCCGCCGCTTCGGTCGCACGAAAACTTTCCGCGATCCGGCAGCTACATCGCTTTCTTTATACGGAAGGTCTCCGCGCAGATGATCCATCTTCTGTGCTGGAAGGCCCGCGGCGCGGGCGTGCGCTGCCGAAGATCATGACGGTTGCGGAAGTCACAAAACTTTTAGCCACGGCGCACGACGCCGCGCAGGAAAGCGATGACACCAAGGAATCTATCGCCCGACGTTTGCGTGCGTTGCGTCTCGCGGCACTGCTCGAGTTGCTCTACGCATCGGGTCTGCGCGTCTCGGAACTGATCGCGTTACCGGCATCCGCCGCGCGTTCGAAGAGTGACGCGATCATCGTGCGCGGCAAGGGTAATAAAGAGCGCTTAGTCCCGATCGGCAACGCCGCCAAACGCGCGATGAAGGCTTATCTCGAAGCGCGCGGCGAAAAGGAGAAAGCCGCCGAGCAGCGTTGGCTGTTTCCTTCTTTCGGAGTGAGCGGTCATGTGACGCGCCAGCACGTCGCACGAGAGCTAAAAGCACTCGCGTCGCAGGCCGGAATCTCTCCGGGAAAGATCAGCCCCCACGTGCTGCGCCATGCATTTGCAAGTCATCTGCTCGCGAACGGCGCAGACCTGCGCGTTGTGCAGGCGCTGCTCGGCCATGCCGATATCTCGACCACGCAGATTTACACCCATGTGCTCGACGAACGCCTCAAGAACATGGTGCGCGATCTGCATCCGCTGGCGGAGAAATAAGCGTCTTTCCGCGACGTAACTTGACTTGAACGGGGTCGGCGGGCAGCTTCCGCCCGATTTGCAGGGGCTTCGTGCCTCGAAGCCTTGAGCTGTGATGCGCACTTATCTCGATTTCGAAAAACCGGTTGCCGAACTCGAAGCCAAGATCGAGGAGCTGCGTGCTGTCGCAGCTTCCGGCGAAGCGGTTTCGGTCGGAGAAGATGTCGCGCGGCTCGAGGCAAAATCGGAACTCGCGCTCTCGGAGATTTACGAGAATCTGACGCCTTGGCAAAAAACGCAGGTCGCGCGTCACCCGCAGCGTCCGCATTTTTCGGATTACGTTGCCAAGCTGTTCGAAGATTTCACGCCGCTCGCTGGCGACCGCAAATTCGGCGACGATCAGGCAATCATCGGCGGCTTCGCGCGGCTCAATGGCCAGAGCGTCTGCCTGATCGGGCATGAAAAGGGTTCGACGACCGAAGCGCGCATCCATCACAACTTCGGCATGGCGCGGCCAGAAGGCTACCGCAAGTCCGTCCGGCTCATGGAACTTGCCGACCGTTTCGAAGTGCCGGTGGTGACTTTGGTCGATACCGCGGGCGCCTATCCCGGCATCGACGCGGAAGAGCGCGGACAGGCCGAGGCGATTGCGCGCTCGACCGATGCGGGACTTGCGCTTGGCGTGCCGAATGTATCGGTCATTATCGGAGAGGGCGGATCGGGCGGCGCGATTGCGATTGCGACCGCGAACAAGGTCATGATGCTCGAGCACTCGATCTACAGCGTGATCTCGCCGGAGGGTGCTGCCTCGATCCTGTGGCGCGACACCACCAAGGCGCAGGAAGCCGCGACCAACATGAAGATCACCGCCCAGGACCTCCTCAAGTTCGGGGTCGTGGACGAGATCATCCCGGAGCCGGCCGGCGGCGCGCATCGCCATGCGGAGGCCACGATTGCAGCGGCAGGTAAGGCCATCCAAGCCGCTTTTGCGGGGTTCAATGGCCTTTCGCGCGAACAAATCCGGCAGCATCGGGCTGAAAAATTCCTGGCCATCGGCCGGAATCTCTGATTTTTCAATCGTTTATGCGGGGGCGCATTTACGCTGTGCGGGAACCGCTGTTGCGGTAACGGGCCGTCAAGGGTAACGCATTAGCAAATGGGGACAGGTAGTTTTCCGCGCATTTTCTGGAGTTTTTCGTTGAACTTGCGTCGTCCGGGAGCAGCAGTCCGTATCGCGGCGGCGACAGCCGTCTGCGCGCTGGCGCTCGCCGGTTGCTCCGCCGAGAACTTTTCCTTCGGTCCCGAAGGCAACAAGAAGCACCTGCGCCCGATTTCGCCGCAGACCATGGCGCTGATGCAGGAAAAAGGCATGGCGAAAGAGTCGCCGATCCTGCTCCGCATCTACAAAGAAGAGTCCGAGCTCGAGATCTGGAAGAAGACCACCGCCGGCAACTACGAGCTTCTGAAAAAATTTGGCATCTGCAAGTGGTCGGGCGAACTCGGCCCGAAGGTAAAGCAGGGCGACCGTCAGGCGCCGGAAGGTTTCTATTCGATCCGGCCGGAATTGATGAACCCGCACTCCAGCTATCACCTCGCTTTCAATCTCGGTTTCCCGAACGAATTCGACCGCGCGCATAACCGCACCGGTGCGCATCTGATGGTTCACGGCGATTGCTCTTCGTCCGGCTGCTACGCCATGACCGACGCGCAGATCGCGGAAATCTTCGCGCTTGCGCGCGAGGCCTTTGACGGCGGCCAGCTTGCCTTCCAGGTGCAGGCGTTCCCGTTCCGCATGACCAGCGCGAATCTCACGCGCCACCGCAACAACCCGAACATTCCGTTCTGGCGTACGTTGAAGGAAGGCTCGGACCATTTCGAAGTGACGCGACAGGAGCCGAAGATCGATGTCTGCGCGAAGCGCTACATCTTCAATGCCGTGCCGAACGACCCGATGAAACCGTTCGATCCCGCGCGCCCCTGCCCTGCGTATCATCTCCAGCCTGAGATCGCGCAGCTCATACAGGGCCGCCAGAATTCCGAGGGTAACGACATCGCAGCGCTCCTCATGCGCAATATGCCGGCTGCCCCCGTTCGTACGAACAACGATGGCGGCTCCAATCCGGTTTTCGCCGGCCGCGTACCGCCTAGTTCGGTACAGCAGCAACAGGCCGCGGACGACGATGACGACGATGCGCCGCGTCCGGCCGCGAAGAAGCAGCAATCCAAGAAGCAGTCGAAGCAGCAGGCGAAGAAGCAGCCGCCGCAGCAACAGGCGGAGCCCCAGCCGCAGACCACGCAGACCCCCCCGGCGCCCAGCACGTTTACACAGCAGCGCCCCAGCGAAAATCGCGCGAACTCTTTCACGCGATAAACTCGCGTTCATTTAAAAATAAAAACGCCCCGCTGCCGGGGCGTTTTTTTATTGGCGGTTTGGCCCGGCGTTACGCGAGACGGCCGTGGCAGTTCTTGAACTTCTTACCGGAGCCGCACGGGCAGGGTTCGTTGCGGCCGACCTTGCCCCAGTCCTGCGGGTTCTGCGAGGTGCGGTCGCCCTTTGGCTGCTGGCCGGAGGTGAGGCGCACGGGCTGCGCGTCGTCTTCGCCGGTGCTCGCATCGATATGACTTGCCTGCATTTCGGGAAGCTGCTGCTCCGGCGGGCGTTCGCTGATTTCGATGTTGAGCAACTGCCCGGACACCATGAGACGCAGGCGTGCGAGCAGCGCCTCGAACAGCGTGAAAGCTTCGGACTTGTATTCGTTCAACGGGTCGCGCTGCGCGAAGCCACGCAGGCCAACCACCTGGCGCAGATGCTCTAACATCACGAGATGTTCGCGCCAGAGGAAATCGAGCGTCTGCATCAGTACCGACTTCTCGACATAACGCATCAACTCTGTGCCGTATTTTGCGACCTTGCCGGCCATGACTTCGTCGGCGGCGCGGATAATGCGCTCCTTCACCTCGTCGTCGGCGATGCCTTCTTCCTTGGCCCATTGCTGGATCGGAAGATTGAGGCCGAGGCCCTCGGCAACTTCGCGCTCCAAGCCTTCGGTGTCCCATTGTTCCGCGTAAGCATTCGGCGGGATGTGGCGTGTGACCATTTCGCCGATCACATCGTGGCGCATATCGGCGATGGTTTCTGAAACGTCGGTTTCGCGCATCAGGTCGATGCGCTGCTCGAAGATCACCTTGCGCTGGTCGTTCGAAACGTCGTCGTATTTCAACAGGTTCTTGCGGATATCGAAGTTGCGCGCTTCGACCTTCTGCTGCGCTTTCTCGAGCGCCTTGTTGATCCAGGGATGGACGATAGCTTCGCCGTCCTGAAGACCGAGCTTGGTCAGCATACCGCCGAGATTGCTCGAGCCGAAGATGCGCATCAGATCGTCTTCGAGCGACAGGTAGAACTTCGAGCGGCCGGGATCGCCCTGACGGCCGGAGCGGCCGCGAAGCTGGTTGTCGATGCGGCGGCTTTCGTGGCGCTCGGTGCCAATCACGTAGAGGCCGCCCGCGCCGAGCGCGGTCTGCTTCAGTTTGGAAATGTCGTCGCGGATTTTTTGCTCGGCCTGCTTGCGCTGCTCGCCCGCTTCCATGTCGCCGAGTTCGAATTTAATGCGCATATCGGCGTTGCCGCCGAGCTGAATGTCTGTGCCGCGGCCGGCC
>LNEZ01000086.1 GCA_001464215.1 Rhizobiales bacterium Ga0077548 | reverse complement strand
ATCGCGGACTCCTGTTCGTGGTGGCGCGCGTTCAGAACCGCGAAGACTTTCTCCTGCGAAGACCGCTGATCGCCGTCATAAAGCGGACGGAAGGCGTCGGCGTCGGTGAAGTCTTTCTGCTTGAAGCCCTTGGCTTTGAGGGCCGCGGCAAGTTGTTCGGATTTCTCGATCGAGGTAGTGCCGACCAGGATCGGCTGGCCGCGCGTCTTGCAGTCTTCGATGGTGTCGATGATCGCTTTATATTTCTCGTCGGCGGTCCGGTACACCTCGTCGTGTTCGTCGGCGCGATTAACCGGAAGGTTGGTCGGCACTTCGACGACTTCGAGCTTGTAGATGTCGGCGAACTCGTCAGCCTCGGTCGAGGCAGTGCCGGTCATGCCGGCGAGCTTTTCGTAAAGGCGGAAATAATTCTGGAAGGTGATCGAGGCGAGCGTCTGGTTCTCGGGCTGGATCGCAACCTTTTCTTTCGCTTCCAGCGCCTGATGCAGGCCTTCCGAATAGCGGCGGCCCGGCATCATGCGGCCGGTGAATTCGTCGATAATGACGACTTCGCCGTCCTTCACGATGTAGTCCTTGTCGCGCGTGAATAGCTTATGTGCGCGCAGGCCCTGGTTGACGTGGTGAACGGCCGAGACGTTCTCGATGTCGTAGAGCGAGTCGCCCTTCAGAAGTTTTCCGTCGCGGAGCATCTGCTCCATGCGCTCCATGCCGGTTTCGGTGAGCGAGACGGCGCGCTGCTTTTCGTCCAGCTCGAAGTCTTCGTCCGCGAGCTTCGGAAGATAGGCGTCGATGGTGTTGTAAAACTCCGAGCGGTCGTCTAGCGGGCCGGAAATAATGAGCGGGGTGCGCGCTTCGTCGACCAGGATAGAGTCAACTTCGTCGACGATCGCGTAGAAATGCGGACGCTGCACCATCTGCGGCAGCTCGTATTTCATGTTGTCGCGCAGATAATCGAAGCCGAGTTCGTTGTTGGTGCCGTAGGTGACGTCGCAGGCGTAAGCCGCCTTGCGCTCTTCGTCATCGACGCCGTGAACGATCACGCCGACGGTGAGGCCGAGAAACTTATAGATCTGGCCCATCCACTCGGAGTCGCGCTTCGCGAGATAGTCGTTGACGGTGACGACATGAACGCCCTTGCCAGCGAGCGCATTCAGATACACTGCCAGGGTCGCGACCAGCGTCTTGCCTTCGCCGGTTTTCATTTCGGCGATCGAGCCTTCGTGCAACACCATGCCGCCGACCAACTGCACGTCGAAATGGCGCTGGCCGAGGGTGCGTTTGGCGGCTTCGCGGACGGTCGCGAAAGCGGGCACCAGAATCTCGTCGAGCGGGGTGCCATCCGCGACCTGCTTCTTGAACTCTTCGGTGCGCGCGCGAAGCTGGTCGTCAGTGAGCTTTGCGACCTCGGCTTCGAGCGCGTTGATCGCGTTCACGCGGGGGCCGTAGCCCTTGATGCGGCGGTCGTTGGATGAGCCGAAGAACTTGCGGGCGAGCGAGCCAATCATCGAAAAAGCATCCTTAAAGTGGTCGCGCGAGACGGCCTTTAGGCCGTGAGGCACGGGCGGTTATTGGGCTACCACCGCGAAGCTGGATCACGATGCCGCGAGGCTTTTCATGATCGGAAGGGATTGCCGGAGAAATATGAACGCCCCCCGGCATTGTCAATTGGAAGCGACCGTCGCAGGTGGGCTAAAGCCTTGCCAGAACACCGTACTTCCGTCACTTTCGGCCCGCCTTAGTTCGGAAAAGGGCGCTTTCATTCTTCCGCCGACGGCCCCTTAACGAACTAACCAGAAATTCGATCCCGGTTGGGCCTGCCATATCTGGCGGCCGCCGCTTTTTTGAGGTTTTCAATGAAACGCAGCCTTTCGCTACTTTCGCTCGCGCTCGCGCTCACTTTGGGCGTGGCGCTGACGACGACCGCGCCGCTATTCGCGCAGGCGCCGAAAAAGGACGATCCGGTTCTCGCGCGCGTCAACGGCGTGGAAATCCGCCAGAGCGATCTCGATATTGCCGAAGCCGATGTGGGCTCGAGCCTGCAAGTGCAGGAGCCTGCCGCGCGCAAGGAAGCGCTGCTCGCTTACATGATCGATCTGACCGCGCTGGCGCAGGCGGCATCCGCGAAGAAGGTAGACGCGGCGCTCGACTTTGCCGCCAAGCTCGCCTACGCGAAGAACAAGGTACTGATGGAAGCGCTGCTCGGCGACCTCGCGAAAGCGTCCGCGACGGATGCGGAGATGCAGAAGCTCTATAACGAGTCGGTCGCAAAGACCCAGCCGGAGGAAGAAGTCCGTGCGCGCCATATTCTCGTAAAGACCGAAGCCGAAGCGCAGGACGTCATCAAGAAAGTGAAAGCTGGTGCGGACTTCGAAAAGCTCGCGCGCGAACTTTCTATTGACCCGTCCGCGAAAACGAATGGCGGCGATCTTGAATATTTTACGAAGGGCCAGATGGTCGCCGAGTTTTCCGACGCTGCCTTTAAGCTGAACAAAGGTCAGATTTCAGAGACGCCGGTGAAGTCGCAGTTCGGCTTCCACGTCATCAAGGTCGAGGACAAGCGCAAGAAGCCGGTCCCGAAGTTCGAGGAAGTGAAGGAGCAGGTGCAGGCCTTCGTGGTTCGCAAGGCGCAGGCCGAGTTCGTGATGAAGACACGAGCCGACGCGAAGATCGAGAACCTGCTCAAGAAGGAAGCGCCGACGCCGCCACCGGCCAAGGCCGACCCGAAGAAGAAGTAATTTTCTGTCTTGAAATAATGTCATGGCCGGAGCTCGCTCCGGCCATGATGCTATAAAGACCCTGAAGAGGACGAAGATGAGCACGACCGTTTCCCCGCTTGCCCCGCAGGAATTCATCGACCCGCCCGCAATCGAAGGCGTGCGGTTGGCGACTGGCTCGGCCGGCATCAAATATCAGGGCCGCACCGATGTTCTGCTGGCTGCCTTCGACAAGGGCACGGCGGTTGCGGGTGTCTTCACGAAGTCGAAGTGTCCTTCGGCTCCGGTGGAATGGTGCCGGAAACAGGTGAAGCGCGGAGCGGCACTCGGTCTGGTCGTCAACTCCGGCAATGCGAATGCCTTTACCGGCAAGAGCGGCAAGGATCAGGTCCGCTTCACGACCGAGATCGCGGCCAAGGCCATCGGCTGCAAGCCGGGCGAAGTCTTCGTCGCTTCGACCGGCGTGATCGGCGAGCCGCTGAATGCCAAGAAATTCGACGGCGTGCTCGACGCCATTGTTGCGAAGGCGCAGCCGGGGCGTTTCCTCGAAGCCGCGCGTGCGATCATGACGACCGATACGTTCCCGAAGACTGCGACGGCATCCGCGAAGCTGGGCAAAGCCACGGTCACGATCTGCGGGATCGCGAAAGGTGCCGGCATGATCGCGCCGGACATGGCGACCATGCTTTCATTTGTTTTCACCGACGCGCCGATCGTGCCGAAGGCCTTGCAGAAGCTTTTGAGCGAAGGCGTGGAAGATACTTTCAACGCCGTCACCATCGACGGCGACACTTCGACGTCCGATACGCTCTTGCTCTTCGCGACCGGAGCCGCTGCGAAGCGCGGCGCACCGAAGATCAAGAAGGCGGGCGATCCCAAGCTGAAAGAATTCCGCAAGGCGCTGATGAGCGTGCTTGCGAATCTTTCAGAGCAAGTCGCGCGCGACGGAGAGGGTGCGCGAAAGCTGGTCGAGATTACCGTTGAAGGCGCGAAGTCGAAGCCGTCGGCGCGCAAGATTGCGATGTCGATCGCAAATTCCCCGCTCGTCAAAACCGCGATTGCCGGTGAGGACGCGAATTGGGGACGCGTGGTGATGGCCGTCGGCAAGGCAGGCGAGCCTGCCGACCGCGACAAGCTCTCGATCTGGTTCAACGGCATTCGCGTCGCGCATAAAGGCGCGCGCGATCCGTCTTATGACGAGAAGGCGGTGTCGGAGGCGATGAAAAAGCCCGAGATTTCGCTGAAAGTCGCACTCGGTCTCGGCAAGGGAACCGACCGCGTGCTGACCTGCGACCTCACCAAAGAGTACGTCGCAATCAACGGTGATTACCGAAGCTAGACATTATTTTAAGTATTCGTTGACCGTGCCCATTAACGTCATTTGCAGGCCTCCTCGGTGAAACTACTACTAGTTGCCGCTTGCGCGCTGATCGACGCGGACGGCCGGGTTCTGATCGCAAAGCGTCCCGCCAACAAAGACATGGCAGGGCTTTGGGAATTTCCCGGCGGAAAGGTCGATGCGGGCGAACGGCCGGAACAGACTCTCATTCGAGAGTTGAAGGAGGAACTGGGTATCGATGTGCAGGAGGCGTGTCTCGCGCCGCTGACTTTCGCAAGCCATTCGTATCCGCAATTCCAGTTGCTCATGCCGCTCTGGGTTTGCCGCAGATGGGAAGGGACCGCGAAAGCGCTCGAGGGGCAGGAACTTGCCTGGGTCAGACCGAGCCGGCTTCGCGACTATCCGATGCCGCCCGCGGACGAGCCCTTAATCCCGCATCTGATCGAATTGCTCGCGATGCCCGGTTGAAAAGGCAGGAGGCTATAAATGACCAAAGAATTGCTCAATACGATCCGTGCATTTGCGCGCAACGATGATGGCGCGACCGCGATCGAATATGCGTTGATCGCCGGCGGCATCTCGATCGTAATCGTGACGACGGTGGTCGCGGTCGGCGAGAAGGTTCGCGACGACCTGTTCACTAAAGTCTCGAACGCGCTCGGAAGCTAAGATTTCTTGAGGCCGGTTTTATCGCCGGCAGGCAATTCTACGGCGCGGAGCGCATCGGCGAGCCGCGCCTTCGCACTTCCGGGCTTCAGCGGCTGCTGCTGGCTTTCATGCGGCACCCAGCCCGACAACCACAAAATTTCAAACGTCGCACGAACGCGGCCATCCGCGTCAGCGTAACGCTCGCGGTAGATTTCGGCTGCGCGAAAGAGCGTCGCGCGCCGGAGCGGCTTTCTGCTGCGCTCGATCAGGGCGTTGGTTGCGCCCATGCGGCGCAGATCGCGCATCAGTTCAAGCATATTGTCGTATCGCACGGTGAAGCTGTCGGCGTCGGTGACGGGAAGTGCCAGCCCCGCGCGCTGCAGGAGGCCGCCGAGCGTTCTGACTTCCACGAAAGGTGAGACGCGGGGCGCGATGCCGCCTTCGACTTCGCTCTCAGCGGACGCCAGAGCGTCGCGTAATTCGGTGAGCGTGCCGCCGCCGATCATGGCCGCGAGCAGCAGGCCATCAGGCTTAAGTAATCTTTTTATCTGCGCGAGTACGCCCGGAAGATCGTTGAGCCACTGTATCGAGAGCAGCGAAACCGCGAGATCATAACGCGAAGGCTCTCCGCTTACGGTTTCGGTTGCATCTTCGATTTCGAGATGATCGACGGCTTCGATCCGACCCGTTGCAAGCAGTTGCCCTTTGATCTGTTCGCCGGACGGCGTTTCGATCAGGGCGGCCTGCGGAAACCTGCGGGTGATGGTGCTTAAGCGTGCGAGCAGTTCGTCCGTCGCGCGCTCCAGCAGAAACTTTTCCACGCCGGTCTGCTCCGCGCGGCGCTGGCGTGCGCGCAGAAGTTTGCGGTCGAAAAGAATGTGCGGTGCGTTCAAGAACCGGATACCTTCGATTTTTGGCAAAGTGGCATCGCAGGAAATTCGGCGCTAGCCTTTTCCTCATGCCACTTGCGGCCAAGGCGTTTCAGCCAATCGCTGCCGCTGCGCAATTCTTCGCAGCAGGCGGCCGCGCGCTGGCCCAGACCGTGCTGCCGCCAACCTGCCTTGCCTGCCGCAAGCCCGCGGGCGCAAGCGGCGGGCTTTGTCCGGCGTGCTGGCAAGGCGCGGGCTTCATCGAGCGGCCTTATTGCGAGCGGTTGGGCACGCCGTTTTCCTATGACAGCGGCGGGCCGCTGATTTCGCCCGGCGCTTTCGCCGATCCGCCGGTGTTCGATCGCGCCCGCGCGGCGATGCGTTTCGGTGACGTCGCGCGCGATCTCGTGCACCTCCTGAAATACGGCGACCGGCTCGATCTGGTTAAGCCGTTTGCAAGATGGATGACGCGCGCGGGCGATGAGATTTTGTGCGAAGCCGATGCATTGATTCCGGTACCGCTGCACTGGACGCGGCTGTTTCAGCGCCGCTTCAACCAGTCGGCGGAGCTTGTGCGCGCGATCTCGAGGCAGACGAAACTCTCCGTGATCGACGATGTGCTCGCCCGTGTGCGTGCGACGCCGCCGCAAGTCGGCCTCGCGCGAGAGGAGCGCGCGAAGAACGTGCACGGCGCCTTCTCGATAGAGAAAACCGCTCGTTTGCGCGTGAAAGGCAAACGGATCGTTCTCGTTGATGATGTGTTGACCACGGGAGCGACCGCCAATGCTTGCGCGCGGGTATTGCGCCGGGCGGGCGCTTCCCGGATCGACGTGCTGACTTTGGCGCGGGTTGTCGATCCGGTCTGAAACCCGATACTATGGTCTTTCATGAGCCAGGAGGTTCCGGTGACCGGAACGCAGACGAAATTCAAGGCAGCGATGGTGCAGATGCGCACCAGTCTGTCCGTCGAAAAGAATATCGAAACGGCAAGCAAGCTGATCCGCGAGGCAAAAGATCTCGGCGCGGATTACATCCAGACGCCCGAGATGACGAACATCATGGAGCAGGGCCGCGACGGTCTGTTCGCGCGGCTGCAGGAAGAAGAGCGCGATGACGCGCTCGCCGCGTTCCGGCAGCTTGCGCGCGATCTGAAAACCTATCTTCATCTCGGCTCGCTCGCGATCAAGGTGTCGAACGACAAGGCGGCGAACCGCAGCTTTCTGATCGACCGCGAAGGCGAGATCGTCACGCGCTACGACAAAATCCATCTCTTCGACGTGCAGCTTGCAGGCGGCGAAAGTTACCGCGAGTCGAATACTTATAAGCCAGGCGAAGTCGCGGTTACTGCCGATCTGCCGTGGGGCCGTCTCGGTTTGACAATCTGCTACGACCTGCGTTTTCCGGCGCTTTATCGCGCGCTTGCGGGCGCGGGCGCGCATTTCCTCGCGATCCCCGCGGCCTTTACCAAGCAGACCGGCGAAGCGCATTGGCAGGTGCTGCAACGCGCGCGCGCAATCGAAACCGGCTCTTTCGTATTCGCCGCAGCACAAGGCGGACGGCATGAAAACGGCCGCGACACCTACGGTCACAGCATGATCGTCGATCCGTGGGGGCGCGTGCTCGCGGAAGGCGGCGTTGACCCTTCAGTCGTCATCGCCGAGATCGATGTCGAGGAAGTAGCCAAGGTTCGTGCGCGCATTCCTTCGCTCGAACATGGCCGCCGCTTCGAGGTCGCAAGCACCGCGCAGGAGCGCGGCCATCTGCACCTCGTCGGCAAAGCGTCGTGATCCGTTACGATCTGCATTGCCAAGCCGGACACGGCTTCGAAAGCTGGTTCCGCTCGTCCGGGGATTACGACGTGCAGCGGAAGAGAAAACTCGTCGAATGCCCGGTGTGCGGTTCGCATGAAATCGAAAAGCAGGTCATGGCGCCGCGGCTCGCGCGCACCGATAAAGGCGAACGGGCGAAACCGCGCGAAGAGAAAGCGCCGGTTGCGATGATGTCGCCGCAGGAGCAGGAGTTCCGCCAGAAGCTGCGCGAGTTGCGCGATCACGTGACCAAGAATGCGGAAGATGTAGGCGAGAAGTTTCCGGAGCTTGCCCGCAAGATGCACAACGAAGAGATCGAGCGCCGTTCGATTTATGGCGAGGCTTCGGCGGAAGAAGTAAAGTCGTTGCTCGACGAAGAGGTGGATATCCACCCGCTGCCGTTGCTTCCGGACGACCGCAACTAGGCGGTCTTCTTCGCCGCGATCATGTAATTGACGTCGGTATCCATGCCGCGGCGCCATTCGCCGCTGAGCGGATTGAAGATAATTCCGCCGCGGTCGAGTTCGCTTAATCCGGTTGCTGCAAATTCGCCGCGCATTTCCTCGGGCGTCACGAACTTGTCCCAGGTATGCGTGCCGACCGGAAGCCAGCGCAGAATGTATTCCGCGCCGACGATGGCGAGCGCGAAACTCTTCATGGTGCGGTTGATGGTGGTGACGGCAAAAAAACCGCCGGGCTTCACCATCTCGGAGGCCCGTTTCACGAACAACGAAAGGTCCGCGACGTGCTCGACGACTTCGGACGCAATCACGATGTCGAATTTCTCGCCGGCATCCGCAAGCGCTTCGGCGGTGGCCGCGCGATAGTCAATCGAAAGCCCCGACTGCTCGGCGTGCAATTTCGCGACTTCGACATTCTCCGCCGCCGGGTCGACGCCGACGACATCGCCGCCGAGCCGCGCAAGAGGCTCCGATAAAATCCCGCCGCCGCAGCCGATGTCGAGAATGCGAAGGCCGCTCAAGCAATCGAGCTTGCGTGGACTGCGGTCGAACAGATCGCAGGCAATATCCTTAATGAAAGTAATGCGGACCGGGTTCAGCGCGTGCAGCGGGCGCATCTTCCCCTGCGCAGCCCACCATTCCTTGCTCATGGCGGCAAAGCGCGAGACCTCGGCGGGGTCGATCGTCGTTTTTCTTTGCGCTTCGGCCATGGAAATATTCCAGCAAATGCGGCCATTTCCGCCGTTGCGGGGGGTCGCCCCGGACTGTATCTATACGCGCCTTTTCCGCCGGGGCGAAGGTTTTGCACCGGCGCTTTTTGTTGAACCAAGAGTCATCGATGGCCCGTCTGGTCATGAAATTCGGCGGCACTTCCGTCGCCGACATCGAGCGTATCCGGAACGTCGCGCGTCATGTGAAGCGCGAGGTCGATGCCGGCCATGAGGTCGCGGTCGTTGTCTCGGCGATGTCGGGCAAGACCAACGAACTCGTGGCCTGGTGCCGCGAGGCGTCGCCGATGCATGACGCGCGCGAGTACGATGCGGTGGTGGCGAGCGGTGAGCAGGTGACGTCCGGTTTGCTCGCGATTGTGCTGCAAGGCATGGGCATCACCGCGCGCTCGTGGCAGGGTTGGCAGTTGCCGCTTTACACCGACGGCACGCACGCATCTGCGCGCATTAAGGGCCTGAACGGCGACGAACTGATCAAGCGTTTCAAGGAGCGGAACGAAGTCGCGGTGATCGCGGGCTTCCAGGGCATCAATCAGGAAACCGGCCGCATCTCGACGCTCGGCCGCGGCGGCTCGGATACCAGCGCGGTGGCGGTTGATCGTTGCGACATCTACACCGATGTCGATGGCGTCTATACGACCGATCCGCGTATCGTGCCGAAGGCGCAGCGTCTGGAAGCGGTTGCGTTCGAAGAAATGCTGGAGATGGCGTCGTTGGGCGCCAAGGTCTTGCAGGTTCGCTCGGTCGAGCTTGCGATGACACAAAAAGTACGTTTGTTCGTGCGCTCGAGTTTCGATGCGCCCGACGCGCCGCAGGTGGACAACAAAGGTCGTCCGCCCGGCACGTTGATCTGCGACGAGGAGGAGATCGTGGAAAATCAGATCGTCACCGGCATCGCCTTTTCGAAGGACGAGGCGCAGATCGCGTTGCGCGAGGTCGCGGATAAGCCAGGCGTCGCCGCGGCGATCTTCGGCCCGCTTGCCGAAGCCCATATCAACGTCGACATGATTGTGCAGAACGTCTCCGCCGATGGGAAGAAGACCGATATTACGTTCACCGTCCCGGTCGCCGAGTTCGGAAAGGCCAAGGCCACGATCGAGAAGGCGAGGGGCCAGATCGGCTTCGCTTCGATGGAAGGCTATTCGGACGTCGTGAAGGTGTCGGTGATCGGGGTCGGTATGCGCAGCCATGCCGGCGTCGCCTCGACCGCGTTCCGGGCACTCGCCGAAAAGGGCATCAATATCCGCGTGATTTCGACTTCGGAGATCAAGATTTCGATCCTGATCGATGCGGCCTATACCGAACTTGCGGTCCGGACTTTGCATTCGGTATACGGACTCGACGGCTAGGCGCTCGCGCCCCGCTTTCGCGTAAACAGGCGTTACTCCAGCACCGGGCCCGCGCGGCGCCCGGACGAAGGGCAGGGCCAGATGCGTGGCTCCCTCGGCGGTCCGCGCGTTTTGCTGAGACGTCTCCGCGAGACCATGGCGGAGCAGATCAGCGCGCAGGAACGTCTCGACAAGATTGTCGTCTTGATCGCTGCCAACATGGTGGCGGAGGTTTGCTCTGTTTACGTGTTGCGCGTTGACGGAACGCTCGAGCTTTACGCCACCGAAGGCCTTAACCCTGAAGCCGTCCACTTGACGGTGTTGAACGCGGGCGAAGGCCTGGTCGGCCTCGTCGCGAAAGAAGCCGAAGCGCTCAATCTTCCAAACGCGCAGAACCATCCGGCTTTTTCGTATAAACCCGAGACGGGCGAAGAAATTTATAACTCCTTCCTTGGCGTGCCGATCCTGCGCGCGGGCAATACGCTCGGGGTGCTGGTCGTGCAGAACCGCGCGCGGCGCACATACTCCGAAGAAGAAGTCGAAGCCCTGCAAACGACTGCGATGGTCGCGGCTGAGATGATCGCTTCGGGCGAACTGACCGCGCTTGCAACGCCCGGACACGAGCCCGCCGCCCGCCGCCCGCTACAGTTGAACGGTCTCGCGCTTGCCGAAGGCATCGGCCTCGGCCGCGTCGTGCTGCACGAGCCGCGCATTCACGTGCAGAACGTGATCGCCGATGACGTCAATCGGGAGCTTGCCCGTCTCGACGGCGCCGTCGAGACGCTGCGCTCCTCAATCGATGTCATGCTGGAAGACGAAGGTATGGCGCGTGCGGGCGAGCACCGCGACGTTCTTGAAGCCTATCGTATGTTTGCGCAGGACCGCGGCTGGATGAAGAAACTCCAGGAAGCGGTGCAGACCGGCATCACCGCTGAGGCCGCAGTCGAGCGTGTGCAATCGGATACCCGCGCGCGTATGTTGCGCCAGACCGATCCTTACATTCGCGAGCGGCTGCACGATCTCGACGATCTTGCGAACCGCCTGATGCGCGAACTAACCGGCGCCGATCCGGAAGCGCGGACAAGCAATCTTCCGGACAACGCCATTCTGGTTGCGCGCAATATGAGTCCGGCGGCGCTTCTCGACTACGACCGCACACGGTTGCGCGGCATCGTGCTTGAGGAGGGCGCGCCGACCAGCCATGTCGCGATCGTGGCCCGTGCGCTCGGCGTGCCGACGGTCGGGCAGATCGCAAACGCGACCGCGCTTTCCGATCAGGGCGACGCAATTATCGTCGATGGCGAAACCGGCGAAGTACAGCTTCGTCCGCCCGCGGATTTAGAACGCGCTTATGTCGAGAAGGTAAAGCTGCGGGCGAAGCGGCAGGCGCAGTACGCCGCGCTGAAAGACCGCGAAGCCGTCACCAAAGATGGCGTGAAGATCAGCCTTCTGATGAACGCGGGCCTGCTCGTCGATCTGCCGCATCTTGCCGAAGCTGGCGCCGACGGCATCGGGCTGTTCCGGACCGAATTGCAGTTCATGATTGCGGCGGCGCTCCCTCGCACGAGCGAACAATATACGCTCTACCGCTCGGTGATGGACGCCGCCAAAGACAAGCCCGTTACCTTCCGCACGCTCGACATCGGCGGCGACAAGGTGCTGCCTTATCTGCGCTCCGTTGAAGAAGAGAACCCCGCGCTCGGCTGGCGCGCGATCCGGCTGTCGTTGGACCGTCCCGGATTGCTCCGCGCACAGGTGCGGGCGCTACTGCGCGCGGCTGCTGGCCGTGAATTGCGCATCATGTTTCCGATGGTGGCGATCGTTTCGGAATTCGACAATGCACGCGCGCTGGTAGAGCGCGAACTTACCTATCTCCGCCGTCACGGTCATCGTTTGCCGAATCAAGTGATGGTCGGCGCGATGCTGGAAGTGCCGTCATTGCTGTTCGCGCTCGACGATATTCTGGAGCGCGCGGATTTTCTGTCGGTAGGCTCGAACGATCTCGTGCAGTTCCTGTTCGCTGCCGACCGCGGCAATGCGCAGGTCGCGAACCGCTTCGATCCGCTGTCGCCGCCGGGCCTGCGCGTGCTGAAGATGATTTCCGATACCTGCAAGAAACACGGCAAGCCCTTTACGCTCTGCGGCGAGCTTGCCGCGAAGCCCTTGGAGGCGATGGCGCTGATCGCGCTCGGATTCAGGTCGTTGTCCTTATCGCCCGCGATGATCGGCCCGGTGAAGGCGATGATCCTCGCGCTGAACGCGGGCGATGCCGAAAAAGCGATCCTGCCGCTCCTGAAGGGCGGCTCGGCCGGCCGCGAGAAGCTGCGCGCATTCGCAGTCGAAGCCGGAATTCCGGTTTAAGGTACGATCATGTTGCCGGTTCAGCGCTTGGATGCGCTCATTGCACGTCACGCGGAACTCGAGGCCGCGCTTTCGACCAGCGCGGGCGGCGAGAAATTCGTGAAGCTCTCCCGCGAGCACGCGGAACTTTCGCCGGTCATTGACGACGTAAAGGCGTTGAAGCGCGCACAGGACGATCTCGCAGGGGTCGAGCAAATGCTCGCGGGCAAAGATACAGAAATCGCGCGTATGGCCGGCGAAGAGAAGCGCGAACTCGAAGCGACGATCGAGGCGCTAACGCAGAAGTTACGCCTCGCACTAATCCCGAAAGACGAAGCGGACGCACGCGACGCGATCCTGGAAGTGCGCGCAGGCACCGGCGGAGACGAGGCCTCGCTGTTCGCGGGCGATCTGTTCCGTATGTACGAGCGCTACGCAGGCTTGCAGGGTTGGAAGGTTGAGGTGCTTTCGATCAGTGAAGGTGCCGTCGGCGGCTACAAGGAAGTTATTGCCGCGGTCCGCGGTAAGGGAGCGTTTGCCAAGCTGAAATTCGAATCCGGCGTGCATCGCGTGCAGCGGGTGCCGGATACGGAGACACAAGGCCGTATTCACACTTCAGCTGCGACAGTTGCCGTGCTGCCGGAGGCCGAAGAAGTCGATGTCGACATCAACGCCGCCGACCTCCGCACGGATGTCTATCGCGCGTCGGGCTCGGGCGGTCAGCACGTGAACAAGACCGAGTCGGCTGTGCGTATCACGCATATTCCGACCGGCATTGTGGTCGCGGTGCAGGATGAGCGCTCGCAGCACAAGAACCGCGCACGTGCGATGGCGCTGCTGCGCACCAAACTTTACGATCAAGAGCGGCAGCGTATCGATTCGGCGCGTGCGGCGGACCGTAAAGGCCAGGTCGGCTCGGGCGACCGCTCCGAGCGCATCCGCACATATAATTTTCCGCAGGCCCGCGTCACCGATCACCGCATCAATCTCACGCTGCACAAGCTGCCGCAGATCATGGAAGGTGTCGCGCTCGGTGAGATCGTGGACGCGTTGGTCGCCGAGCATCAGGCGGCGCTACTCGCGGACGAAGACAGCAAGTTCTCGGCATGATTTTAGGCGAACTACGCCGCAACGCCGTGCAGCGCCTGCGTGATGCGGGCGTAGATAGCGCGGAAGCGGATGGGCGGCTTCTTCTGATGCACGCTGCGCGGCTCGACGCGGCGAAACTAATTTCGCTTGAAGGCAGCGAAGCCGGTGCGGACGTTGCCGCTTCCTATGATCGTCTGATCGAAAGAAGGGTTTCCGGCGAGCCGGTTGCGCGTATTGCAGGCGAAAAAGAATTCTGGAGCCTGCGATTTGCGCTGGGCGCGGAAACCCTGGTGCCGCGTCCCGAAACGGAAACGATCGTCGAGGCGGCGCTCGCGGAAATAGAAGACAAAAGCCGTGCGATTTCCATTCTCGATCTCGGCACCGGCTCCGGCGCGATCCTCGCGGCACTCCTTTCGGAGCTGCCGAATGCAGAAGGGGTGGCCGTCGATAAAAGCGAAGCGGCACTCCATACGGCGCGCGAGAATTTGCGCAACCTTTCATTGGGTCGTCGCGTTTCCTATGTGTGTGGTAACTGGGCAAGCGCGATCGGTGGAACTTTTAATCTCATTGTTTCCAACCCGCCTTACATCGCGTCCAAAGAATTGGCCTTATTGTCGCCCGAAGTTCGCGTCCATGATCCGCTGCTTGCGCTCGATGGAGGCCTAGACGGTCTCGATGCGTACCGGGTCATCGTTCATCAGCTTGGCGAACGGTTAGTTCCCGAAGCCAAAGCGGTTCTGGAATTAGGACAAGGACAGGAAGAGGCGGTCAGCGCGCTGGTGAAAGCCACGGGCAAACTTTCGGTGGCGGGCCGGGCTCGTAAAGACCTTGCCGGCATCCCCCGCGCGCTCATTATCCACGTCAAAAGGTGAGGCAAAATAGCGCTTGGAAGGCACCGCGAGACGCACTAGTGTCATTCCAGATTCGATCCGGTAAGGCCTCGGAAACAAGGGTTTCTTGAGGCAAGGCAGGCCAGACGGGCCGCACAAACCGGATCTGACGCATCAGCAAACGAAGCGCGAGACGATAGTTCTTCCGCGCAGAGCCGAGGGCGAAGCATCCGCGTCTTAAACGCGAGATTTCCGGTCGAATGACCAAAACCAACATCGCTAGGCGTGTTGTCGCGCCTGGCAATATGTCCGGTTTGTCTTTGAACAAACCGAGAGAGACGGATTGACCGTCGCGAAGAGAGAGAAAGTTTCTGCATGAGAAACGGACAGCAGCATCACAACCACAACAATCATAAGCGTATGCGCGGCCGCAATCGCCGTGGCGGCAGCGGCGGGCATAATCCGCTAACCCGCGTTTATGAATCGAACGGTCCTGATGTAAAAATCCGCGGCACCGCGAACCACGTTGCGGAGAAATATCTGCAACTCGCCCGCGACGCGCAGTCCAGCGGCGATCCGGTTTCCGCGGAGAGTTATCTCCAGCACGCCGAACACTACTTCCGCCTGATCGCCGCCGCGCAGCAACAGATGGCGCAGCAGAATCCGAACTATCAGCAGCAGCCGATCCAGCGCAGCGATCAGGAAGGCAGCGACGACGAAGAAGGCGATGAGAGCGACAACAGCGACTCACGCTTCAATAGCCCGGCCCAGTATCAGGAACAGCCGCAGCAGCAGTCGCAGCCGCAGCCGCAGAATAATGCGCCGCGTCCGCAGCCCCAGAATATGCCGCAGCCGAACATTCCGGATAACGCTTTGCCGGCTTTCATCACCGGCGGGGCGCCGCAGCCGCAAGGTGGCGACAACGAGCAGGGCGACCGCGGCAACCGCTTCAACCGCAATCGCGGACGCAATAATCGCTTCAACAATAATCGCAATCGCAACGAAGGCGACAACCGCGAGCAGAACAGTCAGCCGCAGACGGCAGAGACCGCGCCCGCGAAGGACCCGGCGGAATAATCAGTTCAGAATTTTGACCTTGTCGCCGGGAGTAATTTTCCCCGCGGTGACGACGCGCGCATAAATTCCGAGATCGCTCTCGCCGGTCTTGCGCCAGATCGCCTCCGGCACGTCGATGTCGCGCTCCGCGGTTTCAGGGTTCACTTCGGTCGCGGCACAGCGCACCACGCGCTTCGTGATTTTCAGTTCCACGCCGCCGGCGCGGATCGTCTTTCCGACCAGATCGAATTCGGACCACGGCGCCCAACCGTCGAGATAAATATTCGCGCGGAAGCGGATCGGATGAACTTCCTTTTTGATCGTGGCGGCGAGATCTTCGACGGTCGCGAGATTGACGATATGCGCGACCTTTGCGGAAACATCCGAGAAACTGTGGCCGGGCGACTCCAGCACCTTCACCGGTCCGCGTGCTTCGCCGCCCATGAACTCCTGAAAGAAATATTCGATTGCCGCCCGCCCGGCTCCGGTTTTGAGGCTCGCCTCGATCATCGGTACGCCGTTTTTCGTGACAGCCAACACGCCGCTCGCGTCGTCATAGAGCGTCTGGAGGGCCGCGAGCTTCGCGTTTCGCATCAGGCACAGAAACTTGATCTTGGGCTGCCACTTCGGGGCCGACGGGTCGAAGCCGGACGGACCGTTCTCGATGGCAAACGCCCGGTCGGCCGGGAAGGTCTGATCTAGCCCAAGCGAAACGCTTTTCAGCTTCTCGCCGGAGAGGCCTTTGACCGGATAGCGGTAGAGGGAAACGATACGGGCGGGATCTGACATGGCGCGCATTTCTCCCGAACCGGCGGCTCCCGGCAAGCGTTAAGCAAGCGGCATTTTTCACTTTTGGGGTCTTTTCGGCACAGCCGATAATCCCCATCTGTCCATGCGGATGCCGCATCCGGGCCTTGTCAGGACGCGAAGCGGCAGGCCGAAGGAGAAAGCCTATGAATTTCGAGAAATATACCGAGCGAGCGCGGGGCTTCGTGCAGTCGGCGCAGTCGCTCGCGCTCCGCGAGGGGCATCAACAGTTTACGCCCGAGCATCTCCTGAAGGTGCTGCTCGACGACCCCGAGGGTCTTGCCGGCGGGCTCATCGACCGCGCCGGTGGGCGTTCGCGCGACGTATTGGCGGCTGTCGAAATCGCGCTTGGCAAAATGCCGAAGGTGCAGGGCGCTGGCGCGGGCCAGATTTATCTGACGCCTGCCCTCGCGCGTGTATTCGACACTGCGGAAAAGGCTGCGGAAAAAGCGGGCGACAACTTCGTCACCGTCGAGCGGCTTCTGCTTGCACTCGCCATTGAGAAGGATTCCGAAGCGGGCAAATTGCTCGCGCGTGGCGGCGTCACCGCGCAAGCCCTTAACTCGGCGATCGAGCAGTTGCGCAAGGGGCGCACTGCGGATTCGGCTTCCGCCGAGAACGCCTATGATGCGCTGAAGCGCTATGCACGCGACATCACGGAAGCTGCCCGCAACGGCAAGCTCGATCCGGTGATCGGCCGCGAGGAGGAAATCCGGCGTACGATTCAAGTGCTGTCGCGCCGCACGAAGAATAATCCCGTGCTGATCGGCGAGCCCGGCGTCGGCAAGACCGCGATCGTCGAGGGTCTTGCGCTGCGCATCGTCAACGGCGACGTGCCGGAGAGCCTGAAAAACAAGAAGCTCTTGTCGCTCGATCTCGGAGCGCTGGTTGCCGGCGCGAAATATCGCGGCGAATTTGAAGAGCGCCTCAAGGGCGTATTGCAGGAAGTGACCGCCGCGAACGGCGAGATCATCCTCTTTATTGACGAGATGCATACGCTGGTCGGTGCCGGGAAGGCCGACGGCGCAATGGATGCGTCGAATTTGCTGAAGCCTGCGCTTGCGCGTGGCGAACTGCATTGTGTTGGCGCGACCACGCTCGACGAATACCGGAAGCACGTGGAAAAGGATGCGGCCCTCGCGCGCCGCTTCCAGCCTGTCTTCGTGGGCGAGCCGACGGTGGAGGATACCGTCTCGATCCTGCGCGGCATCAAGGAAAAGTACGAACTCCATCACGGCGTTCGCATTCTCGACTCGGCGCTGGTTGCAGCCGCCTCGCTCTCGAACCGCTACATCACCGACCGCTTCCTGCCGGACAAGGCGATTGACCTTGTCGATGAGGCAGCCGCTCGCCTGCGTATGCAGGTCGACAGCAAGCCTGAAGAACTCGACGAGATCGACCGCCGTTTGATGCAGCGCCGGATCGAGCAGGAAGCGTTGAAGAAAGAAACCGACGCCGCGTCGAAAGACCGGTTGAAGACGCTCGAGAAAGAACTCGCTTCGCTGGAAGAGCAGTCGGCGGCGCTCACTTCGCGCTGGCAGAGCGAGAAGGAAAAGCTCGGCTCGGCGCAGAAGATCAAGGCCGACCTGGAGGCAGCACGCAACGAACTCGCGATCGCGCAGCGCAAAGGCGAGTATCAGCGCGCGGGGGAGCTGACCTATTCGGTGATTCCGGGCTTGGAGAAGAAGCTCTCCGAAGTCGAAGAGCAGAGCCGCAGCGCCATGGTGGAAGAGGCGGTAACGCCGAACCACGTCGCGCAGATCGTTTCGCGCTGGACCGGCGTGCCGGTGGACCGGATGTTGGAAGGCGAGCGCGAGAAGCTCTTGCGCATGGAAGACGAGATTGCAAAGCGCGTCGTCGGCCAGGCGGAAGCGGTGCAGGCCGTTTCGACTGCGGTGCGCCGTGCGCGCGCAGGGCTACAAGATCCGAACCGGCCGATCGGCTCGTTCATGTTCCTCGGGCCCACCGGCGTCGGTAAAACCGAACTCACGAAGGCGCTCGCGCGTTTTCTGTTCGACGACGAGAACGCACTCCAGCGCATCGATATGTCGGAATACATGGAGAAGCATTCGGTTGCCCGACTGATTGGCGCGCCTCCGGGCTATGTCGGTTACGAAGAGGGTGGCGCGCTCACCGAAGCGGTGCGCCGCCGGCCCTATCAGGTGATCCTGTTCGACGAGATCGAAAAGGCGCATCCGGATGTCTTCAACGTACTCCTGCAGGTGCTCGACGAAGGCCGCCTGACCGACGGACAGGGCCGCACGGTCGATTTCCGGAACACGCTGATCATTATGACGTCGAACTTAGGTGCGGAATATCTCGTGGCACTCGGCGAGAAGGATGATGTCGATAGCGTGCGCGAGCAGGTGATGGGCGTTGTGCGCGCGAGCTTCCGTCCAGAATTCTTGAACCGCGTGGACGAAATCATTCTCTTCCACCGCCTCAAGAAGGAGCAGATGGGCACGATCGTCGATATCCAGATGGCGCGGCTTCAGAAGCTCTTGGACGAGCACAAGATCGAGATCGAGTTGAAGCCCGAGGCGCGGACGCTGCTCGCGGAGAAGGGCTACGATCCTGCTTTCGGCGCGCGGCCGCTAAAGCGCGCGATACAGAAGATGTTGCAGGACCCGCTCGCGGAAAAACTTCTCGGCGGTGAGATCAAGGACGGCTCGAAAGTGAAAGTCGATGCCAGCGCCGACCGGCTAATCTTCGAGATTGCCGGCAAAAGCAAGATCGGGCGGGCGGCCTGAGCCAGAATAAAAGCGGCCGGGAAATTTCCCGGCCGTTTTTCGTTGTCTATATCAGCGGTCGAATTCGGCTTTGACGGTGTTGACGTGCGTGAGGAGCGGTTTCTCGTCGGCGCCAGGTCCGCCACCGAACACGAAATATAATTGCTTATCCGGCACGCAACGAATTCCAAGCTGGAAGTTTCCAAAGTCGGCATAAACAGTAAACCGGATGGCTTCGATCCGTTCGAATTTCAATCGCGTGAAGATCTCGCGGCCGCGCTCAAGGCAAGCTGCCTGGGATAGTTTCATCTCGCCCCACGCGGCGGCGATACTTGGCGACTGGGCTTGCGCGTTGCCTATCGCGGCAAGAAAAAAGACAAAAGTAGCGGCGCCTGTCTTGAGATTCATGCTCATATTTCCTTCTAGCGGCGGCTGAACTCAGCCTTCAGGTTGGAGATAAATTCATCAAGCTGCTTATCCTGATCTCCCGGTCCGCCGCCATAAACGTAATACATCCGCTTGTCTGCCACGCAGCGAAACGCGAATTGGAAGTTTCCGCGGTCGGCGAAGACCGAGTTTCCGACCCTCTCAATGCGGCTGAACCGCAGGCGTTCAAAGGTGGTGCGTCCACGCGCGAAGCACTCGTCCTGTGACAGTTGCATATCATCCCATGCGCTCGAAATCGCCGGTTGCAGCGATTGTGCCTCGGCACTGCCCGCGAATGCGGCGGCGACTACGAAAGCCGCCGCGGACGCTTTGAAGTTCATGACCGTTCTCCCGTAAGCCAGTAGTTAAGCCTAACGGCTTTCTGCCGCCGCGCGAAGCCCGGTAAGCTGCCGCTGACGAAAATGTGTGCTGCGGGCCGGTATCATCTGACGCAGCATGAGAATCGTCTTAAGTCATTTCGCCGACGAATGCGGATTATGAGACCTGCGGGTCTGCAAAGGATTGGGGAGCTTACGATGCGCCGTTTCATTTTGCCGTTTCTGGTCGCGGTCTTCGGCTTTTCGGGCGCTGCCGTTGCGCAAACCGGCGATGCTATTCTGATCCTCGATGCCTCGGGCTCCATGTGGGGGCAGGTCGACGGGCAAACCAAGATTTCGGCGGCGCGCAAGGCGGTCGATTCCATTCTTTCGAAATGGAAGACCACCGACCGGTTAGGGCTCATGGCCTATGGCCACCGCAGCAAGGGCGATTGCAGCGACATCGAACTCGTGGTTCCGGTCGATGCGTTTGACGCCGAGAAGATACGCTCGGCGGTGCGCCGGCTTAGCCCGAAAGGCAAGACGCCGATGGCCGACTCGCTTCGCGCCGCGGCGCAAGCGCTGCGCGCGAGCGAGAACAAGGCGACCGTCATTCTCGTTTCCGACGGCATCGAAACCTGCTCGCCCGATCCCTGCGCGGTCGCGGCCGAACTCAAGAAAGCAGGCGTGAATTTCACCGCGCACGTGATCGGTTTTGACGTTACCGATCCGGCCGCGAAGCGCCAGTTGCAGTGCATCGCGCGTGCGACCGGCGGCGTCTATCTCGACGCGAGCAACGCCTCCGGTCTCGAGAATGCGTTGGGCAAGGCGGTCGAAGCAACTCAGGGTACCAAGGTGCAAAGCCAGGCGCCGGTAAGACCGGAAGCCGAGCCCGATCCGCTCAAGGGCCGCAACTTCCGCGGCCTCGCACGGCTGGCGGCCGGTGCCGATCCGATCTCGGGCGAAAGCGGGCTGGCTTGGATCTTCTTCAAGGTGCGCCCGGACGGAAAGAAAGGCGAGCTTGCCGCGAGCGTTTACGGCGCGCCGGCGAACGGCGAGGTTCCTCCCGGCGAGTACATCGTCGAAGTGAACTATCGGCAGGTGACACGCGAATTTCCGTTCAAGGTAGAGAAAGGAAAACTCACCGAACTCGATGTCGTGCTCGACGCCGGTTACGTGACAAGCGAAGGCGCAATCGAAGGCGCCGGCAAAGCCGATCGCGTCACTTGGGACGTTCACAATGTGAACGGCGCCTATGTTGCGACCGATTACGCGGCTTTGCCGCGGTTTGTGCTGCCCGCAGGAAACTATGTTCTCACGCTGACCAAGGGCGCTTCGAAAACCAGAAAGGAATTTTCGGTAGCCGCCGGAGATTCGATCAATGTATCGCTTACCTTGGATGTCGGCGTGCTTGCGGTGAGTGCAGTCTACGCCGCCGACGGCCCCAAGATCGAGCAAGGCATCGCTGTCGAAATCAACCGCCCTGCGCAGAACAATGCCGACAAGCCCCAGTGGATCGCAACGCAGTACGATGCGGTCTCTCGCTTTGAAGTACCGGCGGGCAGCTATGAAGTCGTCGTTTCGGTAGGTCATGCCAAGCGCAGCTTCCGGGCGGAAGTGAAATCCGGCGATACCGCGCGGGTGAATTTCAATCTCGATGCAGGAATTGCCGGGATCAGGGCGCCCGAGGGCAGCACGATCGAGATTTACTCGGCTGAGCGCGACATCAACAATCGCCGTGCATGGATTGCGACCCACTACGACTCGGATTTATCCGTGGCGCTTAATGCTGGGAACTATGTGGTGGTCGTGATCGTCAAGGGCGACAAGAAATCCGAACACGCGATCAGCGTCGTGCCCGGCAAGCGTGTCGAAGTCTCGGTGAAATAGTTTAGCGGGCGGAAACCGTGCGGTTCGGCGTGCCCTGGGCGAGAATGCCGTTGATGCGCTCGCGCTCGCGCTCGAAAGCGCGGAGGAAATTCTCTTCAAGCACGCGGCCCTGCGGCAGCTTGATGCGCATCGGATCGACGTAGTTGCCGTTGATCGCGACTTCGTAGTGCAGATGCGGTCCGGTCGAGAGGCCGGTGTTGCCGACAAAGCCGATGATCTGACCCTGACGGACTTTGGTACCTTCCTGAATGCCGCGCGCGAAACCGGACATATGCGAGTAGGTCGTGACATAGCCGTTCAAGTGCTGGATTTCGACGCGGCGTCCGTATCCTGAACTCCAGTCGGCGTGGATCACGGTGCCGTTGCCGGCTGCGAAGATCGGTGCGCCGGTATCGTCCGACCAGTCGACGCCCGAGTGCATCCGCGAATAACCCAGGATCGGATGGCGGCGGATGCCGAAGCCGGAGCGGAAGTTGCCGCCCGCGAGCGGCTTACGCATCAGGAATTTCTTCGCACTCTTTCCGGTCTCGTCATAGAAATCGACGATGCTGTCGTCGGTGGTGTGGAAGCGATAATAGCGGCGCGGCGTTTCGCCCGCGAGATTGAGGGAAGCGAACTGCACTTCGCCCTTCATGTCGCTCTCGTCTTCGGCGAAAAGAATGTCGAAGGCGTCGCCCGGCTTCACGGGGCGTTGCAGGTCGACATCGAAGGAATAAACCTTGATCAACGCCTCAATAATGCTCGGCGGGACGTTGTTCCTGAGCGCCGTCTCGTAGATTGCATTGTAGAGACGCATCTTGCCGTCGTTTTCGTCTTCTTCGCTGCTTTCCTTCGCGATCTGCATATCGCGCGGCTCGGCAACGGAGACGTAACGGCCCATGTCGGAGAGCGCGACGGTGCCTTCATGCGCGGTGTCGTTGAAGATCGAAACGCGCAAGGGCTGGATGCCGCCGGTAGGCGCCGGGGTCATCAGCACGCGAACGCGAAGTCCTTCTTTCAGATTGCCGTCGCGGCCACGATTGAATGCGGAGATCAACGCGCGGGTCGGCTCGTTTTGTGCGCCGAGTTCTTTCAAAAGCGCGGCGAGCGTATCGCCGCGCTTGGCTACGACCGTTTTTTCGGTCCAGTCGTTGCCGCCCTTGGTGTCTGCCGTGGTCTTTTGCACCACCATCATGTTTTCGGCGACCGCCTGCAGCGGTTCGAGAACGCTGCGGACATTGCCGTCGGTGGCATAAGAAAGCGCGGTGCCGAGCGTAAATCCCTGTGCCGGGAGTGCTGGTGCCGCCGGGTTCGCGGTCATTTCCAGATGCTGGCGCACGCGCATCAAGACGTCGTCGAGGCGGGCGGCGCCTGCAAGGCGGGCATTGGCGGGAAGCTGCGCGAGATCGCGCATCACGATCGTAAGCTCGCCGGTCGGTTCGATGTCTGGCGTTTCCGCGGTCTGGTCGTCTTCGCCCATGAGCTTCACGGGATTGAAGGCGGGAATATTCGCTGAAACCGCGGAAGGAGCGAGCGCAAGATTGGTTGCGACGCGCACGAAAGGGCGCACGCGAACGATTTCGCGTTCGCCGATACGCATGGTGGTTGAAACGCGAAGCGACTGGCGCGCGAGAACGTTCTCGGAGAGCACGTTGATGCGATCGCCTTTGCGGTTCGGATTGATCGCGCGGTCGTTTGCGGTCCTCGTCGCAATGCGAACGACTTCGGGAGCGGCCGCGAAGCGATAGTCGCCGTCGAGTGCTGCGTAAACCGCGCCGCCCATCAGCCCGCCGCCGGCGACCGCGGTGATGACAGTCGCAGCCAGCCAGCGCACCGAGACGGCACGACGGTCGATCGGCTCCTCGTTATGGCCATCGACGCCAAGAGGAGGCTCATTTCCGAGATCGATTTCCGCGGACAGCGGGTCAAACCCGTCGCCAGCCGGTCGTCGGCTATCCACGTTGTGTCTTGCTCCCCTCAGCGCGGGGCCGGGCGTCCCTCAAAAGATCCCCGGCACCGGTCTTGGACTTGCCCTCGGGCAAAAAGCGTCTCGAATTCACTAGCCGCGCGAAGCTTATCGCGTAGTGGTGTCAAAGCATCCCACTAAAATGGCGCCAAGATGACGAAGCGTCCCTGCCATAACGAATTAGCTTTAAATTGCGTGGGGTTAGCTAAGGGCAGGGTCCGACTTAAAAACGCATTATTCGCTGCCAAACTCTGTTGACACAGGCGTGAAGCGGCGCATATAACCCCGCCTCACGGTTCGCCTTCGCCTCGCCGCGACAGCGTTCCGTTTAAGCTTCAAATCGACCTCGGTCGCTTCCGGCCTTTCCGGAAGAGAGGCTTTTGACGGCCCTTTTTCCGGTTTCTGACCGGTTTTGGGGTGGGTTTCGGCCCTGCTGTTTGAAATTGTGGAACGGAAGAAAGAGAAACGTAGACGGCGGAGTCCTTGCGGATTTCCAGCGTCTCGCGGGTGAAAACTCGTGGGTTGTTGGAGGTCAAAAAGAGACTTCGGCGGAAACTACGTTTCGATATCAAGCCAATCCAATCGCGAAAGCGATTGTTTGTGCTTGGGACTCGTCAAAAGTAGTGACCAAATACAAAAGCCGATCAAGATCTCATTCAACTTGAGAGTTTGATCCTGGCTCAGAGCGAACGCTGGCGGCAGGCTTAACACATGCAAGTCGAGCGCCTGTAGCAATACAGGAGCGGCAGACGGGTGAGTAACGCGTGGGAACGTACCTTCTGGTTCGGAATAACTCAGGGAAACTTGAGCTAATACCGAATAAGTCCTTCGGGAGAAAGATTTATCGCCGGAAGATCGGCCCGCGTAAGATTAGCTTGTTGGTGAGGTAACGGCTCACCAAGGCTACGATCTTTAGCTGGTCTGAGAGGATGATCAGCCACATTGGGACTGAGACACGGCCCAAACTCCTACGGGAGGCAGCAGTGGGGAATATTGGACAATGGGCGCAAGCCTGATCCAGCCATGCCGCGTGAGTGATGAAGGCCTTAGGGTTGTAAAGCTCTTTTAGCAGGGACGATAATGACGGTACCTGCAGAAAAAGCCCCGGCCAACTTCGTGCCAGCAGCCGCGGTAATA
>LNEZ01000085.1 GCA_001464215.1 Rhizobiales bacterium Ga0077548 | reverse complement strand
TCCAGATTTTCGGCAAGGGCTCCAAGAAGGCCGCTGACGAAATGTGGATCGCGCGTTACCTGCTTCTTCGTCTCACGGAGAAGTACGGCATCGACATCGAATTCCACTGCAAGCCGCTCGGCGACACCGACTGGAACGGCTCGGGTATGCACGCGAACTTCTCGACCGAATATATGCGCACTGTCGGCGGCAAGGACTACTTCGAAGCGCTGATGAAGCAGTTCGAAAAGAACTTGCAGGATCACATCGCCGTTTACGGTCCGGACAACGACAAGCGCCTGACCGGCAAGCACGAGACCGCGCCGTGGAACAAGTTCTCCTACGGCATTGCAGACCGCGGTGCTTCGATCCGCGTTCCGCACTCCTTCGCGAACAACGGCTACAAGGGCTATCTCGAAGACCGCCGCCCGAACTCGCAGGGCGACCCGTACCAGATCGCTTCGCAGATTCTGAAAACGATCTCGGAAGTCCCGGCCGGCGCGAAAAAAGCCGCTTAATAGCGACCGGAAGCCCGCGATATTCCTCCCCGCGGGCTTCCGGAATTTTTCTTCCAGAGACTTGAGTAGGCATTGCCTTGCCGCGAAAGCAGCAAGCGATCGGCGTCGGTCTCCAGGGCCAATAGGGACGATGTCGTGGGGGAGGTTCGCGGTAGTTCCTCCCCCAACTTCCTTTTTCGGCCATACGCTTGACGCGATCCTCTCCGGATGGCGTTCTACGCCTCATGACAAATGAAGACATGAATCCACGCCGCCCGCTCGACCGCAGCGAGAGGAAGCGCGTCCGCATTTTCGAACCTTTCAAATGGGGTGCCCTGCCTGGCTTCTGGACCTATCTGATCGGCTCGATCTTGCTCACCGCGATTGTCGCGGTTGGCGGGGCCTATCTGCTCGTGAAAATGGGCGTTCAATAGCCGCCGTGCCGGACCGCACCGAACACTGGAATCGCGTCTACGCAACGAAGCGCGAGACCGGCGTGAGCTGGTATCAGCCGAAGCCTGCGCTTTCGCTCGCGCTGATCCGCGAATACGCGCCGCAAAATGCCTCGATCATCGACATCGGCGGCGGTGCGTCGCTGCTGACCGCGGAGCTTGTGCGTGAAGGCTACGGCGATCTCGCGGTGCTCGATATTTCCGCCGAAGCGCTCGAACGCGCGAAAGAAAATCTCGGCGCCGAGGCCGCGAAGATCGAATGGGTCGTCGCCGATATTATGGCGTGGAAACCCACGCGGCAGTGGCAGGTCTGGCACGACCGCGCGGTGTTTCACTTTCTGACCGACGCCGCTTCGCAGGACGCCTATATCCGCGCGCTTTATGCCGCGGCGTTGCCCGGCGCAATCGCGATCATTTCCGGCTTTGCCCCAGACGGACCGGAGAAATGCAGCGGCCTGCCGGTGGTGCGCTACGACGCGCAGTCTCTATCGAAGCGGATCGGCGCAGGCTTCGAGCTTCTCGCCGAGAAGCGCGAGGCGCACGAGACGCCAGGTGGCGCGATGCAAAAGTTTTATTATGCGGTGCTGCGGAAGCGTTGACTCTCAGAACTCGACGTCAAGTTCTTCCAGCTCGTCCGGCTCTTTCTTCGCGCCTTCGATCCATTCTTTCATGAACGGCGTCGCCAGGATCGCCTTGCAGTAAGCCGCGCAGACGTCGTCGAGCTTCACGTTATATGTCGTGAAACGCGAGCAGACCGGCGCATACATCGCGTCGGCAAGCGTCAAGTTTTTTCCGAACAGATACGGCCCGCCATAGGTCTTAATGCACTCGCGCCAGATTTCGGTGATGCGTTCGATGTCGGCCTGCGCGCCCTGCCAGACCTTGAAGCCCGGATAGCTCGCCTTCACGTTCATCGGCAGTGCCGAGCGCAAATTGGAAAATCCGGAATGCATCTCGCCTGCAATCGCGCGGCAGTGCGCGCGGGCGGCCATGTCTTTCGGAAGAAGGCCCGCCTCGGGTTTGGTTTCGTGGAGATATTCGCCGATCGCCAGCGTGTCCCAGACTTTCACAGATCCGTTCGTGAGCGACGGCACCAGGAAGGATGGCGACAAAAGCAGCAGTTCGGCGCGGGCGGAGGGGTCGTCAGCGGAAACCATGTGCTCGTCGAAGTCGATTCCGGCGATTTTGCACAGTAACCAGCCTCTCAAGGACCACGAGCCGTAGTTTTTGCTCGCAATCGTAAGCCGGACCCCAGCCATAAGACCCCCTCGGGCGCGGGCAGGAACTTGTCCACGCGCCACCGCGTTAGACCGAAGTAGACTATCGCACCGCAGCAAGGAATCCGCTAGCCTGTTGCAGTGCCTAAATGGCTGGGCAGTGAGGCTGGGTTTGAATGATCTATACCGGGTATCAGGCGCAGTCTGACCTGATGGAGCCTTGGCGCTCCTTTTCGGAACAGGCGATGGCCAATGTTCGCGGCATCGTCACCGGACTGAACGGATACGCGGGGCAAACGCCCTTCGGCGCGATTGCCGCAGGGTTTGAGATGATCTCGCGGGCGAAGCTCACGCACACGCGGCCCTCGTTCGACATTCCTTCGGTCATGGTCGGCAACCGCGAAGTCGCGGTGGTCGAGCAGCCGGCGATGCAGACGCCGTTCGGCACGCTCCTGCACTTCAAGAAAGACGTTGAGACCGCGCAGCCGCGCGTGATGGTGGTGGCACCGCTCTCCGGACATTTCGCGACATTGCTCCGCGAGACCGTGAAGACCCTGCTGACCGACCACGACGTTTACATCACCGACTGGCACAACGCCCGCGACGTTCCGGTTTCGGCGGGCCGCTTCGGCTTCGACGAATACGTCGATCACATGATCAAGTTTCTGGAAGCGCTCGGCCCCGGCGCGCACGTCGTCGCCGTCTGCCAGCCTTGTGTCGCGGCGCTGGTTGCGGCCTCGGTCATGGCAAAGAACGGAATGAAGGCGCAGCCGAAGAGCCTGACGCTCATGGCCGGTCCCATCGACTGCCGCATCAACCCGACCAAGGTGAATGAACTTGCGAGCGGCAAGCCGATCGAATGGTTCGAGAAGAATCTGATTTCGGTGGTGCCGCCGCAGCACAAGGGCGCGGGCCGCCATGTCTATCCCGGCTTCGTGCAGCTATCGGCTTTCATGTCGATGAACATGGATCGCCATGTCAAAGCGCACATGGATCTCTATCAAAATCTCGCACGCGGCGAATTCGAGAAAGCGCAGGCGACCAAAGACTTCTACGACGAATATTTTGCAGTCCTCGATCTTACCGCCGAGTTTTATCTCGAGACCGTGCAGTGGGTGTTCCAGGAATATCTATTGCCGAAGGGCGAATTGAAATTCCAGGGCGAACTCGTTGAGCCGAAAGCGATCCGCAAGACTTCGCTGCTCACCGTCGAAGGCGAGCGCGACGACATCTGCGCGCTAGGCCAGACACTGGCGGCACAGGACCTTTGCACCGGCATCCGGCCGCACCGGAAACGTCACCATATGCAGGCCGGTGTCGGCCATTACGGCGTCTTCTCCGGCAAGCGCTGGACCGGCCAGATCTACCCGATTGTACGGAACACGATTCTCGCCGCGGAATAACATTAAATTTTCGGGTGCCTGGTTGCGGATTCCGCGACTCAGATAGATTGCCGCATCATGGCGGCGGCCAATTCCGAAATTGACGTGCTTTCGCGCGTGCGGCGCGAGCAGCGGATGCAAGGCAAAACCTCGAGGTTTTCCGGGTTGCATCTCGTGCTGGCTGCGACCGCGATCACCGTCGCCATTCTTCTTTTTGCGTTCGGCGCGATCGGTATGCTGATGATGGCACGTTCGCCGCAGGAACCGCTCGCAAGCAAGCTCGATCCGGCACCACTGGTCGTGCAGCAACCGGAAACTCCACCTGTCCTGCAGCAGTCGGAAGTACCGCCCCCGGTTCCCGAGACCGAGAACTCGACGTCGCATCACGAGAAAACGGTACTGGAACCCGAAAAGAAGACCGTGAAGACGCTTCGCGTCATCGCGCCGCCGGAAGAAAAGAGCGATACCGTAGCGCAGCAGCAGGCCCCCACACCCGAGCCCGAAACGACCGCAACGATCCCGCCTGCATCACAAACACAGCAACCGCAGCAAGTTCCGCAACGCGAAGTCCGCGAGCGGCCGGTGCGTCAGCAACAGGCCGTTCGCCGCAAAACTCCCGAACCGCAATACGATAATCCGCTGTTCGAACTTTTCGGCATCAAGAAATATCGCTGAGCCGCGCGCATACTGCGGTTCTTTACGGAACTAAGCTTCTCACCTCGTGGTTGCCGCTGCACGGAGGGCCTCAAGGGAGAAACAAATATGCGCCTCGCAATCGTTGGAACTATTCTCGCTCTTTCCGTGACAGCGGCCGCTGCACAGACGCCAGCAATGACCGGCGACAAGGCCTTCTGTCTGAAGAGCACCAGCAAAATCGACTGCAGCTTCGATACAGAAGCCGCCTGTCAAAAGGGAATGAAGGATATGGCCCAGTCCGGCACGACGGGCGGTTCCTGCGTCACTCGCGCGAACGCGAAGTAATCTGCAAGAAACGGGGGTTGCACGCGCAACTCCCGTTTTTTTTAAAACCTCGTCGTGAAAGCGACGAGCCAGTCCGGCATGAAATCTAGCGCCGAGGCTTCGATAATCTTATCGAATCCCGTCAGCATCATCACGCCGACAATCAAAAATGCGCCGCCCGCGATTTTCTTCGCATAGGGCGCAAATCTGGCGACACCGCCGCCACGGTCGGCAAGCGAGCGTGCGCCTATCGCGACCAGAAAGAGAACGAGTGCCGCGCCCAGCGCAAAAGCCGTCATGCGCAGTGCTGCTTGCAGATAGCCGCCCGCTTCCGCCGCAAGCGAAAGCGCGGCCCCGACCGAAGGTCCGGAACATGGCGCCCAGATCGCGCCGAGCAGGATGCCGACCGCGAATTGACCCGCGATGCCGTAATTGCTCGCGCGTGCGGCGAGATTTGCGCCTGCCGCACCGACGGGTGCCACGAGGTTCGAGAAGCGCCGCTCCAGCACAGGGATCAAGAGAATTGCTGCGAAGACAAGAAGCAGCACAGCGACCACGTTCCTGAGCGTGCCTTCGCCGATGCCGAACAGCGCACCGGTCGCATTCACAAGAATGCCGAGTGTTGCAAAACCCGCGACCAGACCCGCGAGTAATGCCGCCGCGCCGAGCCTGCCGTTAGCAAATGCCGCTGCGACCACGATGGGCAGCAGCGGCAATATGCAGGGATTAATTACGGTGAGCGTGCCGGCGAAGAACGCGAGGAAAAGCGCAGTCATCCGCCTGCCTGTGTTGCGGCCTTCTCGATCAGTGCGCGGATTTGCGCGGCATCGGTAACCCAGTCCAGCCGGCCGATTTCCTTGCCGCCTGCGAAGACGACGATAATGCTGCGGGAAGTTACCTTCATCGGCCCGAGCACGTCGCTATTTCCGCTCGAGCTTGCGCGCAGCATGGTCACTTTCTTGAACTTCGCGTCTTTCTGAAGATCTTCGAGCACTTTTGCCTGCGCGCGGCAGGTCGAACACCACCATTCATGGGTATGCACCACGACCGGTGCGTTCGATTTCACGAGCGTTTCGAATTTGCTCTTTTCAAAGGAAACGAACTCCGCGGCGGCAAGCGTCGAGTAGCCGATCGTTGCGAACATAATGAAAGCGGTAATGAAGCGGCGCATGATGATTTCCTTTCAGGAAAGGGCGCGTGCGAGCGTCTGCTCGATGCGGGCAGGGTCGGAGTCATAGGAGAGGCGCGCGATCTCTTTGCCGCCCTTGAAGACAATGATCGTGGATTGCCGGACCACTTTGTAATCGGTGAGGAAAGCCTTCTCGCGATCGAAGTTGACGCGCACCGCGCGCACATTCTTGTAAGAAGCCCCCGCCAGCACCCGGTCCATCACCGGCATCTGCGCGCGGCAGACCGAGCACCAGTCCGCATGAACGTGTACGACAACCGGGTTCCCGGTTGCGAGCAGCTTGACGAAACTGCCGGCCTGGTACTCGGCGAACGGCATGGCGATCGCGCGGCCAAGCGAAAGCGGGATTGCGCAAACCGCCAGCGCCAGTGCTGTAAAACTTCTCCGGTTCATTACTTCTGACCTCGCCTGCTTCCGGGCATGGCTAATGCCCGGTTACTGGATAACGCGTGAACAGGCGCCCGACACCCGCAAATCCGATACCTCCGATCACAAGGACGCGAGGAAACAAGCCTTGCTTTGGTTAATCCGTAATTAGCCGATTCATCTAATTTTACAGGCACTTGTAACGGGATACTTCCGGCTTTTCGCTAGAACTACGCGTGGGAGATGGACGAAAAGTCCACAAAACAGGGGGCGAAATTGCTCGCCAGGCTACGCGGAAAGATTTGGGCCTTCGAGGACCGTTTGACTGTGCGCGAGCAGATCGCGCTCGGCACTGCGGCGCTTTGCCTGTTTGTTTCGTTCGCGATCGCTTTCGCGGCCGCTTATGTCGGCCGCCAGGAAGCTACGCGTTTCATCACCCGCGAGATGACCCAGATTTCGGAAACCGCATCCGACCGCATGGATCGGTATTTTTACGGCGTCTATCACCGGGTCCGCTCCTATACGAATTTCGACGTCATTCGTTCGGCGGTTTCGACCGATCCGAAGAAGCTGCGTCCTGCCTTCGATCGCTTGAACAGCAGCTTTGCGGATTTCACCTGGCTTGCTTTCGTCAACAAGGAAGGCGTCGTTGTCGTTGCGTCCGACGGTCTTCGGGAGAATGAACTCGTCACCGAGCAAGCCTGGTTCCTGAAGGGCTTGCAGGGTCCGGCAATCGAAGACGCCCCCGATCTGGATGCGATCGAAGAGGCCGTCATGAACGGCAGGGACATCGCCATCTCTTTCTTGAAGTTCGCGTTCCCAGTTTACAACTACAACAACGAACTTGCAGGCGTGCTGGTCGCCGCCGTTCATTGGCGCGAAGTTGAAGAAATCCGCAGCACCATGGAGCGCAACGGCGACCAGATCATCGTCGTCACGCGCGGCGGCGAAGTCATGCTCGGCTCAAAGGACCTGCGCACGCGATACCCGTCTGCGCAGATCGCGGCGTTGCGCAATGCGAAACACGATACTTTTGTCGATGGCGCCGGGCCGATGGAAGTGCTGTCCGGCTATTCCGCGATGGACGGACACCGCGATTTCCCCGGTATGGGCTGGGGCGTAATCGCGCGGCGCAATACCGAAGTCGCCTTTGCCGCGACGCGCCAGATGTTCTGGACCATCGTCGGTATCGGAACCGGCGTGGCAATTCTCGGAATCTTGCTCGCGGGCGTGATTGCGAACCGTGTCTCCGGCCCGATTCACTCGCTTACCAAAGCTGCCGACAGCATCGGCCGTGACAATGGCGTGACCAGCTTTCCGCGCCTGCGCGGCTCTTCCGAAGTGATCCATCTCTCGACCTCGCTGCGCTCGCTTCTTTTGCGTATCGGTTTTGTCGAGCGTCTCACGCAGGAAGCCGAAGCCAAGGCCGCGGAAGAAGCCAGGAAATTCGCAAACGACATCGCAAGCCTGCGCAAGCTCGCGGAAACCGATCCGCTCACGAACCTGTTGAACCGCCGCGCCTTCATGGACGCGGCCGCGGACGCGATGCGCTATTTCCAGCGTTATGGCCGTTCGATCGCGACCCTCATCGTCGATATCGATCACTTCAAGCGCGTCAATGACCAACATGGTCACGCTGCCGGTGACGCCGTGATCCGCCGTGTCGGCGAACTGATCGCACAGACTTTGCGCGAAACCGATAAGGTTGCCCGCTTCGGCGGTGAGGAATTCGTGGTCCTGCTGCGCGAGGTCAGCGAGCACGATGCGCACGAACTGGCCGAGCGTATCCGTCTCGTGATCGCGGAGAGCAGCATTCCCTTCGACGCGAAGCAGCTTGGCGTCACGGTCTCGGTCGGTTGCGCCGCGATCAGCAGCCATGACCGGGATATCGAAGAATTGATCGAGCGGGCCGACCGGGCGCTCTATGCGGCAAAAGCCGCCGGCCGCAACTGTATCCGGCTCGCGCCGACGCCGGTTGGCAATAAAGTCCGCGCCGCCTGAGCGGCCGGCCCCTCGCACTTTTGCTCGAATCTGCGCTAGGCTTGGCCTCTGGCAATTCGCCCGAGGGAGTTCTGTATGTCTACCGGCTTAATGGTAACGCTCGGCATCGTCGGCGTCCTCATTCTCTATGTCATCTTTGTCTACAACGGCCTCGTCGCGCTCCGGCAGCGCGCCAATCAGGCTTATGCCGACATCGACGTGCAGCTGAAGCTGCGGCACGACCTGATCCCGAACCTGGTCGAGACCGTAAAGGGTTACGCGAGCCACGAACGCGGCACGCTTGAGGCGGTGATCCAGGCACGCAACCAGGCGATCGCCGCCAAGGGTCCCGCCCAGGCAGCACAAGCCGAGGGTATGCTGACCAAAGCGCTCGGCGGGTTGTTCGCACTTGCCGAGGCTTATCCCGACCTCAAGGCAAATACGAACTTCCAGCAGTTGCAGACCGAGCTTTCCGACATCGAGAACAAGCTCGCTGCCGCGCGCCGCTTCTTCAATAACGCGGTGCAGGAATACAACACCGCAATCGAGCAGCTTCCCGCCGCGCTCTTCGCGGGTGCGCTCGGCTTCCGTCACCGCGAGTTTTTCGATGTGGGCGATGCGCGTCCGCAACTCGAAACCGCACCGAACGTGAAGTTCTAAAACAGGCAGGCAACGGATGCGGTCCGGCCGATAAAGCCGGGCCGCATCGCCTTACCGGAGATTGCGCGCGATGGCCGCCTACGGTCTTTATACGCATATCCGCTCCAACCGCTTCCGCTCGGTCCTACTGATCGGCGGGCTGTTTTTCCTCGTCTATATGCTGACTTTCGCAGGTGCGCTGATCTTCCGCGCCTTCACGATGGATAATGCGCCGCTCGAATGGATCCTGCTCCTCGCTTGGTCCGACCTGCGTTATGCGGTGCCGTTTGCGACCGTAGGCACGCTGATCTGGCTCATGATCTCGTACCGCTTTCATCAGGCGATGATCGACCGGCAAACCGGCGCGCATAGCGTGACGCGGCTGGAAGAGCCGAAGTTATATAATCTCCTCGAAAACCTCTGCATCTCGCGCGGCATCCCAATGCCGAAGCTGAAGATCACCGAGGACACGGCGCTGAACGCTTACGCGACCGGCCTCAACCAGAAGCAATATACCATCGCGGTCACGCGCGGATTGTTGCAGCGCTTGGACGACGCCGAACTAGAAGCCGTGCTTGCGCACGAGCTGACGCATATCCGCAATGGCGACGTGCGCCTGCTCGTAATCGCGGTCGTGATGGCGGGCATCATCTCGTTCGTTGGCGAGCTGACGTTCCGCGGTCTGTTCAACTCGCGCTCGGGAAGCAGCGGCACGAGATGGGGATCGAGTTCGTCCTCGAACCGCAAAGGCGGCGGCGGTGCGATCATTGCTATACTGATCGCGCTTGCGATCATTGCGCTCGCATGGATCCTTTCCATCGTGATCCGCTTCTCGCTTTCGCGCTCAAGGGAATATCTGGCCGACGCGGGCGCGGTGGAACTGACCAAAAATCCGGACGCCATGATCATGGCGCTTCGCAAGATCGAAAACCGCGGCGAGTTGCGCAATGCGCCTTCCGCTGTGATGGAGATGTGCTTCGACAACCCGCATTCGGGATTTGCGGACTTGTTTTCGACGCATCCCGCGATCGACAAACGCGTCGATGCGCTGGTGCGCACCGCGGGCGGACGCGATCCGGGGCCGATCGCGCTGCCCGAGCCGGACAGTTCAGAGGCCGCTTCAATTGAAGCGCCGGTCGATGACACGCCCCAGCCTTGGGGCCGTCCATTGCCGCAACCTGGGCCGGCTCCGCAGGTCGGCATTGCCTCCGGCACCAACAAGCCGAATCCCTGGCGCAGCTAAGCTGCGCGTGAAGCCCGGAGCCGCCGAAGCACGAGCACGATCTCCTCGCGAGAGCAGGCGATAGCGCCCCGCGCAATCGCAATCCTGCGCTCGAAAGCAGTAATGTCGTAATGCGGATGCGCCGTTTTTGGCGGACCTTGATAGATCAGCCGCGAAATACCGAGGCTGGCTGCAAAGCGATGTAGCTCGTGCTCCTCGTCGGCCACGAGATGCGCCCAGCGCATCCCCTGCCAGTTCCAGATCGCATCATCCACATACACCGCCATGGCTGGATTCTAGCGGCAAACACCCGCGGAACAAAAAGCAGTCTGCGGCGGTTATCGGGCGAAATCGTCACCGGAGTAGGGCCGATGGCCCCGGTTCTCAGAGGATGCCGCCATGGACCGCATGAACACAGCTCCCGCAATGCTGGAAGACTACTCGCTGATCGCGGGTCTCGCGGCGACAGGCATGATGCTAGTGATCGGACTGATTTATCTGAGCGCGGCGCTCGGCCGGGTCGATCTGCTTCTGCTTTGACTATTGCGCAGCCGTAGCGGTCGGCTCACTCACTTCCCATTCGAACGGGAAGTAGAACGTATGCGCTCCGATCCTAGACATCTTCCGCATCTTCCGCGCCCAGTACGGCGAGACGTAATAGGCGTGATAGTGCGTCGCCTTGCCGACATCCTGCAGATAGCCTCTGCCGTCTAGCGCGTCGTTCGCAAGGCGCTCGGCCATGGCCCAGTGCGGCTTGCTGGTTACGATGTCGGGAATGCCGTCGCAGGCGAACGTGAACTGGCAGGCGAGATGCCGGTGCTTGTTCTGATAGACCACGCCGCAAATGTCGTTCGGGTAGTAGCCGGAGAATGCGCGATTGACGACAACCTGTGCCACCGCCATCTGGCCGCGCTCAGGCTCGGAACGCGCTTCGAAATAGATCGCCTCAGCAAGACATTTTATCGCTTTCGCGCGCGTGACCGGGGTCAGCGCAAGGCGCTCGGCCGGCGTCAGTTTACGGGTCGCGTGCAGCGGCGCATCCGGCGAGGTGTCCGGCACGATCGCCGGCGCAACATACTGGCGATGCTTGAAGGCGCCCGGCGGCGTCGCGCCTGCATCGGCATCGAACAGAAGGCTGCTCATCCGGAACACCGCGGTCGGGTCGCCCTCCGGAATATCGCGATCATGCGTGAGGCTTCCGGGCCGGTCGGCGCGCGGCTCGCTTTCGTCGAACTCGAATAGCCCATTTGGCTCGGCAGCCTGCGGATTGAGCGCGAGCGACGATGCGATGTTGGGTGTAGGCACTCTGGCTGCGGCGGGCGGTGCGAAATAACGATCTGTTTTATTCGTTCGCTCGACCGTGGCCGACATCGACGGGTTCGCGTGGATCGATAGCTGCGCAGGCGGAATCGAGCCGGTTATGTCGGGATCGAAACGCGGCTTCGGCTGAAGCGGCGCTTGCGGGAGCGCGAAGAAACTGTTGGTGGGAAGCGAGAGCGTGGCGGTGCGCAGCGAAGACATTGCGCCCTGCATCAGATGAGCACGGGCGCGTTCGGTGATATTCGCTTCCTTCGCGAGCAGGCTCCCGAGGTCCTGATAGGCACCTTGCTGCGTGCTAAGAAGAAAGAGCGCGGGCGCGAGCGCAAAACGCAAATATGACGGCCGCTTTCGCGGCGCTCGCCGGATACGCATGACACCCTACGCAACGCTTACACTAGGAAGCGGATTTATCGCGTGGACAGGGTTACTCGCGGGTTAACGGGAAAAGCCGCCTTTTAAGCACTTCTGCGAGTGCGGCTTCCCGCGAGAAGGGCCCGGCAGCCTTCACGGTAAGCGAGCGTGCGGCGGCAAGACCCTCGCTGCCGAAGCGCGCCTTAATTGCTTCTTCGACCCAGGACGACTCCTGGGCCTTCAGCTTTTTTTCGTGCCGGTGGTTTCCGGCAAGGAAGGCGGCGTGTCCTGCGATCGCTTCGTCGAGCTGATCGAGCCCATCGCCGGTGGTGGCTGTGATGGTCACGACCGGCGCGTGCCATTCTCCGCGCGCGGATAAACCCAATGCGCCTTCGACATCGGCGCGGGCGCGGCGGGCGCTCGCACCGAGATCGCCCTTGGTGACCGCGACGACATCCGGCAATTCCATCACGCCTGCTTTCATGAATTGCAGGCTGTCGCCCGCGCCTGGCTGGATGCAAAGCAGAACGGTGTCTGCAATGCCGGCAATATCGGATTCCGATTGCCCGACGCCGACGGTTTCCACGATCACGCGGTCATAAAGCGCGCGCATGAGCACGGCGGCAGCAATGGTTTCGTTGGAAATTCCGCCGAGCCGGTCGCGTGCCGCCATAGAGCGCACGAACACGCCTTTGTCGTCGGGGTCCGTCGTCATGCGCGCACGGTCGCCTAAAAGCGCGCCGCCGGTCGCTTTCGACGAAGGGTCCACTGCGATCACGGCAATCGTTTTGTCCGCGGTGCGCGCACGCGCGATCAGCGCATTGATCAGCGTTGATTTGCCGACGCCGGGTGTGCCGGTGAGACCGAGGATATGGCCCTTCGGATTGGCGCAGGCTTCGTCCAGCAGTTTGGCGAGGGCGGAAGAATTCGCTTCGGTTTCAATCGCCGCAAGCGCACGGGCGAGTGCGGCTTTGCCGCCAGTGCGCAGTTCCTTGAGCGAAGGGACGCTCATCGCGTTCCGCTACGCCTCGCTCACGAGATCTTTGCCGAGGGCCGCTTGTGCCGCGGCCAGCCGCGCAATCGGTACGCGGAACGGTGAGCAGGAAACGTAATCCAATCCTACCTCATGACAAAATGCGACCGAAGCAGGATCGCCGCCATGCTCGCCGCAGATGCCGAGCTTGATATCGGGCCGCGATTTACGCCCGCGCTCGACGCCGATTTTCACCAATTCGCCGACACCGCCACGATCGATCGAAACGAAGGGATCGATAGGGATGATGCCCTTCGCAAGATATGTGTTCAGGAAAATCGCCGCGTCGTCGCGCGAAATGCCGAATGCAGTCTGCGTCAGGTCGTTGGTGCCGAACGAGAAGAATTCAGCGGTCTCCGCGATTTCTTCCGCGCGCAGGCAGGCGCGCGGCAGCTCGATCATAGTGCCGACCTGATATTCGATCCTGGTTTTGGTCTCGGCCTGCACCGCTTCGGCCATTGCGTCGATCCGCGCTTTCACGATGTCGAACTCGGCTTTGGTCGAGATCAGCGGCACCATGACTTCCGGTATCACCGGCGCGCCGGTGGTTTTGCCCGCGTGCACCGCGGCCTCGAAAATCGCGCGCGCCTGCATCTCCGCGATTTCGGGAAACGCTATCGCCAAACGGCAGCCACGGAACCCGAGCATCGGATTGAATTCCGAAAGCTCAGCTTTGCGGCCCGCGAGCTTCTTCACATCGGTGCCCAGCGCGGCGGCGACCTCCGCCATGTCCTTGTCGGTATGCGGCAGGAATTCATGTAGCGGCGGATCGAGCAGGCGGATCGTGACCGGCAGGCCCTTCATCGTCTCGAACAGCGCGATGAAATCCGAGCGCTGCGCAGGGAGCAACTTCTCGAGCGCCTTGCGGCGGCTTTTTTCGTCGTCGGCCAGGATCATTTCGCGCACCGCGAGAATGCGCTCGTCGTCGAAAAACATATGCTCGGTGCGGCAGAGACCGATGCCTTCCGCGCCGAAGTTGCGCGCGGCTTTCGCGTCCGCGGGCGTATCGGCATTCGCGCGCACGCCGAGCTTACGCACCTTGTCGGCCCAGGACATCAGGGTCGCGAATTCGCCGGTCAGCTCCGGCTCGATCATTGCCACGCGGCCTTGCAGGACCTGGCCTTGCGCGCCGTCGATGGTGATGATGTCGCCTGCTTTCAGTGTCACCGGGCCGACGCTCAGCGTCTTCGCGGCGTAATCGATGCGGACTGAGCCCGCACCGGAAACGCAGGGCTTTCCCATGCCGCGCGCGACCACCGCCGCGTGCGAGGTCATGCCGCCGCGCGTGGTCAGAATGCCTTCGGCCGCGTGCATACCGTGAATGTCTTCCGGCGATGTCTCGACGCGAACCAGAATGACCTTGCGTCCCGAACCTTTTGCCGATTCCGCTTCGTCCGCCGAAAACACGATCTCGCCGGAGGCCGCGCCCGGTGAGGCGGGGAGGCCGGAAGCCACGATCTTGCGCTCGGCCTTCGGATCGATGGTCGGGTGCAGCAACTGATCGAGCGCGCCCGCTTCGATGCGGTTGATCGCCTGTTCTTTGGTGATCACGCCTTCGTTTGCCATTTCGACAGCGATCCGGAGCGACGCTTTTGCCGTGCGCTTGCCGGAGCGTGTCTGCAGCATCCAGAGTTTCGATTTCTCGACCGTGAACTCGATGTCCTGCATATCGGCGTAATGCCGCTCCAGCTTCGCAAAAATATCTTTTAGCTGAGCAAAGGTCGAAGGCATGACAGCTTCCAGCGACGGCTTGTCGGAGCCCGCTTCCTTGCGGGCTTCTTCGGTGAGGTTCTGCGGCGTGCGAATACCGGCGACGACATCCTCGCCTTGCGCGTTCACGAGAAACTCGCCGTAGAATTCTTTCTTGCCGGTTGAAGGATTGCGCGTGAAGGCAACGCCGGTTGCCGAGTCTTCGCCCATGTTGCCGAAGACCATCGCCTGCACGTTGACGGCGGTGCCCCAGGATTCAGGAATGCCATGCAGGCGGCGATAGGTGACCGCGCGCGCATTCATCCAGGAGCCGAACACCGCGCCGATCGCGCCCCAAAGCTGTTCTTTCGAGTCCTGCGGAAACGGCTTGCCGTATTCTTCTTCGACGCGCGCCTTGTAGCGCGTAATCACTTCCGACCAGTTCTCGGCGTCCAGATCGGTGTCGAGTACGAAGCCTTTCTGATCCTTGAAGTCTTCAAGGATGTCTTCGAAGTTGTGATGATCTACATCGAGCACGACATTCGAATACATCTGGATGAAGCGACGATAGGAGTCGTAAGCGAAGCGCTTGTCGTTTGCGGATTTCGCCAGCGCTTCCACGGTCCTGTCGTTGAGACCGAGGTTAAGCACCGTGTCCATCATGCCCGGCATCGAGGCGCGCGCGCCGGAGCGCACCGAGACCAGCAGCGGATTTGCGTCTGAGCCGAATTTGCGTCCGGTAATTTTCTCGACAGCCGCAAGTGCGGCTTCGACTTCGGCGGTCAATCCGTCCGGATATGCGTTCTTGTTCGAGTAGTAATGAACGCAGGCTTCGGTCGTGATCGTGAAGCCGGGCGGCACAGGCAGGCCGAGGTTCGACATCTCGGCGAGGTTTGCGCCCTTGCCGCCGAGTAACTCTTTCATTCCGCTCATTCCCTCGGCTTTGCCGTCGCCGAAGCTGTAAACCCATTTCGTCATGCGGAATTACCGGGAGCTATTTCGCGAGGCGGAAGGCTTAGCCGCTCGCGAGATGCACCGCAACAGCCGACCCCGCAATGCACAGCAACGTCATGGCGCGATCAGCGGAATCGGTCCAGGATTCTGCCGGCCTCGCGAATGAGGCCGTTTTTATGGGGGCATCTATGAATCTTAGCGCACCGAAAGTCGTCATTTTTCTCATCTCACTGATTATCGTCGCGCTCGCGGTCGTCAGCCGCTACACGCCGATTCCGCAGATAACGCCGAATGCGTTTTGGGTAGCCATTATCGGTTACCTGCTCTTGGTTCTCGGCGTGACGATGAAAGGTCTCTGACGAAAAATTTGTTTCAAACGAAACGGGCGGCCTAGCGGGCCGCCCGTTTTTGTTTGCTCACCGCAGCAGGCCGGTGATGCCGATGACGATGAGATAGATCGCGACGATGAAGTTGAGCAGCCGCGGTATGATAAGGATCAGAATGCCCGCGACGAGCGCGATGATCGGCTGCAGCGTAATCAGGTTAAGGGTCATGGAAGCCTCCGGATGGGTCCTGCAAGCGCAGGACTGCCGGAGCGATTAACGCGCAACTAGGCGAGAAGTTTCAAGAATTAAGCGGCGGCCGCAGTCCTCATCCTGAGGAGGGCGCGCAGCGCCCGTCTCGAAGGATGAGCGGCACATGGTTCGAGACGCGCTCGCTTTCGCTCGCGCTCCTCACCATGAGGGGAGATTACCCTTCAATCCGCGAAAAATCGGCGACGTGGCGTGTCGCTTCACGGATGCGGTTCAAGAGCTTCAGGCGGTTTTCGCGCACCGCTTTGTCGTCGGCGTTCACGATGACCTTGTCGAAGAAGGCATCGACCGGCGCACGCAGTTTAGCCATCGCGTGCATTGCCGCTCCGAAGTCTTCCTTTTTCAGCGCGGCTTCGACTTCGCCTTCGGCGGCCTTGATCGCGGCGGCCAAGGCCTTTTCTTCGGGTGCCGTGAGCTTCGATGCGTCCGGTTCGCTGGAATAGGTCTTTTTATCTTTCTTCTCTTCGATCGAGAGAATGTTCGCCGCGCGCTTGGTGCCTGCGAGCAGGTTCTTGCCGTCTTCGGTCTCGAGGAATTTTCCGAGCGCCTCGACGCGCCGCACGATCAGCACGAGATCGTCCTGGCCTTCCAGCGCGAACACGGCATCGACGAGGTCGTGCCGCGCGCCGGCGTCGCGCAGATAAACTTTCAAGCGATCACCGAAGAACCCAAGGAGGTCTTCCTCCGGCGAAATGCTCGGTGCGTCTTTGACATTCTTCTGGTCAGTCATCTTTGGTAATGCCGATAGCGCTTTGCGGAAAACCGTAAGCAACGGCAATCTCAATTTGTTGTCGAGGGCGATGCGGATAATGCCGAGTGCTGCGCGGCGAAGCGCATAGGGGTCCTTGGAGCCGGTCGGCTTCTCGTCGATGGCCCAGAAGCCAGTAAGCGTATCGATCTTGTCAGCGAGCGCGACGGCGACAGAGACCGGCGCAGTTGGCACGCGGTCGTTCGGCCCTTGCGGCTTGTAATGCTCTTCGCTCGCTTCAGCGATCTCTTTGTCGATGCCTTCGGCAAGCGCGTAATACTTGCCCATCAGGCCTTGGACTTCCGGAAACTCGCCGACGACTTCGGTGAGCAAATCCGCTTTCGCGAGCCGCGCAGCTTTCTCTGCTTTCGCGGGATCGGCTTTCACGATTGGTGCAAGCTCTTTCGCGAGGCGTGCGATGCGTTCGATGCGAGCCGCTTGCGTGCCGAGCTTCTCGTGGAACGTGATCTGCTCGAATTTCGGCAGCCGCGCTTCGAGCTTGGTCTTGCGGTCGGTGTCCCAGAAGAACTTCGCGTCCGAAAGCCGTGCGCGGATCACGCGCGCATTGCCCGCCTTAATTGCTTCGCCGCCGTCGGTCGCCTCTAAATTGGAAACCAGAATGAATTTATTCGCGAGCTTGCCGGTCTTGGGATCGCGCAGCACAAAGCACTTCTGGTTGATGCGGATGGTGGCGCGGATCACTTCGGCGGGAATATCGAGAAATTCTTTCTCGAATTCGCCGATCATCACAACCGGCCATTCGACCAGACCCGCGACTTCTTCGAGTAACGCCTCGTCTTCGACCAGTTCCAGCCCTTGCGCGAGCGCGATGTTCTTCGCGTCTGAAAGAATGATTTCCTTACGGCGGTCGGCGTCCAGCACCACCCGCGCGGCTTCCAGCTTCTTCGCGTAATCGTCGAGCCGTTTCACGGAAATTTCGCCCGACGACATCACGCGATGGCCGCGAGTCGAGTTGCTGGCGACAATGTTTGTGTAGGGAACTTTGAAAGGAATTATTGCCGGTTCCTCGGTCTCAGGACCAAAGGTGCAGATCACAGAGTGTAGTGGGCGAACCCAAGAAAATTCAGTGACTTTAACGTCGATGCCAGGGGCCGTCTTAGTAATCCTCAGCGTTGGGCCGCCTGCGCCACCCCAACGCATGGATTTTGGCCAAGGAAAGTCTGTTAGAATGCCGGGTATGATTTCCGCAATCACCTCTTGCGTCGCGCGACCCTTCTTCTCGGTGATCGCGATATAGAAGTCGCCCTTCTTGTCGTGCTGGACTTTCGCTTCCGAGATCGACTTCAGCCCCGCGCCTTTCAGAAATCCCTGGATCGCGCCGTCCGGCGCGCCGACGCGCGGACCTTTTTTCTCTTCTTTCAGGTCGGGCTGCTTTGCGGGCAGGCCATGAATAGAGAGCGCGAGGCGGCGCGGGGTCACAAACGCCTTCGCGCCTTCATAGACCAGCCCGCCGTTCACCAGCGCGTCGGTGACTAGCTTTTTCAGATTCTCCGCCGCCTGCCGTTGCATTCGGGCGGGAATTTCCTCGGAGAAAAGTTCCAGGAGAAGGTCGGGCATCTCAGGCCTTCAGCTCTGCGAGCTTCGCGACAATCGCAAAACGATCGGCAAGCCCCGCGAGTGCCGCCCGATGCAGCGTATCGGCCGCGAACGCCGGGCCTCCGGTCGGATCGGGCAGGTCGCGCGTAGCCGCGGCGTCCGAAACGACCGTGGTGCGATAGCCGAGATCGAGCGCCGCGCGCACGGTGGACGAGATGCACATATGCGTCTGGAAGCCGGCGACGATCAGAGATTTCCTGCCGGTCTTGGTCAACAGGTCCTGCAAATTGGTCTGTGCAAATGCATTCGGCAGCGGCTTTTCGACAATCGCTTCGCCGCTTTCATTCGCAGCTTGCGGCGCGAGTTTGAATGCATCCGCGCCCGGATCGAACAGCCCGCCCGCGCGGCCTTTGTGCTGTACGTGGATGATCGGCGCGCCCGCTGCGCGCGCGGCTTTCAAGAGGATCGCAATATTGTCGAGCGCAGGGTTGATCCCGGAAAGCGGCAGCTTGCCGGTCACATATTCGTTCTGCGCGTCGATGATAATGACCGCGCTTTCAGAAAACTTGCCCGGCTCGAGCGGCGCGCCGGACATTTGCAGCAACGTCTTCGGTGCGTTCATGCGCGGCCTCCTTCGGTTTTCAGCCACGCCGCGCCACAGGCCTTCGCAAGCTCGCGCACGCGCAGGATATAGCTTTGGCGTTCGGTGACCGAGATCACGCCGCGCGAGTCGAGCAGGTTAAAGACATGACTCGCCTTGATGCACTGGTCGTAGGCGGGCAGGGCCATCAGATGCTCTTCCCGGCTGCCATCTTTCCAGCCCGCTTCGAGATATTTGGTGCAGGCGCTCTCCGCCATCTTGAACTGCTGAAAAAGCATCTCGGTGTCGGCGAGTTCGAAATTGTGCTTCGAATATTCTTTTTCGGCTTGCAGGAACACGTCGCCGTAAGTGACTTTTTTATCGCCCTCTAACCCGTTGAAGTTGAGATCGTAAACGTTCTCGACGCCCTGCACGTACATCGCGAGCCGCTCGAGACCGTAAGTAAGCTCGCCCGAAACCGGCGCGCATTCGAAGCCTGCGACCTGCTGGAAATAAGTGAACTGCGAAACTTCCATGCCGTCGCACCAGCATTCCCAGCCGAGGCCCCACGCGCCGAGCGTCGGGCTTTCCCAGTCGTCTTCGGCGAAGCGGATGTCGTGGACCTTGGCGTCGATGCCGATCGCGGCGAGCGATTGCAGATAAAGCTCCTGCAAATTCGGCGGCGATGGCTTCAAGATCACCTGATACTGATAATAATGCTGGAGCCGGTTCGGGTTCTCGCCATAGCGGCCGTCTTTCGGGCGGCGCGACGGCTGCACGTAGGCGACGTTCCACGGCTTCGGCCCGAGCGCGCGCAGCGTCGTCGCCGGGTGAAAGGTGCCGGCACCCATCTCCATGTCGTAAGGCTGCAGGATCACGCAACCCTGCTTCGCCCAGAAATTCTGGAGCGCGAGGATCAGGCCCTGAAAGGAGCGGGCAGGCGATAACGGATCGTTCTTGTCGGACATTTTGCGCCGGTCTCGAAAATCGGCGCGACCCTAGGCAGCAGGGGCAGCGAAGGCAAGCTACTCGTAGGAAAGCGCCACTACCGGGTCCATCTGCGCGGCTTTTCGCGCGGGTAGATAGCCGAACAAGAGCCCGGTCAGGAACGCGCAGGAGAACGCGAGAATCGCCGGCAACGGCGAGAGCAGGATCGCGACACCGAAACTCTGCACGATCAGCGCGACCGCGATGCCGATTGCAACGCCGGCGAGGCCGCCTATGCCGCAGACCACAAGCGCCTCGGTATTGAACTGAAGAAGAATGTTGCCCATGCGCGCTCCGGTCGCCATGCGCACGCCGATTTCGCGTGTCCGCTCGGTGACGGAAACGAGCATGATGTTCATGACACCGATGCCGCCGACCAAGAGCGAAATCGCGGCAACCGAGGCGAGCAGCAGCGTCAACGTTTCCTGTGTTGCGATGGCAGCTTCCAGAATCGAGGCGGTGTTGCGGATCGTGAAGTCGGTGACGCCGCGGTGCCGTTCGGTGACGAGTTTTTCGATTGCCGTCTGCGTTTCGGTGATCTCGTTCGAGTCGGCGACAAGCACCGTTACCGAATTGAGAAAGCGCCGCCCGAAGATACGCATATATCCGGTCGAGAGCGGCATGATGACGATGTCATCCTGATCCGTGCCCCAAGGGGTAGCCCCGCGCGTGCTGAGCACGCCCGCGATCTCGAACGGCACATTGCGAACCAGCAAGTATTTTCCGACCGGGCTCGCTCCGTCGGGGAATAGCGTATTGGCAACGGTCTTGCCGAGCACGACGACCGGCGCGTAGCCCTTCACGTCGTCTTCGGAAATAAAGCTGCCTTCGGCCATCGCCCAATCGCGCGCGATTGCGTAGCCGGGCCAGGCACCCTGTATCAGAGTTGAATAGTCGATGTTGCCGTAGCGCACTGTGACGCGCGTCGCGCGCTCCGCGGAAACGGCAGTCACACCCGGAAGCTGCGCGATTGCTCTGGCGTCTTCTTCGACCAATGTTGCGTTATCGCCGGCGACCCGGACGCGCGCACCGCCGGGCCGCACCACCAGAAGGTTTGTGCCCATCGCCGAGATGCGCTCCAGCACCTGCTGTTTCGAGCCGTCGCCGATTGCGAGCATGGCGACGACCGCGGCAACGCCGATGACGACACCCAAGAGCGTCAGCGCGGTGCGGAAGATGTTCACCTTCATCGAATGCAGCGCCATTTTGGTCGCTTCGACGAGATCGGGCAGCCAGCGGTTGCGTGTTGCGAGATCGAGCTTGAATTCCGGTACGGCCGTTTTCTTGTCGCGCACCTTTCGCTCGTCGGATTTAATCAGGCCGTCGGCGATATGAATGACACGGTTGGTGTGCTCGGCGATTTCCGGGTTGTGCGTAATCAGAATGACGGTGCGGCCTTCGGCGTGCAGTTCTTTCAGAAGGGCGAGCACTTCTTCGCCGGAGCGGCTGTCGAGTGCGCCGGTCGGTTCGTCCGCGAGAATGACGGGGGCTTCGTTCATCAGCGCGCGTGCGATCGAGACGCGCTGTTGCTGGCCACCGGAAAGTTCGGTCGGGCGATGATCGGTGCGCTCGCCCAAGCCGAGACGCGCGAGCAATTCTTTTGCCCGTTTCACACGCTCGTTTTTCGGGCGTCCGGCATAGGCTGCGGGAATTTCCACGTTCTCCGCGGCGGTGATTCCGGCCATCAGGTTGAAGCGCTGAAACACGAAGCCGAACGTGCGGCAGCGAAGTGCCGCAAGCTCGTCGGAGGTTAATGTCGCGACATCGATGCCGGTGACGCGATACTCGCCGTCCGACGGCCGGTCGAGACAGCCGATGATGTTCATCAGCGTCGATTTACCGGAGCCGGACTGGCCCATGATCGCGACGAATTCTCCGGCCTCGATGGTGAGCGAAACGCCGTCGAGCGCGCGAACGGTGGTCGTGCCCTGTTGGTAGTGCTTGGTGACGTTCGTGATTTCGATAAGCGGCGATTGCGGTGCTGCCGCGCGCGCAGCGGAAGAAGTGCGTTTCTGATACTGCGCGGCGTTCATCTGAATTTCGAGTTGCCGAAGCTGAAACTTTTCTGCTTCTGGTCGGACCGCGCAACCTGCCCGATCACGACCTGATCGCCTTCGTTGAGTCCGCTCTTGATTTCGGCAAGGTTGCGGTCCTGCAGACCGACCGTGACGCGCTTCATTTTCACTGACCCGTTCTCGAGCACGCGCACGGTGAAGCCGCCTTTGTCGCGCTGCGAGGGGCGAAGCGCCGCGACTGGAACCAAGAGCGAATCTTTCACGGCGCCGAGCACGAAAAATACCTGCGCGGTCATATTGGTCATCAGTTCCCGTTCCTTGTTCGGAACGTCGATCAGCACGTTATATAAAATGACGTCGTTGACGGTCTGCGGCGTGGGCAACACCTGGCGCACGGTGGCGGTGTAGCGTTTGTCAGGCGAGCCGAGTGTCGTGAAATAGACCGGCATCCCCGCGGTAATGCGCGGCACGTCGGCTTCGGCGACTTGCGCCCACACCGTCATGACATCGAGATCGGCGATGCGCACGATGATCGGCGCGGTCTGGTTTGCGTTCAGCGTCTGGCCTTCGAACGCAATCTGATCGACGACGGTGCCGGCCTGTGGCGCGAAAATCTTGGTGTAGTTGAGATTGGCTTCGTCGCCTTGAAGCGTTGCTTCCATCTCTTTGATCTGCGCCTCGAAGGAGCCGATCTTGGCCTGGTTAATCTTGAAGTTGGCAGTCGCAAGTTCGAACGCGTCTTTGCTGGTTGCGTTGGTGGCATAGAGCTGACGGGCGCGGTCTTCGCGCGCCTGATCCAGCACGAGTTGCGCGCGCGCCTGCTCGAGTTGCGCTTTCAGGTTTTCGATTTTTGCGCGGCCGGCGAGCACGCGGGTCTGGTAAACCGTGGGGTCGATCTGCGCGAGCGACTGGCCCTGTTTCACGACATCGCCGATTTCGACTTCGACTTTGCGAAGCTGCCCGGAAACCTGCGTGCCGACATCGACGAAGGTTTTAGGCCTCACCTGCGCAAGCGCGGTTACGGTTTTTTCGAGATCGCCTTTGATGACGGGTTGCGTACGATAGGAAGCAGCATCGTCGCCGCTACCGCCGATGAAATACCAGCCGAACGCGGCAACAAGCACGCCGAACAGCGCGACGGAAGCGAGCCATCGCTTGTCTTTGAGTTGCGGAAAGCGCGAAGTGATTCCGGACATATCAGCCTTCTGCAACACGGTGCTTCACGATTTTCGCGGCCGATAGGTGCCGGTGACGGGGTCGCGCTCGAGTTGCCGTACTTCGTCGCGCTCTGCATTACGGACGCGCTCGAGATCCTCGTTCGCTCGTCTCTCGGCCATCGACCACAGCTTGGCGCCGATCACGGCTCCTGCCGCGCCGATCAACCAGACAACAAGAGGAGGCATCGTAAAATCCCTCGCGTGAAACCTTATAAACCGTAGCGGCCCCAAAGCGCGCGTTCGTCCGCAGCGGCGAGTGCCGTTCTTGCCCAATCGTCCGGCAGTATAGCGCCGGACATACCGGGAATGCGACGGGCGAAAAATCCGCTTGCCGGCGCAATCAGGGGCGTCAGCACGTGCTTCCCGAAGCGCTTTTGCAGCGTGCCGCGCAGGTCGCCGATGCCGTCGATCAGGCCGTATTCCATCGCCTGTTCGGCGAGCCAGTATTCGCCGTTAAACAGCGTCTTGTCCGAACTCTTGAGCCGCTTGCCGCGTCCGCGCTTCACAAGCGCGATGAAGTCTTCATGAATTTTCGTTTGCAGCGCTTTGAGGCGGCGGATGTCTTCCGGTTTCTCGGGCAGGAACGCGTCAAGCTGCCGTTTGCTGTCGCCGGAGGTGTAAACGCGGCGTTCGATGCCGAGTTTTTTGATCATCTTCTCGAAGCCGAAGCTCGCGGAAACGACGCCTATCGAGCCGACGATGGAATAATTATCTGCGATGATTTCGTCGCCGGCGCAGGCAATCATGTAGCCGCCGCTCGCGGCAACATCTTCCACGTAGACGATGACCTTCTTCTTATTCTTCTCGGCAAGCTGCCGGATGCGCTGGTGAATTAAATGCGATTGCGCCGGCGCGCCGCCGGGCGAGTTCACGACCAGCGCAACCGCAGCGGCCTTCTTATAGCCGAATGCCTTGTCGAGCTGCTTTGACACTGACGCGAGCGACATCGAAGAGACGAGCGGCATATTCATGCCGATAGGTCCGGAAAGCCGCACCACCGGCACCACGGGGCGCCTGCGGAATAGCCGCGAGAAAAATCCGTTTCTATCGTTGCTTGCCATCGCTCAGTCTCCGAACAGGGAAGCGCCGTCGCGAAGGATTCGTTCCGCGGCCGCGCTGGGTTTTCCGTCTTTGTCGTTGAGAGTGATGCCGGGAAGCATCTGCGTTGGCGTCTTTCGCCCTTTGATGGCCCGCACGATCAAGCGGATCGCAGCAGATTCCGGTTTTGGAAATACCGGCAGTAATTCAATAGCACCGAAGCGCCCGTCCATCGACTTAAGGATTGGTAATGTCGCTTCCGGCCGATGAATGATTGTTAAGACGCCGCCTGCCTTGCAGTGACGCGCGGCACGCGTGATCCAGCTCTCCGTTGTCGCGGTGCTTGCCGTATGCGCTTTCGCCCGCGCCGAATCGAGCGAAGCCTGCAACATATTTGCGTCGTTGAAAGGCGGGTTCATGATTACGAGATCGTATGCATCCATTTGCAGCGGTAAATCTTCCGTGATGTCGCCGCGCAGAATGCGCACGGAGTCGGCGAAGCCGTTGCGGTTTGCGTTATGCGAGGAAAGCGTAGAAAGCGCTGCATCGACTTCTACCATTGTCACCTGCGAAACTATTTTTCGTGCGAGCAGCGCAAGCCCAGCAGTGCCGACACCGGCACCGAGATCGAGTGCCATCATGGATTTGGGGGCTGCGGCGGCGAGCAGGATCGCATCGTGACCCGCGCGATGCCCGCTGCGCGGTTGCGAAAGCTTCAGTTTTCCGCCGAGGACGGTGTCGTCGGTCGTGTCCATCTCAATCCGATTTCAGCACGCCGCCATAGCCGGCGTCGGTGAGCAGCCGCTTTGCGCGTTCCTCATCATCTTCTGAGACAAGTACGCGCCGCGGCAGAAAGCCGAGCGAGCCTTCCATGACGCTCATGTTCTGGTCCGCGACAAAGCAGGGGATATTCGCGCCCTTCAAGAGCGCTTCAATTGCTGTAATCAGCACTGCGTCGTTGGTGCGGACAAGCTCATGCATTCAGCGCTGATTTCCGGGCGCGGGATAAGAGAGATAGGTGAGCCGCTTCAACTCGCGCCGCCCGCGCGTGACGGTGTCGAGGATCAGTCCCGACATCAGCGAAAGGAACGACAAGAGCATCAACGCCATCGCAAGGATTGCGGTCGGCAAGCGCGGCACCAGGCCCGTCTCGAAAAATGTCCTGAACACCGGAAACGCGATTACGACCGACGCTAAGAAGAAGAAGAACGAAATGATTGAAAAGAATTGCATCGGACGTTCGGTGCGGAACAGCTTTCCGATGGTCCACAGGATGCGGATGCCGTCGCGGTAGGTGTTCAGTTTCGAGGTCGAGCCTTCCGGACGCGCATAATAAGGCGTCTCGATTTCCGCGACCGGCATACCGAGTTCCAGCGAGTGCACGGTCAGCTCGGTTTCGATTTCGAATCCGGTCGAAAGCGCCGGGAAAGATTTCACGAAGCGGCGCGAGAAGATGCGGTAGCCGGAAAGAATGTCGTTGAAGCTCTTGCCGAAGATGCGCTTCACGAACTCGGTTAGAATCCAGTTGCCGAAACGATGGCCGGGCCGATAGGCCTCGACCTCCTGATCGACGCGCGAGCCGACCACCATGTCGAGTTTTTCCGCGACGAGGGCTGCGATCATTTTCGGCGCGCTCGGTGCGTCATAGGTCGCGTCGCCGTCGATCATCACATAAACGTCGGCGTCGATGTCGCCGAACATACGCCGCACGACATGGCCTTTGCCCTGCCGCGTCTCGACGTTGACGATCGCGCCGGCCTTCTTGGCGGCGGCAATCGTGCCGTCCTTGGAGTTGTTGTCGTAAACATAGATGTCCGCGGCCGGCAGCGCCGCGCGGAATTGCTTCACGACCGTGCCGATCGCCGCCTCTTCGTTGTAGCAGGGCACGATCACCGCGATCTTCAGCCCTTGCGGCAGACGGACGCGGGCTGAGCTTTTGGACTTCGCGTTGGACATGGCACTGGACTTGGCACTGGACTTGGCGGCAGTCCGGGTGAGCATCGAGTTCTCCAAAAAAATGGGCGCCCGGCGGCGCCACTATCTATGCCGCAAGCGCTTGCCGGGGGAAAGCGGCGGCGCCGTGGCGGGTTGCCCGGGATAGGGTGCGCTCTTAAAGTGCGGCAAATGGAGTGTTAATCGCGTGGCCGTCGTCCTGCCCTTCGAGGCGCCTGAGCCTTCCATCGAACGCCTGAGCAGCCTCGTTCGTTCCGATCTGCAAAAGGTCAACGAGCTGATTCTGAGCCGCACCGGCTCGGAGGTCACCATGATTCCGGAGGTCGCGAACCATCTGATCTCCTCGGGCGGCAAGCGCCTGCGGCCAATGCTGACATTGGCGACCGCCGTGCTCACCGGCTATCGCGGCACCGGCCACATCAATCTCGCGGCCTCCGTCGAATTTATGCACACGGCGACGCTCCTGCACGACGATGTCGTGGACGAGAGCGAGCTTCGACGCGGCAAACCTTCCGCGCGCATGGTCTGGGGCAACGAGGCGAGCGTGCTGGTCGGCGACTTCCTGCTCGGTCAGGCTTTCCGCATGATGGTCGAGGTCGGAAACCTTCGCGCACTCGAAATTCTTTCGACTGCGGCTGCCGTCATCGCCGAAGGCGAGGTGATGCAGCTTGCGGCGGCGAAGAATCTCGACACCACCGAGGACGCTTATCTTGCGGTCATCCGGGCGAAGACCGCCGAGTTATTCGCGGCGGCTTGTGAAGTCGGTCCGGTGATTTCCGCCCGCCCGAAGGTGGAGCAGGAAGCGGCCTGTTCGTTCGGCAACAATCTCGGCATCGCGTTCCAGCTTGTCGATGACGCGCTCGATTACGGCGGCAGCCGCGCCAAGATCGGCAAGAATGTCGGCGACGACTTCCGCGAGGGAAAAATCACGCTCCCGGTCATTCTCGCGTTCCGGCGTGGCAGCGAGACCGAGCGCACGTTCTGGAAGAAATGTATTCAGAGCGGGGAGATCGCGGACGGCGATCTCGAACACGCAATCGAATTGCTGAAGAAGCACCGCGCGCTGGAAGACACCGTCGAGCGCGCACGCCATTACGGCGCGATTGCGAAGGATGCGTTAGCAATTTTCCCGCAGGCGGACGGCAAGCAGGCGTTGCTCGACGTAGTCGACTTCTGCGTCTCGAGAGCGCACTAACTTAAAGTAACCGCGACTACCCACCAGTCCGGGTAACGCGCGCGAACCGCGGCGGCTTCGGCTTCCGCGATCTCTATGGATTCGTAGAGCGCAAACACTGCAGATCCTGAGCCGCTCATCCGGATCAATTGCGTGCGATCGACGGCGCGCAGCACCGCTTCCGCTTCCGCGACATTCGGCGTGACTTGCCATGCCGCCCGCGTGAGGTCGTTATTCTGCCTTTTAAGAAACTCCAGAAACGCAACCCGCTCGCGCGGAAAGTCTTTCGGGCGAAGACCGAACGGAGTTGAGTGTTTGATCTCCGCCGCGTCGAATGCGCGATAGACGGCCGGCGTCGAAGCGGAGGAGTTCGGCCAAACCAGTACGGCCGAGAGCGGCGGAATCGAAATTGGCTCGGACAATATTTCGCCGATCCCGGAAATCAGCCGCGCTTTTCGTTCGAGACAGACCGCGACATCCGCGCCGGTTTCATGCGCGGCTGCAAGCACAGCCGGGTCGGATGCGGAAAGACCTTTATGTTCCGCGAGGATACGCAGCGCCGCCGCCGCGTCCGACGAACCTCCGCCGAGACCGGCGCCCGCAGGTAGATTCTTCGTGAGCGAAAACGCGCCGCGAGATACGCCGGGAATATTCTGCGCAAAAAGATTTGCAGCCTTCAGCACGAGGTTGTCTTCGGGCTTACCCGAGGCCTCCGCATACGCTCCGGTTACGCGGATAGAAAATGCATCGCCGCCGGGCGTGAATTGCAGATCGTCGCCGGTATCTGCGAAAGCCACGAGACTTTCGATCGGATGATAGCCGTCGGCGCGGGTGGAACCCACGTGCAGGAACAGATTGATCTTTGCGGGCGCGACAGGCGTCGAATTCATTTGTGCATCCACGGTGTTGGATGAGGGGTATAGCAAAGGCATCGCGCCCGTCGATTCTGCCCTGAAATGCGGCGCGGGCCGTCCTTGCGATGGCCATGAATCGGAGGCATGGTGCCTCGATGTTCGCCCTTTCGGGTGTATTTTCTAACAAGTTACAGGAGAGGGGCGTTTGAAGAAGCCTCACACCGTTACGCGGACTTCGCGTTATTTCGCAGCCGCCGCACTGGTTTCGATATCTGTAACCGCCGCTGCGCAGGCGGAACTGCCGCGCATCAACGAGTTCATGATTTCGTCGCCGTCGGGAAGTTATCTCGCGGCCCGGATCGCACGCGCCGAGCGCGACGTTTCGGTAGCCTCCACTTATTATCGCTCGGTCCTTCGGACCGATCCGAAGAATCCCGATCTTCTTGAACTTGCCTTCCTTTCGACGCTGCAAAGCGGCGCGATCGAAGACGCAGTCCCGATTGCCGAGCGTCTGGTCGCTCTCGATAAAGGTCACCGCATTGCGCGGCTTGCGCTCGGCGTGAAAAGCATCAAGGCTAGTCAGTTCGCGCAGGCCCGCACGCATCTTGCGATCGCGGGTCAGGGGCCGATCGCGGACCTCACCGCAACGCTGCTCTCCGGCTGGAGCTGGCACGGCTCGAACAATTTCAAGAACGGCATCGCGCAGATCGACAAGCTGTCCGGGCCGGACTGGTACGGGCTTTATAAGGACCTCCACGCCGGTTTGATTTTGGATCTTGCCAACCAGCGCAGTGACGCGCTGAAGCGCATCGAACGTGTGCGTTCGGTCGATCCGAATTCGCTTCGCAATGTCGAAGCGTATGCACGTATGTTGTCTCGCGCCGGCCGCGATGCCGATGCGGAAAAAGCCTACAGCAATTTTTCGAGCGCGCTGGTGCGTCATCCGCTGGTCGATAGCGCGCTGGCCGAACTGAAAAGCGGCGCGAAGCTGGCACCGCTTGCCACGAATGCCGCTACGGGCGCTGCCGAAGTGCTTTACGGTCTGGGCGCCGCGCTGAGCCAGGAGCCGGGCGGCGAAGATCTCGGCATGGTCTATCTCCAGCTTGCGATCTATCTGAACCCCGAGCATCCGCTTGCGGTCGTAGCACTCGGCACGCTTTTCGAGTCCACCAAGAAATATGAGTCCGCGGTCGATACCTATGAGCGCGTTCCGGAGAACTCGCCGCTGCGGCGCAAGGCGCAGATCCAGCGCGCGCTGAACCTCGACGTGCTCGAGAAGAAGGACGAGGCGCGCGAGCGCTTGCAGGCCCTCGCCGAAGAAAAGCCGGACGATATCGAAGGCGCTTTCGCCTATGCGAATATCTTGCGCGCAGGCAAACGCTATTCTGAAGCAGCAGAAGCTTATGCCAAGATCATCAAGATTCTCGGCGAACCCAAGCGCGAGCACTGGTGCGAAGCAGTGGGCGCTCGCGGAAAAGGATTTCCAGCAGGCGCTGAAGCTCTCGCCGGACAATCCGCAGGTGCTGAACTATCTCGGCTATTCCTGGGTCGATCAGGGCGTCAATCTCGATCAGGCGCTGGAGATGATCCGCAAGGCGGTCGCGCTGCGTCCGAAGGACGGATACATCATCGACAGCTTAGGCTGGGCTTACTACCGGCTTGGGCGCTTCGAAGAGGCCGCGGCCGAACTCGAGAAGGCGATTGTGCTGTCGCCGTCGGACCCCACCATCAACGACCACCTCGGCGACGCCTACTGGAAAACGGATCGCAAGCTGGAGGCGAGGTTTCAGTGGTTGCGGGCTGTCGAGAACAAGCCGGAGCCGGAAGACCTTCCGAAGATCGAGAAGAAGCTCAAGGAAGGCCTGGCGGACGACCCCGTTCCGCCGCGTGCCGAAGAGCAGAAGAACCCCGACAAGGGCTAGATAACGTATCCGTGATCGTCCCGCGGCTAGCCGTTGGGAAATCGCAAAGCCATACTGCATCTTCGCTTTCTTAGTTGCGTGGATGCAAAATGGCCGAGATCGTTTGGGACGAGTTCCGTCTCGTGCGCGCAATTGCCGAGGCTCGTTCGCTGGCAGGTGCCGCAGACAGCCTTGGCATCAATCATTCGACCGTATTCCGCAGGCTTGGCGCTTTGGAAAAAGCGATGGGCGCGCGCCTCTTCGAGCGCAGCCGCACCGGCTACGCACCGACCGCGGCAGGCGAGAAGATGGTCGATCTCGCAAACCGCATCGCCGACGAGATCGTCGATTTAGAGCGTAAGATCACGGGCCAAGACCTTCGTCCATCAGGCGATCTGCGTGTCACCACCAACGACACGCTCTTGGTGCATCTGCTCTCGGAGGTCTTCGTCGGTTTCCGGCGTGCCTATCCCGAAATCAGCCTCGACATCGTGGTCGGCAACGAGCCGCTTAATCTCTCGAAGCGCGATGCGGATATTGCTGTCCGCGCGACCGAGCGGCCGCCGGAAAGCCTTATCGGCCGCAGGTTAGCCGGAATCCGCTGGGCGATTTTCGCGGCGAACGGCGAAGCGCCGAAAAATTTTACTGCATCCGACGCGCGCCGTTACAACTGGATCGGTTTATCCGACGGCATCGGCGGACCTAAGCCGACGAAATGGCTCATCGACAACGCCGGCGCTGACCGGATCGTTTACAAGCTGAACACCGTGCTCGGACTTGCCGAGGCGGTCGCGGCTGGCGGCGGCATGGCGCTTATTCCCTGCTTCATCGGCGCGGCAACGCCGGGGCTCACGCGCGTTGCATTCCCCGATCCCGAGATCGAAGCCGGGCTCTGGCTGCTCACGCATCCTGACCTGAAGAATACTGCGCGTGTCCGCGCCTTCATGGATTACACTGCGGTGGAAATCGGCAAGCGCCGCGGCATCATCGAATGCACGAACGATGCGCCGCTGAAGAACGGAAAATAGAAAAAGCTATTCCGTTTTCGGCGCGCGGGTCCGCTTGGTGACGGTCGGGCGTCCGCCGCGCGAGAAGTCGCAATACATGAAGCCCATGCCGGAGACCGCGCCGCGAAAACTGAATTCGCTGGTTTTTGTGAGGTTGAAGCAGGGCGTGAACGGCAGCCCTTTCAGGGTCGCGCAGATTTGCTCGCCGCTCTCATAGAGCGTGTTCACCGGCAGCCGCACATAACGTGTCGGGTCCTTGCCCGTGATCCGGATGGTCCCGGCAGCGGAGCCGTCGTTATTGATGCGGCCGACGCCGGTCGTGCCGTCGAAACATTCATAGGAAAACAGTTTGCCCGCGACGAAGGCGCGAGCCTGCTTCGCGGTAAGGCCTTCAGCCGACGCGGAAGCAGAAAAGAACAGCGTTGCGATTGCAAGAAAGCCGAAGCGAATCATCTGACGGAACCCGCCACCAACTATGGGTACAAGGTTGCGCAGGAAGCCCGGCCCCTTGTCAAGTTAAACTGCACCGCCCGCTATCAGCCAATCTTGACGACTGTGCGCCCCCGCACTTGCCCCGCCAGAATTTTGGGCGCGAGTTCGAATACGCCTTCGAGCGGAATCTCGGTCGTCATGGCTTCGAGCTTCTTGCGGTCGAGATCGCTGGCTAGACGCTTCCAGGCTTCCTGTCTGCGCGGCTTCGGACACATGACCGAGTCGACGCCGAGCAACGACACCCCGCGCAAGATGAATGGCGCAACCGAGGCGGGCAGGTCCATGCCCGCGGCAAGGCCGCAGGCCGCAACCGCGCCGCCGTATTTCGTCATGGAGAGCACGTTTGCGAGCGTATGCGAGCCGACCGAGTCGATGCCGCCCGCGAAGCGCTCCTTGGCGAGCGGCTTTGCCGGATTGGAAAGCTCCGCGCGGTCGATGATTTCGGACGCACCGAGCGATTTCAGATAGTCCGCCTCGCTCGCGCGGCCGGTGGATGCCGCGACTTGATAACCGAGCTTTGAGAGCACGGCGATTGCAACCGAACCGACACCGCCCGCGGCACCCGTCACGACGATCGGACCGTCAGCGGGCTTCACGCCATATTTTTCGAGCGCGATCACGCAGAGCATCGCGGTGTAGCCCGCGGTGCCGACCGCCATCGCCTCGCGCGAAGTCATGCCCTCGGGAAGTTTGACGAGCCAGTCGCCCTTCACGCGGGACTTCGCGCCGTAAGCGCCGAGATGCGTTTCGCCGGTGCCCCAGCCGTTGAGCACCACGCTGTCGCCTGCTTTGAAATCCGGATGCGACGAGCTTTCGACTTTGCCGGCGAAATCGATGCCGGGGATCATCGGAAAACGGCGTACGACCGGCGCTTTGCCGGTGATCGCGAGACCGTCCTTGTAATTTACGGTGGAATATTCGACCGCGACCGTGACGTCGCCGTCCATGAGCGAGCTCTCGTCGAATTCGCCGAGTGCTGCGGGTTGGCCTTTCTCAGGCACAACAATGGCTTTGAATTTTCCCATAGGTATTTGCTAACAGCGCTTTCTGCCGAACCGCTATAATCAGCGACCGAGCGTATAGAATTCAGTGTTTGGCTTCATGCTGGTCACGTTTGCAAGGCGGTTGGACAAACCAAAAAATGCGGAAATTGCTGCGATATCCCAGGCATCCTCTTCCGTAAATCTGTGCTCCTTCAGTTGATCGATGTCGCTGTCGTTCACTTCATAAGCGGCAGTCGATACCTTCATCGCAAAATCGAGCATAGCTTTCTGGCGTTCGGTAATGTCGGCTTTGCGGTAATTTACTGCGACCTGATCGGCTATCAAAGGGTTCTTCGCTCTGACACGGAGGATAGCACCATGTGCAACGACGCAGTACTGACACTGATTGATGTTGCTCGTAGCAACAATAATCATCTCCCTTTCGGCTTTCGTAATATTGCCGGGCTTTTCCATAATCGCGTCGTGGTAGGCAAAGAACGCCCGGAATTCCTCGGGCCGATGCGCCAGCACGAGAAATACGTTGGGAATGAAACCTGACTTTTCCTGCACAGCAAGAACGCGCTCTCGAATATCGGCTGGCATCTCGTCGAGAGAAGGAACAGGAAATCTGCTGATTGCTGTTGCCGTCATGAGTACAATCCTTTTTGCACAACGCGGTAGGTAACATGGAACCGAGCGCAGGCCGAGTCCGAAGGCTGCACGTCAAACGTGGGTCGCGGTGAATCGGCGCCGACCTTGTTCGTCTAAGCAGCGGAAGCCGCAACCGGGCGCGCGACGGGCTTCTCGACAATAGGAAGGTTCACGGCGGCCGCGAAGAAACCGAGCAGGATCGTCAAATACCAGATCACGTCATAGGAGCCGGTGCGTTCATACAGAATGCCGCCGAGCCACACGCCGAGAAAACCGCCGACCTGATGGCTGAAGAAAGCGAGGCCCGCGAGCATCGTGAGCCAGCGCGTCCCGAACATCAGCGCAACCAGCGCCTGCGTCGGCGGGATCGTGGAGAGCCACAACAAGCCGATGGTCGCGCCGAAAATCATGGATGTCAGCGGTGTCGCCGGAACGAGAATGAAAACGACGATGGCAAGCGAGCGCAGGAAATAGATCGCAGCCAAGATGTATCGCTTCGGCATCTTGTCGCCGAGATAACCCGCGCTGATCGAGCCGATGATGTTGAAGAGACCGATCAGCCCGATGGTCCAGGCGCCGATGTCGACGCCGAGCCCGCGATCCACGAGATAGGCCGGCAGGTGAACCGTGATGAAGAACACCTGAAAGCCGCAGGTGAAGTAACCGAGAATGAGCAGCACATAGCTGCGGTGGCTCAGCGCTTCGCGCAGCGCTTCCTTGACGGATTGCACCGGGCCATCGGTTGTATTCGCTTGCGCATCGCGGGGAAGCGCGAGCGCCAGCGATAGCGGCATGATCGCAAGCACGATCACGGCGAAGATCAGGAGCGTATAGTGCCAGTTCAGCGACTGGTTCAGCCCGACCGCGAGCGGCGAAAATAGAAACTGACCGAACGAACTTGCTGCCGTGCCGATGCCAAACGAAATCGAGCGCCAGTTCGCGGGCAGCAGTTTTCCGAAGGCGCCGATCACGACGGTAAAAGATGTGCCCGCGAGACCGAAGCCGATCAGAAAGCCCGCCGATACAATCAGCGCGCCCTGCGATGTCGCGTAAGCCATGCCGGTGAGGCCGAGCGCGTAAAGCACGGCCCCGATCCACATCACGCGCACTGCGCCGAACTTATCGGCGATGCCGCCGACAAAAGGTTGGGCTGCGCCCCAAAGCAACATCTGCAAGGCCAGCGCGAACGCATAGACATCGCGCCCCCAGCCTTTCTCTTGCGTTATCGGCGAAAGAAACAGTCCGAGCGTCGAGCGCGGGCCGAAGCCGATGAGCGCAAGCAAGCAGCCGCAGATCAGGATGATCAGTGGTGTGCGCCAGCCGAGTGTGCGCGCCGCCTCGCTCATGTTGCTAAGCCGCCGCCGCGCCGAGGCGCGCAACCGGCTTTTCGACAATCGGCAGATTGATGAGCGCCGACAGCACGCCGAACGTCACCGACAGCCACCAAACGATCTGGTACGAGCCGAACATCTCGAAGGCGAGGCCGCCGAGATAGACGCCGAGGAAGCTCCCGACCTGATGACTGAAGAACACGAAGCCATAAAGCATCGCGAACCACTTCGAGCCGAACATGATCTGCACGAGCGACGACGTCGGCGGTACGGTCGAGAGCCAGGTGAGACCGGTGATGACTGCGAAAGCGAGCGTCGCTTCGACGCTCGGCGGGATCGAGACGAAGATCGCTATCGAAATCGCGCGCGTCAGATAAATCGCGGAGAGGATGTAGCGCTTCGGCATTTTGTTGCCGAGATAGCCGGCACCGAACGAACCCGCGATATTAAAGAGGCCGATGATCGCAAGGGTCCAGCCGCCGACCTGCGCCGAGAGCCCGCGGTCGAGGAGATACGACGGCAAATGCGCAGTCACGAATGCGAGTTGAAAGCCGCAGGTGAAGAAGCCGGTGACAAGCAAAACGTAAGACTTATGCCCGAAGGCCTCTGCGAGCGCTGCGCGTAGCGTCTGCGCTTCCGCAGCCGTTGCGTTTTGCGAATTCACGGCTTGCTTGTTGCTCGCCGTCATCAGCGCCACCGAGAACGGAATGACGAGCAGCACGAGCGCCGCGAACACAAATAGCGCGAACTGCCAGCCGTAGTTTTGAATCAGTGCGACACCGAACGGTGCGAACAGAAACTGTCCGAACGAACCGGCAGCCGTGCCCGCGCCGAAGGCGAGGCCGCGCCATTCCTCCGGCACCAGCTTGCCGAAAGCGGTGAGCACAATGTTGAACGAGCAGGCCGAGAGCCCGAAGCCGATCAGCACGCCGCCGGTGATGTTCAGCGTCACCGGCGTGGTTGAATAGGTCATGAGCGCGAGACCGAGGCAGTAGAGCACCGCGCCGCCGGCAAGCACCTTGGCGGTGCCGAAGCGGTCGGCGATCGCACCCGCGAATGGCGTACCGAGACCCCAGAGCAAATTCTGCAAGGCAAAGGCGAGCGCGAACACGTCGCGGCCCCAGCCGTATTGCGCGGACATTGGCGTCAGGAAGAATCCGAAGGATGAGCGCGGCCCGAAGGTGACGATCGCGATCATGCAACCGGCGATCACCAGCACCAGCGGGTTCTTCAGGAAGGAGAGCAGCGGCGCGGGCGCAGCCGGAGCGGGCGTCGTGGACATCTGGGCATTCCCGGCTGCCGGAATTGATTCTGCGGCGCGGGCTGCCTTCGCGCGTGCGAAACCTAGACGCGAAGCTTATCAGGCCAAAATCGTTTTGCGCTGCGCTGCTATCGATAAAGCGCATGGGCAGATTGAGGAGGGGGACTAGCGGAATTACCCGGAATAGGTTATATATTTGCTCGAAGTGAGAATAAGCCCCGGCAAGAGCCGGTCTTTTCTGTATCCGCATATGCTCATTTCGAGCATATAGGCTCGCAGGGAAGGTTTGGAGGCGCCTATGGTAGCCATCATTGACCGCAACATTCGGCCCCACGTGGAAGTCGTGACCCCGCCGGTCGCGCGCGGCGATTTCGCCGTGCCGCGTCCAAGCACTGGCGCCGCCGCGAAGAAATTCGGCGTGCTGCCGATGCCTGAGCTGGAATGGAACAAGGAAGTCGAGCGCGAGACTGCGCACCTGTATGAAAAGGTGAAAGCCGTCATTCCGCCGGTCGAGTGGCCGTTTCACGCGCCTTACGTCGCCGCGATCAATCGCCTGAAGAAACAGCGCAACGCGGTGCTGCTCGCGCACAACTACCAGACGCCGGAAATCTATAACTGCGTTGCCGACTTCGTCGGCGACAGCTTGCAGCTTGCCAAGGAAGCCGCGAAGTCGAAGGCCGACATCATCATTCAGGGTGGCGTGCACTTCATGGCCGAGACCTCGAAGTTGCTGAACCCGGACAAGACCGTGCTGATCCCCGATCTGCGCGCGGGCTGCTCGCTCGCGCAGTCGATTACCGGCGAGGACGTGCGGTTGCTTCGCGAGCGCTATCCCGGCGTGCCGGTCGTGACTTACGTGAACACTTCCGCCGACGTGAAAGCCGAGAGCGACATCTGCTGCACTTCGTCGAACGCAGTGCAGGTGGTGGAGAGCTTCGGCGTGGATCGCGTAATCTGCATTCCCGACGAATTCCTTGCGCGCTGGGTTGCGACCCAGACCAAAGTGAAGATCATCGCCTGGAAGGGCCACTGCGAAGTGCATGAGCGCTTCACGGGCGAGGAGCTGCGCCGCTATCGCGAAGCGGATCCGTCTGTGCAGATTCTCGCGCACCCGGAATGCCCGCCCGATGTGATCGCGGAAGCCGATTTCACCGGCTCGACCTCCGGCATCCTGAACTACGTGAAGACGAAGAAGCCGAAGCGCGTCGTCATGGTCACCGAATGCTCGATGGCCGACAACGTGCAGGCCGAAGCGCCGGACACGGAGTTTATCCGGCCGTGCAATCTCTGCCCGCACATGAAGCGGATCACGCTGCCGAAAATTCTCGACAGCCTCGTTTATCTCCGTGAGGAGGTCGAAATCGATCCGGCTATCGCCGCGAAAGCCCGCCGTGCGGTCGAGCGCATGATCCATCTGAAGAGCTAAGGAAGGCCTCGTGGTGAGGAGCGGGCAAAGCCCGCGTCTCGAACCACGGGGCCTCATCCTTCGAGACGCGCTCGCTATCGCTCGCGCTCCTCAGGATGAGGCGATAGAGGAAACCAAGATGTCCGACTCCCCACGCACATCCGACACGCTGACGCCGCGCTCCTGGAGCGGGCACGACGATGTCGTGATCGTGGGCGGCGGTCTCGCCGGCCTGTTCTGCGCGCTGAAACTAAGCCCGCGTCCGGTAACGGTCGTGACGGCCGCACCGATCGGCGAAGGCGCGTCTTCTGCTTGGGCGCAGGGCGGCATCGCAGCGGCGGTAGGTGATGGCGACACGATCGATAGTCATGTCGCCGATACGCTGGCTGCCGGTGCCGGCACGGTGGACGAGAAAGTCATCCGCGCGATGGCGGAAGAAGCGCCCGCGCGCATCAACGATCTATTGAAATATGGCGTGCCGTTCGACCGCGATCTTGAAGGCAAGCTGATGCTCTCGCGCGAAGCCGCGCACTCTCATAAACGAATTGTGCGCGTGCAGGGCGACCGCGCCGGTGCCGCGATCATGGCGGCTCTCGTCGCCGCTGTGCGCAACACGCCGACGATCCGCGTGCTCGAAGGTCTGGTCGTCGATGACCTCTATGTCGATGGCCGTTATGTCACCGGCATTCATGCGCGTCCCGCGGGCCGCGCCGGAAAACCGATGGCGTTACCGGCACGCGCGGTGGTGTTGGCGTCCGGCGGCATCGGCGGCCTCTACGCGATCACCACCAATCCGCGCGAAGCGCGCGGTCGTGGCTTGGCTGCTGCCGCCCGCGCAGGTGCCATCATCGCCGATCCCGAATTCGTGCAATTCCATCCGACCGCGCTCGATGTCGGAAAAGACCCCGCGCCGCTCGCCACCGAAGCGTTGCGCGGCGAGGGTGCGGTGCTCGTCAACAAGAACGGCGAGCGCTTCATGTTGCCGGTTCATGCCGACGCAGAACTCGCACCGCGCGATATCGTTGCGCGCGGTGTGTTCGCGGAAATTCAGGCCGGACGCGGTGCGTTTCTCGACCTGCGCTCTGTGGAAAAATTCTCCGAACGTTTCCCGACGGTGTTTGCCGCCTGCAAGGCCGCCGGTCTGGACCCGGATAAACAACCCGTGCCGATTGCGCCCGCCGCGCACTATCACATGGGCGGCGTGCTGGTGGACGCGAACGGACGCGCGACGCTGGACGGACTTTGGGCTGCGGGCGAGGTGGCCTCCACCGGCGCGCATGGCGCGAACCGGCTTGCGTCGAACTCGCTTCTTGAAGCGGTCGTCTATGCCACGCGGATTGCCGAAGACATTGGCGGTCTCATCGCGCTGCCACAGACACTCGCCTGGCCCGCGGACTCCTGCGAAGTGCCACCACCGCTCGCTGCCGAAGGTATCGAAGATGCGAAGCGCCTGCGTGAAGCGATGACCGCGCACGTCGGGGTGATCCGCAACCGCGCGGGTCTTGTTCATGCACTCGGCGAAATTCTGAATATCGAAGCGACGGCGAAGCGTCCGTCGGTGCGTGATATGGCGACGACCGCGCTGCTCGTCGCTTCCGCAGCACTCACGCGCACCGAAAGCCGCGGCGGGCATTTCCGCTCGGATTTTCCAAACAGCGATCCTTTGCAGGCGCATCGCACGTTCCTCGATCTTTCTGAAGCACGGCGCATCGCGAAAAGCGCCACCGCGAAGGCGGCATAATGGCTGACCTCGTCGCCCCCGGCGCATTCTTATCTCCGCTCGTGATCCAAGAAGCGGTGAGGCGAGCGCTCGACGAAGACCTCGGCCGCGCGGGCGATGTCACGTCTTCCGCGACCTTGCCCGAGGGCATTCAAGCGAAAGCGAAGCTGGTTGCGCGCAAAGCCGGAACGATTGCCGGTCTTCCTTGCGCGGCGCGGGCGTTTCGCTCGCTCGCACCGAATATCAAGTTCGAAGCAAGCGCCCGCGACGGCGACAGCGTGAAAGCGAATACGGTGCTGGCTTTGATCGAAGGTCCGGCGATTGCGATTCTCTCCGGCGAACGCGTCGCGCTGAATTTTCTCGGTCATCTCTCGGGCATTGCGACTCTGACCGCTGCTTACGCCGCGAAGATCGCGCATACCAACGCGAAGATCACCGACACCCGCAAAACCACGCCGGGATTACGCGCGCTCGAAAAATACGCAGTACGCGCGGGCGGTGGCGTCAATCATCGTTTTGGTCTCGATGATGCGGTGCTGATCAAGGACAATCACATCGCGGTCGCGGGTGGTGTCGCTAAGGCGCTGGATGCCGCGCGCGCGGCCGTCGGTCATCTCGTCAAGGTCGAGATCGAGGTCGATACGCTCGATCAGTTGAAGCAAGTGCTCGCGAACGGCAAGGCCGATGTGGTGCTGCTCGACAACATGAAACCTGAAACTCTTCGCGAGGCGGTTGCGCTCTGCAAGGGCAAGGTCGTCACCGATGCCTCCGGCGGCGTTACGCTGGAAACCGTGGCGGCAATCGCGGAGACCGGCGTCGATGTGATTTCGTCCGGCGCGCTGACGCATTCGGCACCTTCGCTTGATGTCGCGCTCGATATAGAGATCTAGCGCCCGCCGAAGCGAAGCCCCGGCGCGGGGCGCTCTTTCAGCACCTCGCGGCGGAAGCGATACATCGCCGCCGGCCGGCCGCCGGTATGTGTCGAAACTTCGCCGGTCGGCTCGACCAGTTCGGTGCCTTCGACGAGGCGGCGGAAATTCTGCTTGTGCAGATGCCGCCCGGCGATGGCTTCGACGGTGCGCTGCAATTCGGTGAGCGTGAATTCTTCCGGCATCAGTTCGAACACCACCGGCCGGTATTTCAGCTTCGCCCGAAGCCGCGAGATCGCAGTCGCAAGAATGCGCCGGTGGTCGAACTGCATCGGTTCGCCGAGTGGCTCGACCTTGCCGCGCGACAATGCGCTTTCGCGCCCGTCGCGTTGCGCCTCCGCGGTCAGCCCGGCGGAGTAGAGCAACTCATAGCGCTCGAGCACGCGCTCTTCGTCCCATGGCGCACCTTCGGTACCGAAGCTGAGGCGAATGCGCTCGCGCGGCGCGAATTCGGCGCCCGCCGCGGGCTTTGCGCTTTTCGCCCAGGCGTTCAGCGCGGGAAGAATCGCGGCGTCGAGAATCTTCGGCCGCCCGTCGCGCCAGTCTTCCCACGGAAAAAATTTGTACCACGGCTCGAAGCGCGCGCGCGGCACCTTGATCGCATTCGCGGCCGACGCGCGCGTAAGCGCTAGATAGCCGACTGAGACGACGTGCGGCGCGGTATCGCTTGCCTGTGCGTGCCGCCCTCGGTCGCCGAAGGTGTAAAGCTGCTCGACATAACCGACTTCGAGCGCGGTCTGCTCGGCCACGAAACGGCGCAAGCCGATTTCGAACGTGCGGTGCTCGGGCGCGTCGAACGGACCGGACGGCAAGCCGAAGCCGCCGCCCTGGCCCGCGACAAGAATGAGCGGCGTGTCGGCGTCGATCGCGACGATGGCAGCCGCGAGACCGATTTCGATTGCGGTTCGCGGGTGCTGCTCGTTCGCCATGTCTTAGCGTATCACGGTCTTAGCGTATCACGTCTCAGATTTTGATGACGAACGGCTCTGCTTCTTCGATCCAAGCGCCGCCGAAGCTGCCTTTGCCGATTGCACGCACCGCCTCGACCATGCGGCCATTCCGGTTCAGCAACTTGTCGCCGAAAGCGACGATGCGCGGATTAGGCTGTGCCGTCACCGAAGCATCGCGGATCGCGCGCGCAATAGTCGCCTCATTGCGCTCGGGCTGGATCGCGCAAGCCGTGATGAAGGCCGCCGCGGTAGAGCGGCTGATGCCCGCGAAGCAATGCACGACAATCGGCTTCTCGCGCTTCCAGCTCTGCACGAAAGAAAGCAGATCGGCGACATGGTTCTCGGCAGGAGCAACCATGCCTTCCAGTTCGTCTTCGATATCGTCGATCGAGAGAATGAGATGATTTTGCTCGAGGATCTTCTGCGGGCGCGTCACGCGCGTGGTGTCGCGAATCAGCGTGACGACGTGCTCGGCGCCGGTGGTCTCGACGACGTGGTGCATTTTGGAGAGCGAGCAAACGTGAATCATTTTGCGTCCGAGAGTTCCTTGAAGCGGGCGAGAAACCGTTTCTCCGCAGTCTCCGCATTCAATGGCGTGAGGTAGCGCTTCTCTGTGGCCGCGTCGAGGCCCGGCGGCGATCCGAAAAAACGCCGCGCCTCTGCCTCCTTGAAGCCCGCAAGGCGCGTGGCCTCGAGAAACGCCGCATGGCGGTCTGCCTTCTTTACGTGCGCTTCAAGTTCGGTAGGCCAGCGGGTGGGCAGTCCGAAGCGCAGCGAGATTGCATGGAGCAGCCGGTTCTCGACCGCCTTATAGTCCGCGCGCAGCACCGCCTTGAACGGACTGATGAGATCGCCGATCACATACTCCGGCGCGTCGTGCAAAAGCACCGCAAGCCGCCACTTCCGGTCGAGGTTCGCGGAGATATTGCGCGATATGGCTTCGACCAACAGCGAATGCTGCGCGACCGAAAAAATATTCGCGCCGATAGTTTGCCCGTTCCAGCGCGCGACACGCGCGAGCCCATGCGCAATGTCTTCGATTTCAACGTCGAGCGGCGAGGGGTCCAAGAGATCGAGCCTGCGGCCCGACAGCATACGTTGCCACGCGCGGGGCGAAGCATCGCGCTTCGAAGAAGCGCGTGCAGGAACCTTCGTCACTTCGACAATTCCTTGTGACGATAACACTTGGTCAGATGGTCGTTGACCATGCCGGTCGCCTGCATGAAGGCATAAACGATGGTCGGTCCGCAGAAATTGAATCCGCGCGCCTTTAGTTCTTTCGACATCGCAATCGATGCTTTCGAATCGACCGGTACGCCGCCGTGCGTCTTGATCTTGTTGACCTTCGGCTCGCCGTCCACGAAGTCCCAGAGCAGTTTCGAGAACCCCGGACCTTCTTCCTGAATTTTCAGCCACGCGCGGGCCGATTGCTTGGCACCGTCGATTTTCATTCTGTTCCTGACGATGCCTTCGTCTTTCATCAAGGACGCAAGTTTGCGAGCGTCATAGCGCGCGATCTTTTCCGGATTGAACTTGTCGAAGGCTTTGCGGAAATTATCGCGCTTGCGAAGAATTGTGATCCACGATAGCCCGGCCTGAAATCCGTCGAGGATCAATTTTTCGAACAGCGCGCGGTCGTCGTATTCCGGCACGCCCCATTCGGTGTCGTGATACTTCACATAAAGCGGATCGACGCCGCACCAGAAGCAGCGTTTCTTCCCGTCGGCATGAACGTGATTTTTCATGGGCGCGATTATGCGCCGAAACCGGGCTCGCCAGGAAATGTAAAACGCGCCCAAGCCGGCTTCTTCAACGAAATTTCGATGCCGCCCGCGGTGATCTTCTCGCCTTTTGCGAGCGCTTCATGCACGCGGTCTAACCGCAGCATCGCGAGGCCCTTGCCGTTCACGCCCGAACCCATGTGCCCGGCCGGGCGTTCGCCCGCTTTAACGTCAACACCCGGAAACGGCGCGGTATCGAACGTCACCGGCACTACGCGCGTGCGCGGCGTGATCTTGCGCTCCATGCGCGAGACGATTTCCTGTCCGATGAAGCAGCCCTTCTTGAAGTCGATGCCGTTCAACTGGTCCATGTCGGTTTCGTGCGGATAGACGTTCGAATAGATGAAATCCTTGCCGCCTTCGGGAATGCCGAGCGCGATGCGCTTTTCGTGATAGGCGCTTGCCTCGACGACGCCGAAGCCCGCGCCTTCGAGATCGGCTTTCGCGCTCAAAGCCGGCAGAACGATCCGCTGCCCCAGTTCGGGGTGGCGCGGATCGTCGAACACAATGCCGAGCTCTAGGGTCGCCTTGCCGTCCATGATCGCCGCGACCGCAAGATCCGGCCGCGGCTCGATCGCGACATCGGCCCGCAATTTATAGAAGCCGAGCTTCTTCGCGATATCTTCGGCAAGCGCATTGGGCGCATCGATCAGAAAGCCGCCGCCGTCGTCCTCGGCGGCACCGATCACGAAGAAATCGGCGACGACCTTCCCCTGCGGGGTCAGGAGTGCCGCGAATCGTGCATGATCGGCCCCAAGCGAATCGACATCGTTCGTGATGATGTTTTCCAGGAACTTCCGTGCGTCGCCGCCGGTTATCCGCAGAACTGCCCGTTCATCCAGAATTGCTGCGCGCATGGCTTTGACCTGGTCCCGATTCCGGTTGACGCGGCAAGGGAGACTGCTTGCCAAGCATTTCGCCGACAAGTAATGCCGCTGAAGGAGACCGGCAAGGCCGGTCCAATTCGCGGGGCCGGATGGCCGAAAGCTACGACCTTCTTCTTGCAGGCGCCACGGTCGTCAATCACGACGGCGCGGTTGCCCGCGATATCGCCGTCCGCGACGGCAAGATCGCCGCAATCGGCTCGATTTCCTCGAACGCCGCCCGCGAAGTCTGGCAATGCAGCGGGCTGCATATTCTTCCCGGCGTGATCGACAGCCAGGTGCATTTCCGCGAACCGGGAATGACGCACAAGGAAGATCTCGAAAGCGGCTCGCGTTCGGCCGTGATGGGCGGCGTCACCGCCGTTTTCGAGATGCCGAATACCGATCCTCTGACCATCGACGACGCGGCCTTCGCGGACAAGATCGGCCGCGCGATCGGGCGTATGCATTGCGACTTCGCCTTTTTCATCGGCGGCACGGCGGAAAATTCGGACCATGTAGCCGACTACGAACAGCTTCCCGGCTGTGCGGGCATTAAGGTTTTCATGGGCTCGTCGACCGGCAAGCTCCTTATTCCGGACGATGCTGGCCTGCGCGCGATCCTGGAAAACATCCGCCGCCGCGCCTCGTTTCATGCCGAGGACGAGCCGCGCCTCACGGAGCGCAAGGGCGAGCGCATCGAAGGCGATCCGCGTTCGCATCCCGTTTGGCGCGATCCGGTCGCGGCATTGCTTGCGACCACAAGGCTCGTGACGTTAGCCCGCGAAACCGGCGCGCGTGTCCACGTTCTTCACATTTCGACTGCCGAAGAGATCGATTTCCTGGCCCAGCATAAGGATGTCGCGACCGTCGAGGTGACTCCGCATCACCTGACGCTGGTTGCGCCCGAATGTTACGAGCGGCTCGGCACCCGCGCCCAGATGAATCCGCCAGTGCGCGATGCGCGCCATCGCGATGTGATCTGGCGGGGGATTAGCGACGGCACCGTCGATATTCTCGGCTCCGACCACGCGCCGCACACGCTCGAAGAAAAAGCCAAGACCTATCCCGCGAGCCCGTCCGGCATGACCGGCGTGCAGACGCTCGTTCCCATCATGCTCGATCATGTGAATGCGGGCAGGCTAACGCTTGAGCGCTTCGTCGATCTGACGAGCCACGGCCCTTCGCGCATTTTCGGTATCGCGAACAAGGGCCGCATCGCGGTCGGCTATGATGCGGACTTCACCGTGATCGACCTGAAGCGCCGCGAGACGATCACGAACCAGTGGGTCGCATCGAAAGCGGGCTGGACGCCTTATGATGGCATGGCGGTGACGGGCTGGCCGGTCGGCACCATCGTGCGCGGCACGATCGTGATGCGTGACGGGCAGTTGCTCGCGAAGGGGCAGGGGCAGCCGGTACGCTTTTTAGAGGCGCTACCGAAGGGGACTTAATCCCCGGCGACGAAAAACTGCCACTTGCCGTCCGGCGAAATGCCCACGCGGAAAAAATTATAAGAACCGAATTTCTGCATCTCGCGAAAATCATAGGCCGTGACCAGGCGGAACAGTTCGACGCGCTGCTCGGGCGAGAGCTTGTCGAGCTGCATCGCGTGGAAATAAGGCCACACGAACATTTCCTGCGCATTGCCTCGATCCAGTTGAACGAACGGCATCTCGAGCAATTCAACGAGGGTCGCCAACGCCTCGACACCTTCGCTGTCCGGGAAAGTCTTCTTCCAGAACTCGGCAGCCTCGGTTTCTCCGCCGAACGAAATCACCGTCTGGTTTTTCTTGATGATAGCGGCAACCTTGGCGATGTCGCCGCTGCGCGCTGCCGCTAGAATTTCCTCGCGCGCTTTGCGAACCGGCTCGGGCAGGCGCGAAAGGTCGCGGATCACTTCCACCGGCTTCGCTTCGCGGATTGTCTGGGTCTTTACTTTGTTTTGCGCAAACGCCGGCGCCGCCGCGAATACCGCCGCGAGCAAAACAAACATCAGCGTTTGAAGCAGGTGTTTCATAGCGTCCCGCATGAACCGTGCGGGGCACTCTAACCTGATTGGGAGTGGAGCGCCGGAAAATTACTGGCGGTTAGCCGCGATCGTGAATTCGCCCCGGCGGATGCGCTCGGAGAGGCCCTCGGCGTATTGGGCGGCGGCATCTTCGCCATAGGTGGAGACGAGTTCGTTGATCGCGGTGAAAAGGGCAACCTGCGCCAGGCAATCGCCGTCGATGCCGTCGAGCCGCGCCTCTTCCCAGGCGTCGTTGAGGTAACCGAAGGCCGCGCGGCGTTCGTCTTCCGAACGCAGTTCTTCGACTTTCCCGAATCTCAGTGGTGCGACGTTGCGCAAAGCATTCCCCTCGCAGGCCTTTTGCCCAGCGTTATTTACCGACCTTAACGGCGGATGCCGGTTCCGTCGCCACGGACCTTTAAAGAAGGTTAACGTGCAAGCGCGCTTTTGAGATCAATTTCGATAGCGCTGCGCGATTTCGCGCGACAGCCGGGTGCCCATTTCGAGCAAGCGTTCCGCGGCGAGGCGCGCGGCCGGTGTGCAGGTCCGGTAGGCTTTTTCATGCGCGAGAAAGCCGCGATTGAAGCTGGTCACGAGCAAGGCGCGCTTGTCCGCGGGCAATTCCGCCGCGTCGATCAGCGTCTGCATTTCCGCGCGCCATTGGCCTTGCTCGGAACCGCCGCAAATCGGGCGCAGATAATGCAGCGCGCCGAGCGTTTCCGAGAGCTTCATGAGGTCGGCTTCATAGCCCGCGCGATTGGCCGTTGGCGCCTGGGCATGGGCCGAGACGCTGAGCAGGAAAAAAGTAAGGAGAAGGTAAGGAACGCGCTTCATCACTTTCGCGATATGCGCCGCTTCGGAAAGCCCCGCAAGCGAAACGCGCAATTATGCTTTCGCGGCGAGGAACAGCCGCTGCGCAAGCGCTGCGTAGTCGGCAAGTTTTTCGGTCGTATCGAGCGCCGCGATCTCCGCGACATCGAACCAGGCGATTTTGCTCGCTTCCGGTCCGGCCTGCGGCTCGCCCTCAACTAGCCGCGCTGCGAACACCGAAATCACGTAGCGCTGGTTTGTCTCCGCAAGTAAGAATTCGCGCGTGCCGGCCTGTCCGATGATTTCGATTTCGGCCGACACTTCCTCTCTTGCCTCGCGAATGGCAGCCGCTTCCGCGCTTTCGCCGGGCTCGAGCGCGCCGCCGGGGAAACTCCATTGGAACGGCGGCTTGGTTCGCTTCGCGAGCAGGACCTTTCCGTCGGCGCGAAAGATCGCGGCACTCGCGGCGAAAATGGTTTCTATGATTTCCTCCCGCCGGGCACTTTCCAGCGCAGCACCTTGCCGGGATTGAGGATGCCGTTCGGATCGAGCGCCTTCTTGATTGCGTGCATCACGGAAAGCGCGACCGGGTCTTTGGCTTTCGCGAGCAGGTCGCGTTTGAGCAGACCGATGCCGTGTTCGGCGGAAATCGAGCCTTCGTATTTTGTGACGATGGTGTGCACGGCATCGTTCACGGCTTCCCACTTCGCCATGAATTTCGCTTTGTCGGCGCCGACGGGCTGGCTCACGTTGTAGTGCAGATTGCCGTCGCCGAGATGGCCGAACGCGACCACGCGCGCACCGGGGATCATCTGTTCTACCTTCGCGGTAGCTTCTTTGACGAAAGCAGGAACGGATGAGACCGGCACAGAAATGTCGTGCTTGATCGAGCCGCCTTCCGGCTTTTGCACGTCGGACATCGCAGTACGGAGTTTCCAGAGTTGATTTCGCTGCTCTCGGCTCTCTGAAATCGTGGCGTCGGGAACGAGCCCTTGCTCCATCCCGCCGGCAAGCAGCGACTCCATCAGTTCGCGCGTGCGCGTCTCGTCGTCGCCGAAAATTTCCGCGAGCACATACCACGGATAAGGGCTGCCAAGCGGGTCTCGCGCACCGGGCAAGTGCCGCAGGTCGAACTCGAGCGCGATGCGCGGCATGATTTCAAAACTGGTCAGCGAAGTGCCGGCACGCGCGAGCGCGAGATTGAGTAGCGAAAGTGCTGCTTCCGGCGAAGATACGCCGATCCATGCGGTCGAGATCGCGCGCGGCGCAGGAAACAGTTTCAGCACCGCAGCGGTGATGATGCCGAGCGTACCTTCCGCGCCCATGAACAGATGGCGCAGGTCGTAGCCGGTATTGTCTTTTTTCAGCTTGCGAAGTCCGCGCAGGATTTTCCCGCCTGCGAGCACGACCTCGATTCCGAGTACGAGATCGCGCGCATTGCCGTAAGCCAGCACCTGCGTGCCCCCGGCATTGGTCGAAAGATTGCCGCCGATGGTGCAGCTTCCTTCCGCGCCGAGCGAGAGCGGAAAAAGCCGTTCAACTTTCGCCGCCGCTTCCTGCGCGTTTTGTAAAATCACGCCGCTCTCGACGGTCATCGTATTGGAATTCGCATCGACTTCGCGGATTCTGTTCATGCGCGCGGTCGAGACGATGATCGCGTTCTTGTCGAACGAGGTCTGCCCGCCGACGAGGCCGGTGTTGCCGCCTTGCGGGACGATCGCGGTCTTCGTCTTGTCGGCAAGCGCGAGAATCTTCGCGACCTCTTCCGTGTTCGCAGGCTTCAAGACGATTGCCGCTTTGCCGCGATAGAGATCGCGCTGCTCGCGTAAATACGGCGTCATGTCCTCGCCGCGAACCGCATTCTTCTCGCCGACGATTTTGACGAAGCGCGAAAGCGTTGCCTCGCTCGAAACTCTGGCGGTTTTCTTCTTCATTTCGGCGCTGCGGCCCGCGCGAGCCGGTCCCGGATGGCTTCGCCCAAACCTTCGCCCGGAATGGGGGCGATCGCAATTCCCTCTACGCTGCTCGCATCGAGCGCACGAAGATAAGCGTAAAGATTGGCGGCGGCTTCCGTGAGATTTCCACCGCTGGAGAGATTCATGATTTTCTTCGCGTCTTGCGCGGCAGCAGGGATAGGGCCAAACGCAAGATAGGCTTCGCTTGCATTCGCGCCTGAAGCATCGAGCCGGAGTTTGGCTTTCGGCGCATAGTGCGACGCCATCATCCCCGGCGCGGAAACTTCATCTTTATTCGCGGCGGCAAGCGGCCCGGTAAAATTCTCAATTTCGTTTCGTGCAATCCCGCCGCTGCGAAGCAGGCGCGGAGTCCCACCCGAGAAATCGACGATGGTGGATTCGATGCCGCCCTGGCTTGGCCCGCCATCGAGAATGATATCCAGCTTTCCGCCCAGATCGTCGGCGACGTGTTGCGCGGTGGTGGGCGAAACATGACCGGAGCGGTTGGCGCTTGGCGCGACGATGGCGAAATCGACGGCTGCGAGCAGCGCTCGCGCCACTTCATGCGAGGGCACGCGGACCGCGACCGTATCGAGGCCTGCGCGGGCGAGTTCGCAGACGGATTCATTCGACGTTGCTTTCACGACGATTGTCAGCGGTCCCGGCCAGAACTTGTCGGCAAGATTCAGCGCTGCATCCGGAAAACTGCCGAGCCGCTTTGCTGCCGCTAGGCTGGCTACGTGCGCGATCAGCGGATTGAACGAGGGCCGTCCCTTCGCTGCATAGAGTGCCGCGACTGCGTGCGGATCGTCGGCCCGCGCCCCGAGCCCATAGACGGTTTCGGTCGGAAAGGCTGCTAGCCCGCCCGCGCGCAAAACCTCGCCGGCGTCTGCGATTGCCGCAGCGTTTGCGCGCAGAATTCGCGTGTCTTTCTCGGTGCTGTCGCGGCTCACGTTGACGGGTCCGGCTGCCTTGGCCACTGTAATTCTAATGACGGGCCGGTATGGCCTTGTGGCGCGCGAAGCTCAAGCGCGGCCTTAAAAATGCGGGGAGTAAACATGACCTATCGCGCGCCGGTTTCCGAGACGCTCTTCTTCATGGAGCATTGCACCAGCCTGAACGACATCGCAGGCAAAGGCGCGCAGGCCGATCTCTCGCTCGATCTGGTGCAGTCGGTGCTGGAGGAGGCGGGAAAGTTCGCCTCCGAGCGGATTGCCCCGCTTAATCGTGTCGGTGACCAGATCGGCCCGAAGCTCAAAGACGGTGTGGTCATAACCCCGGCGGGCTGGAAAGAGACCTATCGCGATTGGACCGCCGCCGGCTGGAGCAGCCTTGGCGGCCCCGTCGAGTATGGCGGGCAGGGATTGCCGATGGTTGTCAGCACGGCCGTCGGCGAGTTCTGGAACGCGGCGGCGATGTCGTTCGGAATTTGTCCGCTGCTTACGGTCGCCGCAGCGGACGCACTCGAGGCGCATGGCTCGAAGGAATTGAAAGACATCTATCTGGCGAAAATGACGAGCGGCGAATGGACCGGCACCATGCAGCTCACCGAGCCGCACGCGGGTTCGGACCTCTCGAACCTCCGCACCAAGGCCGTGAAACAGCCTGACGGCACCTACAAGATTTCCGGCACCAAGATTTTCATCACCTACGGCGAGCACGATCTGACCGACAACATCGTTCACTTCGTGCTGGCGCGGATGAATGACGCGCCTGCGGGCACGAAAGGTCTTTCGCTTTTTCTCGTGCCGAAGTTTCTCGTGAACAAGGACGGCACGCTTGGGCCGCGTAACGACGTGTATTGCGCATCGATCGAACACAAGCTCGGCCTGCATGGCTCGCCGACCTGCGTCATGGTTCATGGCGACGAAGGCGGCTCGACCGGCTGGCTGATCGGCGAGGAGAACAAAGGTCTCGCCTGTATGTTCACGATCATGAACAACGCCCGCCTCGGCGTCGGCGTGCAGGGCGTCGCGATTGCCGAGCGCGCGACGCAGCAGGCATTGCAATTCTCGCACGACCGCAAGCAGGGCAAGGCGCCGGGCGCAAAAGATCTGAGCCCTATCGGCGAACATCCGGACGTGAAGCGGATGCTGATGACCATGCGTGCACTGACCAATGCTTCGCGTGCGATTTGTCTCCGTACGGCTTCCGCGTTGGACCGCGCGAACAATACGAGTGACCCGGCGGCAAAGCAGGCGGCGTACGAAGAAGCGAGCCTGCTCACGCCGGTTGCGAAGTCTTTCTCGACCGACGTGGGCAGCGAAGTCGCGTCCCTCGGCGTGCAGGTGCATGGCGGCATGGGGTTCATCGAAGAAACAGGTGCTGCGCAGCATATGCGCGACGCGCGAATCCTCGCGATTTATGAAGGCACCAACGGCATTCAGGCCATTGACTTGGTTGGCCGCAAGATCGGCCAGAGCGGCGGTGAGACGTTTAAGCGCGTGCTTGCCGAATACCGCAACACGGCGAGCGAAGTCGCAAAGTCTAACGATCCGGCCTTCGGCAAAACCGCACAGCGCCTGAACGAAGCGCTCGACGCCTTGGAGCGCGCGACGAAATATATGCTCGAGGCGATGAACCGCGATCAGGCCGAAGCGCTGGCGGGCGCGACCCCCTATCAGAAGCTGTTCGGTCTTGCGTCCGGCGGCGCTTATCTGGCGCAAGCGGCACTCGCGGAACGTATGGAAGGCAAGCCAGCAGCCCGCGTCGCAATCGCGCGCTTCTTCGCGGAAAATCTTTGCACGCAAGCCGAGGGTTTGGAGCTTACCGTTACCGAAGGTGCGGCTTCCGTATCGTACACCGATTCAATCATGGTCGCGTAAGGAGTCGTCATGTCGCTCAAGGGTAAAACGCTTTTCATCACCGGCGCCTCGCGCGGCATCGGTCTTGCGATTGCGCTGAAAGCCGCGAAAGACGGCGCGAACATCGCGGTCGCAGCGAAAACCGATACGCCGCATCCGAAACTGCCGGGCACGATTCATTCCGCCGCGGAAGAAATCGAGAAGGCTGGCGGCAAGGCGCTGCCGCTAGTGGTGGACGTGCGCGACGAAGTGAATGTCAACGAAGCAATGAAGAAAACTGCCGACAAGTTCGGCGGTATCGACATTGTCATCAACAATGCGAGCGCGATCCAGTTGCTCCCCACAACGCAACTCGACATGAAGCGCTTCGATCTGATGCATCAGATCAATACGCGCGGCACGTTCGTCGTCTCGAAATTCGCAATCCCATTTCTGGAAAAAGCGAAGAACCCGCATATCCTGATGATGTCGCCGCCGCTCGATATGCAGCAGAAGTGGTTTGCGCCGCACACCGGCTACACCATGGCGAAATACGGCATGAGCCTCGTCGTGCTCGGCCTTTCCGGCGAACTGAAGTCGAAGGGCATTGCGGTCAACGCGCTCTGGCCGCGCACCACGATTGCGACCGCGGCGGTGAATAATCTGCTTGGCGGCGATGCGCTGATGCAGCGGAGCCGCACGCCGGACATTCTCGCCGATGCCGCCGTGCGCATTTTCGAGAAGCCGTCACGCGAATTTTCCGGGAACTTTCTGATCGACGACAATTTCCTTGCAGGCGAGGGGATCGGCGATTTCGACAAATATCGCGTCAATCCCGCGCAGTCCTTGCAGGTGGACTTTTTTGTTCCCGACAATATTCCTGCGCCCGCGGGCGTGAGCTTGGCTCCGCTCAAAGCAGCAGGCTAATATCGGGCAAGAAAACTAGACAATGACCACGCTCTTACTCACGCATCCTTCCGCGCTCAATCACGCAACCCCGCTCGGCCATCCCGAGCGGGCGGACCGCATTCGTGCGCTGAACGAAGAGTTCGGCAGAGCGGCTTATTCGATGCTCGCGCGCGAGGAAGCGCCGCTGGCGCCGTTAGACGCGGTCTCGCTCGCGCATCCGATGGAATATGCCGAGAAGCTGCGCGAAGTCGTGCCCGAAGAAGGCGCGGTGCGGATCGACGGCGACACGGTGCTTTCCGCAAAAAGCTGGGAGCCGATCATGCGCGCGGTCGGCGGCGGAATCTACGCCGTCGATGAAGTGTTCAATGGCAAAGCGAGCAATGCCTTCGTCATGATGCGCCCGCCGGGCCATCACGCCGAGACCGCGACGCCGATGGGGTTTTGTTTTTTTAACAACGCCGCGATTGCCGCGCGCCACGCACAGAAAAAGCACGGCGCCGAGCGTGTCGCGATTATCGACTTCGACGTACACCACGGCAACGGCACACAGGATATTTTCTGGAACGACCCGACAGTGCTCTATTCATCCACGCACCAGATGCCGCTTTACCCCGGCACCGGCGCGAAGAACGAAACCGGCGCGCAGAACACCATCGTGAATGCACCGCTTTCCTCCGGCGACGGCGGTACCCAGTTCAGGGAGGCCTTCGAGAGCGTGATCCTACCGCGCATCAATAATTTCCAGCCCGATCTGGTCGTGATCTCGGCGGGCTTCGACGCGCACAGGAACGATCCGCTGGCGAACCTCAATCTCGTTGAAGAGGATTTTGCCTGGGTCACCAGCAAGCTGATGGATCTCGCCGACAAGCACGCCAAAGGCAGGGTCGTCTCTCTCCTCGAAGGCGGCTATGATCTGGAAGGGCTCGCCCGTTCGGCGGGCGCTCATGTCCGCGCGCTGATGCGCGCCTGAACGGAATTTTTGCGAATGGCCAAAGACACCAAAGACACAAATGGCGATGTCGCCGCGATGCCTTTTGAGAAGGCGATGGCCGAGCTCGAACAGATTGTCGGCAAGCTCGAGAGCGGCAATGTTCCGCTCGAAGATTCGATCAAGATCTACGAGCGTGGCGAGGTGCTGAAAAAGCGCTGCGACGTGCTCCTGAAAGACGCCGAAGCGCGGGTCGAGAAGATCGCGCTCGACGCCAAGGGCAAGCCCACGGGTTCCACGCCGCTGGATCAGGATTGAACACGGCCTCGCGAAGCGCCAAGCCTCCCAAGGGCTTGTCCTGCGGCAAGGCTCGCCTTGTATAAGCCTCGAAAAATGCTGATATTTCGTCTGCAATGACCGACCGACCGAAATCCCGCACGCCGCTGCTAGATACCGTCGATACGCCGGACCAGCTCCGTGTGTTGCCGGAGTCATCGCTGCGCCAGCTTGCGGATGAGTTGCGTATTGAAACCATCGACGCGGTCTCCGTCACCGGCGGCCATCTCGGCGCGGGACTCGGCGTGGTCGAACTGACCGTCGCGTTGCATTACATTTTCGATACGCCGCACGACCGGCTGATCTGGGACGTCGGCCATCAGGCTTATCCGCACAAGATCGTGACCGGGCGCCGCGACCGCATCCGCACGCTGCGCATGGGCGGCGGCTTGTCCGGCTTCACCAAGCGCTCCGAGAGCGAATACGATCCGTTCGGTGCCGCCCACGCGTCCACTTCGATCTCGGCCGGTCTCGGCATGGCGATTGCGCGCGACCTCAAGCGCGAGCAACGCAACGTAGTTTGCGTGATTGGCGACGGCGCGATGTCCGCCGGCATGGCCTATGAGGCAATGAATAATGCAGGCGCTGCCGGCAGCCGTCTGATCGTGGTCTTGAACGACAATGATATGTCCATTGCGCCGCCGGTCGGTGCGATGTCGGCTTATTTCTCGCGTCTGATTTCGGGCCGCACCTTTAACGCGTTGCGCACCACCGGCAAAAAAGTCACCGCGAAACTGCCGAAACGCCTCGACGACATGATCACGCGCGGCATCGAGCACTGGCGCGGCTATATCACCGGCGGCACGCTGTTCGAGGAACTCGGCTTCAGTTACATCGGCCCGATCGACGGCCATAACCTCGATCATCTGCTTCCTGTGCTGAAAAACGTGCGTGATAACGAGCCGGGTCCGGTGCTCGTTCACGTGGTTACGCAGAAGGGTAAGGGCTACGCTCCCGCGGAGGCTTCCGACGACAAATATCATGGCGTCGTGAAGTTCGATGTCGCGACTGGCGCGCAAGCAAAATCAAAGGCGAGCGCGCCGAGCTACACCAAAGTTTTCGCCGAGAGCCTCGTGAAAGAGGCGAAGAAGGACGACAAGATCGTCGCGATCACGGCTGCGATGCCGTCCGGTACCGGCCTCGACATTTTTGGGAAAGCGTTTCCCTCGCGCACCTTCGACGTCGGCATTGCCGAGCAACACGCCGTGACGTTCGCGGCCGGTCTTGCTGCTGAAGGCTATAAGCCCTTTGCCGCGATTTATTCGACCTTCCTGCAGCGCGCCTACGATCAGGTCGTACATGATGTCGCGATCCAGAAATTGCCGGTGCGCTTTGCAATCGACCGTGCGGGTCTTGTCGGCGCCGACGGCGCGACCCATGCCGGCTCTTTCGATGTCGCCTATCTCGCCTGCCTGCCGGACATGGTGGTGATGGCGGCGGCGGACGAAGCCGAACTCGTGCACATGGTCGCGACTTCGGCAGCGATTAACGACCGCCCGTCCGCGTTTCGTTTTCCGCGCGGCGAGGGCACGGGCGTGCAGATTCCTGCCGAAGGCGTCCCGCTGGAAATCGGCAAGGGCCGCGTGATCCGCGAAGGCAACAAGGTCGCGCTCCTCTCGCTCGGCGCGCGTCTTTCCGAATGTCTGCGCGCAGCGGACGAACTCGCAGCCCTCGGTTTTTCGACGACCGTTGCGGATGCGCGGTTCGCAAAGCCGCTCGACCGCGATCTCGTGCTCAGGCTCGCGCGCGAGCACGAAGTGCTGATTACGATCGAAGAAGGCTCGGTCGGCGGTTTCGGCAGCCACGTGCTCGAATTGCTGGCGCGCGAAGGCGCGCTCGATTACGGCCTGAAAATCCGCCCGATGGTGCTGCCGGATATTTTCCAGGACCACGACACGCCCGCGAAAATGTACGAGCAGGCGGGCCTCGACGCGCGGGGCATCGTCGCATCCGCGCTTTCGGCATTCGGCAAGGACGAAGCCAGTCTTCTTCGGCCGCGCCGCGCCTAAATCGCTTCCATGAAAAAAACGATGCGCGCCGATCAGTTGCTGGTCGCGCGCGGCCTGTTTGAGAGCCGTGCCAAGGCGCAGGCCGCGATCGAGGCGGGTAACGTAACTGCCGCCGGTGATTCGGTACGTAAGGCGTCTCAACTCCTCGCGGAAGATGCGGAAATCAGTGCAAGTCCCGCATATCCTTACGTTTCTCGCGGCGGGTTAAAGCTGGAAGCGGCGCTCGATTATTTCAAAGTGAATCCGCATGGAAAGACCTGCCTCGATGTCGGCGCCTCGACCGGCGGCTTCACCGAAGTGCTGCTCACGCGCGGCGCGGCCAAGGTTTATGCGGTCGATACCGGCAAGGACCAACTGCACCCGCGCCTGAAGCACGACCCGCGCGTCGTATCCTTGGAACAGACCGACATCCGCAAACTTGAAGATGCCGGCGTCCCGAATGAAGCGCGGCTGATTGTGATCGACGTGAGTTTCATCTCGCTCGAGCTCGTACTTCCGAAAGCGCTCCAGTTTGCGGCACCCCACGCGGAATTGATCGCGCTGATCAAGCCGCAATTCGAGGCCGGCCGCGAGCACGTGAAGAAGGGGATCGTGCGCGACGCGGAAGTCCACATGGCCGTTTGCCAGCGCGTAGAATTACTGGTCGGCAGACAGGGCTGGCGGCTTCGCGGCACCATTCCGTCACCGATCCTGGGTGGCGACGGCAATGCCGAGTTCCTGCTTTACGCCGAGCACTAAGCGCTCCGACTGTCATTCCGGGGCGTGAGCGAAGCTCGCGAACCCGGAATCCAGAGCTTTATGCTAAAGCGTTGCATTGTCGCCCTGGATTCCGGATCGCCGCTATGCGGCGTCCGGAATGACATCAGTCAGACTTTGCTTTTCTTGCGCAGTTTGCTGGTGCCGTAGCGTCTTCAGGCGTCATTCATCCTTCGCAGTCCATGTGCGAGGCAGGTACGCCTTTTAATCGCCGTAAGATGAGCTAGAACTCCCGCATCCCATGCACGGCATGAACCCCATATCCGCCGCCGGAACACTGCCGGCCGGCAAGAGCCCTTGGCGCGTTGAGCTGACCGAGACGGTGAAGCTCGCGCTGCCGATCGCGCTGACGCAGCTCGGTCAGGTCGCGATGATGACGACCGACCTCGCGCTGGTAGGGCGTCTCGGTGGCGAGGCGATAGCAGCCGCAGCACTTGCGCACGTTATTCTTTTCACGGCGTTCGTTTTCGGCATGGGGCTGACCTCTGCGGTGGCGCCGTTAGCTGCACAGGCTTTCGGTGCGCGCGAACCGCGCATGGTGCGCCGCTCGCTTCGCGTCGGACTCTGGGCCGCGACGATCCTCGGCATTCCGCTCTCGCTCGGCCAGCTTTGGGGCGAGGAACTTCTGCTCGCGCTGGGGCAGCAGCCGAAGACGGCGGCACTCGCGCACGAGTATCTGATGGGCCTTGCCTGGTCGCTCATTCCGGCGTGGTGGTTCATTGCGCTGCGCGGCTTCATGGGCGCGGTGAATAAACCGCAGCCTGCGTTTTGGATCACGCTTGCGGCGGTGCCCGCGAATTTTGTCATCGCTTATGTCTTGATCTTCGGCGCTTACGGCGCGCCGCAACTCGGAATCTTAGGCGCGGGTGTCGCGACCACGGTCGTCAATCTCGGTATGTGCGCGGCAGCACTCTGGGTTTGCTATTCGCAGCATCCGTTCAAAAAGTACAAAGTGCTCGGCCGCTTCTGGCGCTACGACGGCCACCTGATGAAGCAGCTGGTCGCGATCGGCATTCCGATGTCGATGACGTTCCTGCTCGAATACGGCTTGTTCGGCGGCGCGGGTCTGATGATTGGTCTGTTCGGCGCGAATGCGCTGGCGGCGCACCAGATTGCGCTCCAGATCGCGGCGATCCTGTTCATGATCCCGTTCGGCATTGCGTTAGCCGCGACGGTACGCGTCGGTCAGGAAGCGGGCCGGAAGAATCCCGCGGGCGCGCGTCTCGCTGGCTTCGTGGCGCTGGGGCTCGCGTTCGGTTTCATGACGATCATGACCGTCATCGTCGTCGTGTTCCGTGCCGAACTGCCGGCGTTCTTCATGGACCCAAGCATGAAAGATGCCGCGCAGATCATCTCGATTGCTTCGTGGCTTCTGCTGCTTGGCGCAACCTTCTTCATTGCCGACGGCGTGCAGACTGCGATGGCGGGTGCGCTTCGCGGGCTGAGCGACACCAGGATTCCGCTCATATTCGCGGCGTTCAGCTTTTGGGTCGTCGGCTTTGGCTCGCTTTATGCGCTGGCATTTCCGCTAGGGTTTGGCGTTACCGGCGTCTGGATCGGCTTCACGATCGGGCTGATCGTCTATTGCATTCTGCTGGTCACCCGCTTCCATTTGCTGACCGCGCGCGGCTATATCCCCGAAGCCCCGAAGGCCGAACAGCACTTCACATCGAAGCCGCTTCCTGCGGAGTGATTCAGCCGCTATTGCTCAGCCAATGAGCGAAGAAGTCCTAATCGATTCCATCGGCCGTCAGGGCGATGGCGTGGCCAATGCCGCGAATGGCCGCGTCCATGTCGCCTACAGCTTGCCGGGCGAGCGCGTGGAAATTACGCGTGACGGCGAGCGCGGAACGCTTCTGAAAATCATCGAGCAAAGCGCGGATCGTATTGCGCCCGCGTGCCGCCATTTCGGCGAATGCGGCGCCTGCGCGCTCGAACACTGGAAGGCGGGGCCGTACCTTACCTGGAAGCGCAATCTCGTGGTCGAAGCGCTCGCGCGCGAGGGTGTAAGCGCGGAGGTCGCCGCGACGATTCCCGCTTACGGGAAGGGAAGAATTCGCGCGGTGTTTCATTCAGGCCGCGGCGCGAAGAAGGAAGCGGTCGGTTTTGCCAAGCGCCGCTCGCACGAGATCGTCGATCTGGAGGAGTGCCCCGTGCTGGCGCCGGAACTGGAAGCGGCGCTCCCCATTGCGCGGGAACTTACGAAGATATTACTCGCGGCAGGCAAACCGATCGATCTACATTTCACCGTGACCGAGCGCGGACTGGACCTCGATATTCGCGGGCCGGGCAAACTCGCAAAGCCGGTTGAATCGAAGATCGTTTCGTTCGCCGCCGAAAAGAAAATCTTGCGCATTTCCTTGCACGGCGAGCCGCTCGCACAGTTGCAAGTGCCCACGCATCTTGCCGGCAGTGTGCGCGTGAACCTTCCGCCCGCGCCGTTCTTACAGGCGACCGCGGAAGGCGAACGCGTGTTGGCAGAGAAGGTGATGCAGGCCGCGGACGATACCAAGTCAGCGGTCGATCTTTTCTCCGGCATCGGCACGTTCGCGTTGCGCCTCGCAAGCAAAGTGAAAGTCTCGGCCTTCGATAATCACGAGCCTTCGATTCAGGCTCTGCGAGCCGCCGCGAAAGCACCGGGCCTGAAGCCGGTGACAGCAGCGGCGCGCGATCTGTTCCGCTGGCCGCTTGTCGCCGACGAATTGAAGAAAGTCGATTTCGTCGTGCTCGATCCGCCGCGGCAGGGTGCGGAGACGCAGGCGCGCGAGCTTGCCAAATCGAAGGTGAAAAAAATTGCTTATGTGTCCTGCGACGCAGACAGTTTTGCACGCGATGCAGGGCTTCTTACGGCGGGCGGCTACAAGCTTCTTGAAGTCACCCCGGTCGATCAGTTCCAGTATTCACCGCACATAGAACTTGTCGGTACCTTCTGGCGCTGACTTTGTTGTCATTCCGGACGCGCCGTAGGCGCGATCCGGAATCCAGGGCAACACGGAAAAGATTCAGTTTGCGGCTTTGGATTCCGGGTTCGCTCGCTAGCGCTCGCGCCACGGAATGACAGCTTTCAATTCCCCCACCTTTGCATCCACATCTGTTCGCCGATGGTGCAGGAGACGCGCGGCGGACTGGCTGCCGGTAGCTTTTTTGCAATCGAAGGTGGGGTGATGCCGGAAACTTCCAGAATGAGTTTCTGCCGCACGGCGCTCACGAATTGCGCGCGGTCGCGCACCGGGATCACGAACGAGCCGGTGCCGCCGATCACGCAGTCCTCGTAATAGACGTGCAGATCGTTGATATCGAGCATCGAGCCGGTAGGCGCCTTCAGCATCAAGGGCAGCCCGTTGATGATGATGCCTTTCTTGACGATCTCATCCCGCGTCGGTTCGATCAGCGGTCCTTGGTTGTTGGTGCCGTCGCCGGAAATGTCGATCACGCGGCGCACGCCCTTGAAATCGGATGTGCCGAACTGCGCGGCGGAAAAAATCAGCCCGCCGGAAATCGAGGTGCGGTAGGTCCGCCGCACGGGCGCCGCAGCCAGCTTCGCCGCGAAAGCATCCGCCGCCGCCTTGCCGTCGATCAGCGTCCACGGCACCACGACGGTCTGCTCGTGCGTGCCGGCCCATTCGACATAGATCAGCGCAATCTTGCCGTGCCCGCCGCCAAGCAACGCGTTGACGAACTCGGCGGAAGTCAGCGCGGTGATGTAGCCTTCGCGCTGAAGCGCAAGCTCGTCGAAATCCATCGAATAGGAAATGTCGACCGCAAGCACGAGTTCGACATCGACGTGGATCGGCGCGCCCGCGCGTGAAGGAAGCGCGAGAAGCGCCGAGAACAGCGCCATGCACGATGCCGCAAGGAGAATGCCGAAAGCACGCATCGCCAGAATCCTCCGCCTGAAGGATTAGCCATGCAAAAGGTGGCACGAAACGGGCAGGCAGGCGAGGGTTGTGGATCAGCCGTCCAGAGATTCGGTCGATACGATCTCGATGCCGAAACCCGCAAGGCCCACGTAAGTGCGGGTGCGCGAGGCGAGCAGACGGATCGACGAAATGCCGAGGTCGCGCAAAATCTGCGCGCCGACGCCGATTTCGCGCCATTGTTCCGCGCGCTGCGCTTCGGTCGAGTCGGTCTTCTCGCCGGGCTTCACGACCGGCACGCCGGCGGTACCGTCGCGCAGATAAATCAGTACGCCGCGGCCTTCGGCCTTGAAGCGGGCAAGTGCCTTGTGGATCACTCCGCCGCCGCCGATCACGTCACCGATTACGTCGGCGCGGTGCAGTCTAGCTACGATGTTCTTTCCGTCGCCGATCTTGCCGTAAACGAAAGCGATGTGATGCGTCTCGTCGAACGGTGTCGTGAAGGCATAGCCCGTCAGCATACCGATCTCACTCTGCACCGGAAATTCTGAGACGCGGGAAACGAGTTTTTCGCGCGTCTGCCGATAGGCGATGAGGTCGGCGACCGAGAGCTGCGCCAGTTTGTGTTTCTCGGCGAAGCTAGAGACCTGCGCGCCGCGCATCACCGTGCCGTCGTCGTTCACAAGTTCCGAAATCACGCCGACATGAGGCAGGTTCGCAAGCTTGCAGAGATCGACACAGGCCTCGGTGTGCCCGGTGCGCATCAATACGCCGCCTTCGCGTGCGATCAGCGGGAATATGTGGCCGGGCCGTACGAAATCGGCGGCGCCCATATTGCCGTTTGCAAGTGCGCGCACGGTGGTGGTGCGTTCCTCGGCGGAGATGCCGGTCGTGGTGCCGTGCTTGGCATCGACCGATACCGTGAAGGCGGTCGTATGCGGCGCGTCATTGTTCGCGACCATCGGGTTGAGATTGAGCCGGTGCGCTTCCGTCACCGTCAGCGGCGCGCAGACGATGCCGGACGTGTGCCGCACGATGAACGCCATCTTTTCCGGCGTGCAGAGCGAAGCGGCGACGAAAAGATCGCCCTCGTTCTCGCGGTCGTCGTCATCGGTAACGACCACGATCTCGCCGCGCGCAAATGCGGCAATGGCCTTCTCGACACGGCTCTGTTCGGCGGCGTTCATGCTTACTTCTTCTTCGGGAACGGCCAGTCGGAAGTCATGCCGACCTGTCCGCGATGGCGCAGGAACTGGTCGGCGATCACGCAGGCCATCATCGCTTCGCCGATCGGTACCGCGCGGATGCCGACGCAGGGGTCGTGACGGCCTTTGGTCGAAACTTCCGTTTCCGCGCCATAGCGGTCCACCGTGTCGCGCGAAGTCAGAATGGAAGAAGTCGGCTTCACCGCGAAGCGCGCGACAACCGGCGCGCCGGTGGAAATGCCGCCGAGAATCCCGCCCGCGTTATTCGAGAGAAACACCGGGCCGTTATTGCCCGCGCGCATTTCGTCCGCGTTCTGTTCGCCGGTAAGTTTCGCCGCCGCGAATCCGGCGCCGATCTCGACGCCCTTGACCGCATTGATGCTCATCATGGCAGCCGCAAGCTCGGCGTCGAGCTTTGCGTAAATCGGCGCACCGAGACCCGCCGGCACATTTTCCGCGACGACCTCGATCACGGCCCCGATCGACGATCCGTTCTTGCGGATGCCGTCGAGATAGTCTTCCATTTTCTTCGCGGCCTTCGCGTCAGGGCAGAAGAACGGATTGTTGGAGGTTTCTTTCCAGTCCCAGTTGCCGCGGTCGATTTCGATCTCGCCCATCTGCACCAACGCACCGCGGACTTTTACGTCCGGAATGATCTTGCGCGCGACGGCGCCGGCCGCGACGCGCGACGCGGTCTCGCGCGCGGATGCCCGGCCCGAGCCGCGCGGATCGCGGAGGCCGTACTTCATGTCATAGGTATAGTCGGCGTGGCCGGGGCGATATTTGCTCGCGATCTCGGAATAGTCCTTCGAGCGCGCATCCACGTTTTCGATCAGGAGCGCAATCGGCGTACCCGTCGTCAATTCCATGCCTTCTTCGTTGACATAGGTGCCTGACAGAATTTTCACCGCATCCGGCTCGCGGCGCTGTGTCACGAAACGCGATTGTCCCGGCCGGCGGCGGTCGAGGTCGGCCTGGATGTCTTCGGCCTTTAGTGGAATGCGGGGCGGGCAGCCATCTACCACGCAGCCGATCGCAACCCCGTGGCTTTCGCCGAAGGTGGTCACGCGGAAGAGATGGCCGAAAGTGTTGTGCGACATTGCTATTTACCCGGTGCGCAGCTTGTAGGAGCGCGGCGCGGCGCGGTCAAACCGCGCGGGCGTTAACTACTTGCCGCGCGGCGGAATGCGGGCAGGCGTTGCGAGAAGTTTCCGCGCGGCTTTTGCGGCTGCCGCTGCGTAACCGCGGTCGCCGTGCACAAGGATCAGTGAAATCGCACCTTCCGAAAGCAGCCAGATTTCGCGGGCCGCTTCCTTGGGGGCACGTGCGCCGGATTTCGCAAGGAGTTCAGCAAAATGGTTTTCAAGCCCGGCTTTATGCCTGCGCGCGATCTTGCGGGCGGGATGGCCGGGCAGGTCTGCAAGCTCGATCACAAGCCTGGTGAAGCCGGAGCCAGCCCAGCGCGGCGTGTCGGACCAGACTTGCAGGTCTTTGAATAGCGCATCGACGATGGCAGCGGGCGAGCCTTTAAGTTCTCCGGCGAAGCTGCGGAAGGCCTCGAGCGCGAGTTCGCTCTGCGCTTCCAGCACGGCGGCGAGCAGCGCGTCCTTGCTCTCGAAATGATAGTAAAGCGTTTTCTTGGTGAGTTTCGCGGCTTTAGCGATTTCGTCGATGCTGACGCGCGAATAGCCCTGCCGCCGGAACAGCTTGTAGGCGGCATCGAGAATTTGTTTGCGCGTGGTTTCCGAAGACCGGGGCATAAGCCTTCCTCGTATGTATACCGTATAGTGTATTTACAACATTTCCCCCTGCGATTGAATGCGGCTGCTTGGGGGAAACGAAGATGCGCTTCGAGAAACTCACGTTTCGATCCGTTGATGTGCGTGCCGTCTCGGTGCCGCTGGGCCGCCCGGTGGTCTCCAAGGTGGGCCTCTTCGAGCATTGGCCGATCATTCTGATCGACCTGAATACCGAGGAAGGCGTCACCGGCCGCGCGTATCTGGAGCCTTATCTGAAAAATGCCGCGCGTTATCTTGTGCCTTTACTTCACGATTTGGCGGCGCAGCGCATCGGAAAGAAGATTCATCCCATCGACGATTTTCAGGCGATGCACCGTTCGCTCAATCTCGTCGGCTATGAGGGTATGTCGATGATCGCGGTTTCCGGTCTCGACATGGCGGCATGGGATGCAATGTCGAAGGCGGCGAATATGCCGCTGGCAAACTTCCTCGGCGGTTCGCTGGGCAGCGTGCGTGCCTATAATAGCAACGCACTCTGGCTAACGGATGTAGCAAAACTGAAAGAGGAGGCCGCGGCACTTGTCGGTGAGGGCGGCTTCATGGGTTTGAAACTGCGGCTCGGGCGCGAGCGTGTCGCAGACGATCTATTGGCGATCGAAGCGGTGCGCTCGGGAGCGGGCAACGAAATCAAACTCATGGTGGACTTCAATCAGGGTCTTAGTTTCGGCGATGCGCTGCACCGCTGCCACGCGCTCGACGGCGAGGGGCTTTACTGGTTCGAGGAGCCCATCACCTACAACAATCTCGAAGGCTACAGCCGCTTGCGCAGCGAATTGAAGACGCCTCTGCAGCTCGGCGAGAATTTCTACGGCCCGCGCTCGCTGCATCAGGCGCTCGCCGCCGGCGCGGGCGACTATGTAATGCCGGATTTAATGCGCATCGGCGGCGTCACCGGCTGGCTGCGCGCGGCGGCGATCTGCGGTGCGGCCGGGATCGAAATGTCTTCCCATCTCTATCCGGAATTCTCAGCGCATCTCCTGCGCGTCACCGAAACCGCGCATTGGCTGGAGTGGCAGGACTGGGCCGATCCAATTCTTGCCGAGCCGTTCAAGCTCACGGACGGAAATCTGGAAATACCGTCCCGTCCCGGCGCCGGCATCGAATGGGATGAAGCGGCGGTAAAGCGCTATCGCTACGACGCTTGAGCCGCAACCGTCGCGCGCGGCTGCACGATCGCGGGCTTCGCATTCAGCGCCTCGACCTGAAACCCGGCAACCCGCTTGTAATTGTTCGCGACCTCTTCGAGTTCTTCCCTGGAAAGAACGTCGGTCACAACATTGAAGCCGTTGGGTGCGCGCTCCTCGACCATCTGCATCACACGCTCGGGCCCGTTGCCGCGGTTGAGCAACACGAGTTGCGAAGTCGCAGGACGCCGCTCGGCTTCATAGGCGTCGAGCGCGGCCGTGGTCTCGCCCTTCGCCTGGATTTCGCGCGCCAGCACGCGCGCATCCAAAATCGCCTGCGAAGAACCGTTGGAGCCGATCGGGTACATCGGATGCGCGGCGTCACCGAGCAGCGTGACGCGGCCATGTGTCCAGCGCTCCAGCGGATCGCGGTCCACCAGCGGATACTCGAAGCAATACTCCGCATCGCGGATCAGGCCCGGCACATCGAGCCAGCCGAAATTCCATTCCTCGAACCACGGCGCAAATTCTTCGAGCTTCGCCGCGCGATTGTAGTCTTCCCGGCGCCACTCGTAGTCTTCCGCGAATTCACGCTCCGCGATCCAGTTGATCATCTGCTGGCCGCGCTCGTCCGGCCGCGAAATCGGATAGGCGACAAACTTCACCTGCGGGTAGCCCGCCATAATCATTGAGCTGGCGCTCATAAATGGCTTCGCCAGCGTCACGCCGCGCCAGAGAATTCTGCGGCTCCAGAGCGGCGGTCCTTCGTCCGGCAGAAGCCTAGTTCGGATCGCGGAGTGAATGCCGTCGCAGGCGATCAGGAGCGAACCGTCTTCGCTGCCGATTGTTGTGCCGTCCTTGCCGGTAAAATATGCGCGCACACCGTCCGGCGTTTCGTCCCAGTGCGAGACGTGGTGGCCGGTGATCACGTTCTCTTTCCCGAGACGCTGAATTGCCGTGTGCAGGAGGATGAACTGCAATTCGCCGCGGTGGATCGAATATTGCGGCCACTTGTAACCGGCCTCCAGTCCGCGCGGCTCGGACCAGATTTTATTGCCGTGCTTCGAGAAATAGGCGAGCTCGGACGTGCGCACGCTGGTGCGTTCGAGTTCGTCTTGCAGTCCGAGTTCGATCAGTTCGCGGCACGCATGGGGTAAGACGTTGATACCGACGCCGAGCGGCTTGATCTCTTTCACGCTTTCGAAGACGCGGCATTTGACGCCGATCTGGTGCAGGCTCAGCGCGAGCGCGAGCCCGCCGATGCCGCCGCCCGCGATAAGGACGGTCATTCCTTGTCGCCGTTTTTGGTATTGATCGTCATGTCCGGCGCGTCGGGATTCTTGATGCCGACGACATGGTAGCCCGCATCGACGTGCAGGATTTCGCCGGTCACGCCGCGCCCGAGATCGGACATCAGATAGAGCGCGCTCGCGCCGACTTCTTCGTTCGAGACGTTCCGGCGCAGCGGCGTGTTGTATTCGTTCCACTTCAGAATGTAGCGGAAGTCGCCTATACCGGATGCCGCGAGCGTCTTCACCGGCCCCGCGGAAATTGCATTCACGCGGATATTTTTCGGGCCGAGATCGGCCGCGAGATAACGCACGCTGGATTCCAGCGCCGCTTTAGCGACGCCCATCACGTTGTAATGCGGCATCCATTTCTCTGCGCCGTAATACGTGAGCGTGGTCAGCGCACCGCCGCGCGGCATACGCTTTTCCGCGCGCTGCGCGATGGCGGTGAAGGAGTAACAGGAGATCGCAAGCGTCATGTTGAAGTTATCGGCCGTGGTATCGACGTAACGGCCGTCGAGCTGCGACTTGTCCGAAAACGCAATCGCGTGAACCACGAAGTCGAGATCGCCGATCAGCCGGTCGCTCGCCTCGAACACGGCGTCGATGGTGGCAGGATCGGTGACGTCGCAATGACCCGCGACTTTCGCGCCGAGGTCGGCGGCAATCGGCTCCACGCGCTTGCGGAGCGCGTCGCCCTGATAGGTGAGGGCGAGTTGCGCGCCGGCATCGGCGCAGGCCTTGGCGATGCCATAGGCGAGCGAGCGGTTGTTCGCGATGCCGAAAATGAGCCCGCGCTTTCCGCGCATCAGCCCGCTGGTATCGCTCATTCTTTGCCCCCGGCTACGCCATACGCCCCTGCCTGAGTGGGGCGGATTTTGTATGACATGGGGCCGGGACGGGCTTCAAGACGCGATAGCTTCACGGCTTGTAACGATGCGAAACGCTAAAAATTCTCGTCATGGCCGGGCTCGTCCCGGCCATCCACGCCTTAGCTGCGGTGAGGCGTGAGAGGCGTGGATGCCCGGCACAAGGCCGGGCATGACGAAGAAGCGCTTAACCGCGTTCCTTCAGCTTCTTTGCGAGCGCTTCGAGTTCCGCATCCGCCCCCTCGGGCAGCGCGATATTGAGCGAGACGAGGAGGTCGCCCGGCTCGGCATTTTTCTGCGGCAGGCCTTTGCCCTTGAGGCGGAAGGTGCGCCCGCCGGAGGTGCGCGGCGGGATTTTCAGATCGACCGCGCCGGAGAGTGTCGGAACCCTGACCGAGCCGCCGAGGATCGCGTCTTCGAGCGGCACCGAAACTTCCGCGCGGAGGTTCATACCCTCGATCTTGAGATCGGGGTGTGCTGCGAGGCGGATCGTGACGATCGCATCGCCGGGAAGGGCACCTGGGAAGCCTTGCCCGCGCAGGCGGATCTGCTGGCCTTCGATGACGCCAGCAGGGATCGCGACTTCCACTTCCTTGCCGGAAGGCAACGTCACGCGCTTCTTCGTGCCGGAGACGCTTTCTTCCAGCGAGACGCTGACCGTAAGTGCCGCGTCCGCGCCCTTGCCGCGCGCCTGATCGAATTCCTCGTAGGCGGTCTCGGGCTGCGCGCGTCCGCCGAAGATGCCGCTTAAAATATCCTCGAAGCCGCCCGCCTGCGGCCGCGGCCCGCCGCGCGAACCACGGCGCTGAAATCCGCCGGGACCATAGGAGAAGGTTTCGAAAATCGTTTCGCCGCCCGGAAAGCCTTGTCCCTGTCCGAAGCCGCCTTGTTGGCGCGGGTCGAAATTGAACCCGCGCTGTTTGCCTTCCGAGTCGATCTCGCCTGCGTCGAACTGGGCGCGTTTTTTCTCGTCGCCGAGAATTTCGTAGGCCGTGTTGATCTCGTTGAAGCGCGCGGAGCCCTTCGGGTCTCCTTTGTTGGAGTCCGGGTGGTGCTTCTTGGCGAGCTTCCTAAAGCTCTTTTTGATCTCGTCGGCGGTGGCCTTGCGGCCGACACCGAGCACCTCATAGGGGTCGCGCAACGGTTCCAAATCCTCTCAGGCAACCGTTTTACACGGTCCTGAGCGGTATTTGGGGGCGGAAGTGCGGCGGCGCAACGGCGCCCCGTTAAACCACGGCTTTCCATGGCCGCGCCTGGGCGGGTACGGTCGGACAAGATTCGGGGGAAAGATGCGGAAAACGCCCAGCACCAACACGCTCTATTACGGCGACAACCTCGCGATCCTGCGCGACTACATCGAGGATGAATCCGTCGATCTGATTTATCTCGATCCGCCGTTCAATTCGAACGCGACCTACAACGTGCTCTTCAAAACTCCGGGGGGGGGCGAGACAATGAAGGCCAGAGTCAGGCGCAGATCGAGGCCTTCGAGGATACTTGGCACTGGGGACCGAACGCGGAGCTGGCGTTCGACGAGGTGATGCAGTCGGGCAATACCGACGCCGCCGAGATGCTGCGCGCCATGCGCTCGTTCCTGAACGAGAACGACATGATGGCGTATCTTACGATGATGGCAGTGCGGCTTTTGGAATTGCATCGTGTGCTGAAGCCGACTGGGTCGCTCTATCTGCACTGCGATCCAACGGCGAGTCACTATCTAAAAATTTTGCTGGATGCTGTTTTTGGAAAAACAACTTTCAAAAACGAGATAGTTTGGAAGCGACGGTACGGAACGTTTAGCACAGTGCATGAGTCTACAAAGTTTGGTGCGGTTACAGACAGCATATTATTCTATGTGAAAAGCGAAGAAGCAGAATTTCATCCGCAATATAGCTTTAATGATCCGGAGTATATGTCTTACGTTGAAAAGACATTCAAACATTTCGACGAAAAAGGACGCAGATACCGCATTGCTGATCTTGCTAATCCAGCTCCGCGACCAAATTTGATTTACGAATACAAAGGATACAAACCGCCAGCTAACGGATGGGCAATATCAAAGGAAAAGATGGAGTTATGGGACAAGGAGGGTCGATTACATTTTCCAAAAAGTAAGGACGGACGAATTCAAAGGCGACGCTTTTTTGAAGAGTTGAAGGGCAAGCCAGTTCAAAGTTTGTGGGATGATATTGATATGATTTCATCTCAAGATCGTGAGCGTCTCGGCTACCCAACACAAAAACCCCTCGCGCTTCTGGAGCGCATCATCTCCGCCTCCTCTAACGAAGGCGATCTCGTCCTCGATCCGTTCTGCGGTTGCGGCACCACGGTTCACGCGGCACAAAAACTAAATCGCCGCTGGATCGGTATCGACGTAACGCATCTTGCGATCAGTCTCGTGAAGCGCCGGTTGATAGACGCTTTCCCACAGGCCAAGTTTGATGTTGCTGGTGTTCCGAAGGATGCAGGCGGTGCAGCAGCGCTTGCGAATGCCGACAAACATCAGTTCGAATTATGGGCGCTCTCGATGGTCGAAGCGCAGCCTTACAAGGGCGGACGCAAGGGCGCGGATGGCGGTGTGGACGGTTATCTCTATTTCAAGCCGGACGGAAAAGTTACCGAGAAGGCTGTCGTCTCGATCAAAGGTGGCGGCAATGTCGGCGTCGGCATGATCCGCGATTTGATCGCGACGGTGGACCGCGAAAAGGCGAAGATCGGCGTGCTGGTCTCGCTCGAAGCGCCAACTGCGCCGATGAAAAAGGAAGCCGCGTCCGCCGGGCTTTACGAAAGTCCGATGCACGGTAAGTTCGCGAAGATTCAGATTCTGACCGTCGAGGAATTATTCGACGGCAAGCGCCCGCATATTCCCTGGGTCGATCCTTCGGTGTTCAAGAAAGCGAAACGCGAGAATACCGAGAAGCAGGACAAGCTGCTTTAAGCCGCCCGCTCTTTCGCCGTCTCGATCTTCGCAATCGTCTTTTTCATCGCCTTCTCGGTGTGCCAGAGATCGTAAGCCTGCTGCATCCCGAGCCAAAGGTTCGGGCCGTTGCCGCAGAACTTGCCGAGCCGCAACGCCATCTCGGTCGAGATTGGAGCCTGTCCGGCTAGAATCCGGTGAAGCAACTGGCGCGAAACGCCGAGCTTCTTCGCCGCCGACATGACGGACTCGCCGGTCGCCGGCAGCACGACATCGTTCAAAAGCGTACCCGGATGAGTGGGTTCGCGGTTGGGGTCACGCCGGGCCGAATGTTCAGCCATGATAATCCTCCAAATCCACTTCTATTGCGTCCTTGCCGTCCCAGCCGAATGTCAGACGCCAGTTTCGCGATACATTGAGCGCGTAGCGCCCCTTTAGATTTCCCTTTAGCGGGTGAAAGCCCGCTCCGATCATTGCCATGTCTTCCGGCGCCTGCGCTGCATCCAGCGCATCGAGCATGATTCCAATCTTGCTAATCCAGTCGGGCCGCAGCCCGGAGGCGTCGCTTCGCGTCCAGTAACGCTGCAACCCTTTGTGCCGGAAGCTGCGGATCATAAAATACTGTAATCTATTAGATTACAGTAGTCAATTATTGAGGGTCACAATCTGAGCGGGGATAGAGACTTTTTCCGGGCAGCGCTTTTTCGTTTCCGGGCAATGCTTTCCGCGAATCTTTCGAAAAATCTATCCCCGCTCACTCCAGCGCGCAGATAATGCGCGCGTTCTGACCCACGAGGGGCGCGTCGCGCGGCGTGTTCGGTGCGCGGGCCGGGAGCGGTGGCTGCGAAGCGAAGCGTAACGCACTTCGTTCGCAGCGGCTGAAGTCGCGATGGCTCCGGCGAGCCTGCCGCTCGCCACAGGACCTTCCTCTGGCGGTTTCGTGCGGGCGCGTGCCAACGCGCACACGGCGAAGCCGAGAAGGTCCGTCAGCGGTGGATAGATCGGTACGTCCACCGGGGGCCGCGCGTATAGGCTGTAACCCACTTGTGTGCGGGCGCCGGGATTAGCCGGGCTCGAAGCGGTGAATACCCGTCTGCACTTTTTCTTCAGTGCAGGCGGCCGTGACGGGATCGGAAATTCCCGGCGTCCGCGCCGCCCTTTCACACGCGCTTGGCATTTATGCCATTCGCGCAAATTAAAAAGGGCGGAAAAGTTTTTGAAAGACTCGGCCTGTGGCGCGAGAACGCGGAAGGCTGTCTAAATGACTTCAGGACTTCTTGATCGCCTTCACCGTCTTCACTTCCCACATATTCGCGCTCACGCGGCAGGCGAGGCCTTCGGACCAGGTCTCGATGCCGTCTTTGACGTGGCTTGCGATGAAGTTGCGGCACGGGATGCCGTCTTTGGTGAAAGCGGACGCGATCGGGGTCACGGTACCGCGGGCACCGCTCGCCGGATTGTCCCACGGCACGCTCGGACCTTCGTCGGTGCGCGCGAGCGCCTCGCGGAGTGCGGCCTGCGCGTGCGGCCAGTCGATTGCCGACATCCCCATCGGAATGTCGCGCGCACTCGCCATATGCAGCGGGATCGAGCCGGTCGGCTCGTCGCTAGCGTTGTTGCGGATGACGGTCGGGCCGGTATCGCTGACGCCGCCGGGCAGCAGCGAGGAAAGCTGCATCGAGCAGCCGCCGAGGAACATCGCGATCAGGCCAGCGGCCACGGGCGCGGACAGGAGCGACGCCACGGATAGCCGGGCGCCCGTCTTTCCATGATAAGGAAGACGGCCGGTGTCTGACAGAACTCGCCCAGACGACGCCTTACGCACCGATTACTCCAGCCCACAGCGGTTACAAACGAGCCAAACAGGATTGAGCGCATGGCAGGGTTAATTTCAGGTGACTTCGCGGAAAGCAGCGATCCCTTCGCGCTTTTCGCGGCCTGGTTTGCCGAGGCCATAGCGGCCGAGCCGAACGATCCGGACGCCATGGCGCTTGCGACCGTGGACGCCGCCGGGCTCCCGGATGTCCGGATGGTGCTCTTGAAGCAGGCCGACGCGCGCGGGTTTGTCTTCTATACGAACGAGCAGAGCGCCAAGGGCGGCGAGCTTGCCACTAACCCGAAAGCCGCACTCGTGCTGCACTGGAAGTCAATCCGGAGGCAGGTGCGCGTGCGCGGGCCGATCGAACGCGTGACCGCCGCGGAGGCGGACGCATACTTCGCTTCGCGCTCATGGGGTTCCCGTATCGCGGCGGTTGCGAGCGATCAGTCGCGGCCTTTGGACAGCCGCGCGACCTTCGAGGCGCGGATCGCCGAACTCACGAAGAAATACGAAGGCAAAGACGTGCCGCGGCCCGCGCATTGGGGCGGCTATCGTATTGTGCCTTCCGAGATCGAATTCTGGCAGGATCGTCCGCACCGGATGCATGACCGCGTGCGTTTCGCGCGCAAGGATGCGAACAGCACGTGGACGAAGACGCGGCTTTATCCGTGAGTGGGTGAGATGACAGACGCAAACGCAAAGCGAAGAACGCTACTGCTCACGGGCGCATCGCGCGGCATCGGCCATGCGACGGTGAAACGCTTTTCCTCGGCGGGCTGGCGCGTGATTACTTGCTCACGCCACGGCTTCCCGGAAAACTGTCCGTGGGAAGCGGGGCCGGAAGATCACATTCAGGTCGATCTGGCCGATCCGAAGGCGGTGACGGCTGCGATCGACGAAATCAAATCGCGCATCGGCGGCGAACTGCACGCGCTCGTGAACAACGCCGGCATTTCGCCGAAGGGCGATAGCGGCAGGCGTCTGGGCGCGATCGAAACACAGCTCGAGGATTGGCAGCGCGTGTTTCAGGTAAATTTCTTCGCACCGATCATGCTCGCGCGCGGTCTCGTGCAGGAGTTGCAGAATACGCAAGGCGCGGTGGTGAACGTAACCTCGATTGCCGGCTCGCACGTGCATCCCTTCGCGGGCGCGGCTTACGCCACCTCGAAAGCAGCACTCACTTCGCTCACGCGCGAAATGGCGGCGGACTTCGGCGTGCGCGGCATCCGGGTGAATGCAATCGCGCCGGGTGAAATCGACACCGCGATCCTGTCGCCGGGCACGGATAAAATCGTCGAACAGATTCCGCTGCGCCGTCTCGGCACGCCGGACGAGGTCGCGAAGATCATTTATGTGTTGTGTACGGAAATGTCGTCTTACGTGAACGGCGCCGAGATCCATATCAACGGCGGCCAGCACGTTTTTTAGAGCGCGTGGTCCCGAAAAGTGGGCGCCGGTTTTCGGACAAGATCACGCGCCAACAAAAATCAAAGCCACCGCTTCCACTTGAAGAAGAAATACGGCCCGATGGCCGCGATCACCATCGCGATCAGCGCGAGCGGATAGCCGTACACCCATTTGATCTCGGGCATATGCTCGAAATTCATGCCGTAGATCGACGCAATCAGCGTCGGCGGCATCAGCGTCACCGCCATAACCGAGAACAGCTTGATCACGTTGTTCTGCTCCAGGCTCACCATGCCAAGCGTGGCATCGAGCAGGAACGTGATCTTGTTCGCGAGAAAACTCGCGTGATCGGTGAGCGATGAAATATCGCGGGCAACACTCTTGAGATGAGCGCGCTGATCTTTCGGCAGACCCACCGCTTCCGCCTCGTTCGTGAAGAACAGCACGAGCCGGTTCAGAGAGACGAGACTTTCGCGGGTCTTGGACAAGAGATCGCCCTTGCGGCCGATCGTGCGCAGGATTGCCTGATAGCGCTGGTTCGGATCGTCGCGCGCGGCGTTGCGCTCGAACACGCGGGTCGAAACCTTGTCCACTTCCGCGGCGAGTTTTTCGAGGATATCGGCGACCCGGTCGATGATCGCATCTAAGAGTTCGACCATGATCGACGGACCGGTAGTCGTCGCCGCACAGGCTTTCGACAATTTCCCGGCGAGATAGCTGAACGGCTTCGGCTCGTCGTAGCGCACGGTAACGAGTTTGGTGCCTGCGATGATGAAGGTGATCGCGGTCGTGCCCGGCTTGTCGGTGTCGGTATTGAACATGACGGTCGCGGTCATGTAGCGCCCGCCGTTCTCGATGTAGAGGCGGCTTGAGATTTCGATCTCGGCCATTTCCTCGCGCGTCGGCACCATGACGCCGATCGCCTGTTCGACGATCCTGTCTTCGCCGATCGTGGGCGCAACGAGGTCGATCCAGACGGCATCCGGCGGGCAGGGCTCGCCCTCTTTCACTTCGATACGGACGAGGGACGCGCCGCGCAGGACATGGGCGAAGAGCATGAAATTTCTCGCGAGGAAGGAAGCGTTAGTGCCGCCTCACTACCGCGCCTTGCGGGTAGCGTCCATGGTAGCGCCCATGACGGCGCGCGATCCGCGCCGTCATCCTCTCGTAAAGAAAAAGCCGGAGCGAAATCAGATCGCGAGCAGTTCGAGATCGCGCAGCGTGACGACACGCGGCTTCGGCGCGTAGGCGTCGTTCTTCTGTTCGCCGTTGTATGCAAGCGTTGCGGCGAGCGCCGAGATGCCGACCTTGCGGTACTGGCTCTCGAGGCCAGGCCGGCCCGTTTCGCGCGCTTCGATCTTGGTGTTGGCAGACATTTCTTTCTCCGAACCCATCTTGTAGTCCCCGTAAGGGCGGGGGTTTTCGCGTCCGACTAAGGCGCTTTTGGGCAATTCGCGCGGCCCGAATTAGTTGATTCGGCGAAAGTTTCCCGGCGTTCTTCGGCCCTGCGGCGATCTGACTCCACAAAGGTTAACTGCCGCCCTCGGATGCTTTTTCGCGATGCAGGAAGAGCTTTTGCCCTCGCTTTGGGCTTTTCCGCATACTGCGTTGCGACATTTCTGCCACAGGATTTGATATCCAGCAGTTGCAAGGCCTTAGCCTCTTCCCGGCAAAAATCAGTTCAGATAGTGACAGGCCAAGCTTGGGGGCAAGCGAACTTTCTAGGTCAGTAAGAAATGCGGATTCGTCACCTCGCTTTTGTGCTCATGGCCTTCACCCTGGCCGGATGCATTTCCGATACCCTCGATCCTGTTCCCGAGTCCGCGATTCCTGCGCGTGACAGGAAGCTGATCGCGAGCGCCCCTTATCTCAAGCACACGCCGGATTCCGGCTGGCTGCGCCATCTGGTCGATTACCCGACCAAGGACAAGCCGGGCACCGTGATCGTCGATACCGACAAGAAATTCCTTTATCTCATCCAACCGAACGGCAAGGCCTATCGCTATGGCGTGACCGTCGGCGAAGAAGGCATGGCCTTCAAGGGTGAGGCAGTCGTCAAGCGCAAAGCCGAGTGGCCGGACTGGACGCCGACGGCGGACATTCTGAAGCGCTTTCCGAACCTTCCGAAATACGTGTCGCCGGGCCCGCACAATCCGATGGGCGCCCGCGCGCTCTATCTGTTCCAGGGCAACAAGGACACGCTCTTCCGCATTCACGGCACCAACCAGCCGGAATACATCGGTCAGGCAATCTCCTCGGGCTGCATCCGTATGCTGAACGAAGACGTGATCGATCTCTACAATCGTGTGCCGCAAGGCGCGCTGGTCAGAGTGATCTGATCGGCTAGCGACTTGCGTTTTGGGGGCAAAAGGGCGTCACGAAAGTGGCGCCCTTTTCCATTGGAGCATGATCCCGAAAAGTGGGTACCGGTTTTCGGAAAAGATCATGCTCAATAGTTAGGGCGACTGCTGTTGCTTAGTGGATGGATCCGCCACGCGCTGCGGGTTTCGTGCGGGCTCGGGCGGAACCGGCAAATTCCATTGGCACAAACGGTAGCCGCCGCGCCGCTGCGCGAGATCCAGATGAAAATGATCTTCGTGGAAGCCGTCCGAGCCGGGCCCGAGCACCGTCGTGAAACGCTCGCAGGTGCTGCGCCGCAGATCGCTCAATAACTGGATCGGCGTCTCGCGCAGATCGACACCGAAACGCCGCCCGTCGTTCATAACGATCGCGCGGATATCGAGCGCATTGGCGCGGCCGTGCTCGCTCATCAGCGCCCCGCGAATGTTGTTGCGCGGACGGCAATGATAGGAGGCCGCGACATCGATCCGCGCGAGCCCGGAATAGGCTTCGGTCGCTGGCACGAGTTCTTCACGCACCCAGTCCGCGACGGCCTCGGCGGTTTCGCAGCGGATCAGCGCGGCAGGGCGCAACGCGATCTGTTTGCCGTCCTTGAGTTTGATCGCCGAAATCGTGATCTGGCCGACCGCACCGCAGCCGTTATCCCATAATGCCGGTCCCGCGATTTCCGCGGTCATCTTGTCCCGGTCCAACACCGCCTTGCAGAGCTTGGCTGCCGCGTCAGCGTCTTCTTTCGGGATCAAAAGCAGGACAGGGAACCGGGGCCGCGCGTCTCCCGGCCGCCGGGGCGCTTCCGAAGGGCGTTGTTCGGGCATCGGCACGGTGTCCGGCAAATCCAAGCCTTCTTCCCGTGCGAGCGTCGCGCTGGCCCAGATGGTTGCCGCAAGAAACAGCATAAACGCCGCGATTCTCATGCGTTCTTCTTTGTTTCCCGTTGTCGGATCGGCAGTTTTCTTGGGAGCCAGCCCGCGCTAGCTTTGCCGCGAAAGGCGCCGGAAAAAGGTGCCGCGTGAATAGAGTGAGGGAGACGTACCATGAAGGGCTTGATGCAGGACTGGCCGCTGACCTGCAACCGGATCATCGACCACGCCGCCATTCAATATCCCAACCGCAAGGTTATCAGCCGCTCGATCGAAGGTCCGATCGTAGAGACGACCTACAAGGAAATCCGCGCCCGCGCGCTAAAGGTCGCGCAGCGGCTCGTGAAGGACGGCATCAAGAAGGGCGACCGCGTCGCAACGCTCGCGTGGAACACCGCGCGCCATCTCGAAGCCTGGTACGGAATTCTGGGCGCTGGCGCGGTCTATCACACGGTGAACCCGCGCCTCTTCGCCGAGCAGATCATCTACATCGTCAATCACGCCGAAGATAAAATGATCTTCGTCGACCTGACGTTCGTTCCGATCCTGGAAAAGCTCGCCGATAAGCTGCCGACGCTGAAAAAATACATCGTGCTGACTGACAAGGCGCATATGCCGCAAACCTCGCTGCCGAATGCGGTGGCTTACGAAGACTGGATCGCGGAAGCCGACGGCAACTTCAAATGGGTCAAGGTCGACGAAAACGACGCGGCCGGTATGTGCTACACCTCCGGTACGACTGGTAACCCCAAAGGTGTCGTCTATTCGCATCGCTCGAACACGCTGCACGCAATTGTGGCGTCGCTTGCGGACGTACTAGGGCTCGCGTCCAAAGAAGTAGTGCTGCCTGTCGTGCCGCTGTTCCACGCGAATTCATGGTCGCTCGCCTTTTCGGCGCCGATGACGGGCGCGAGCTTGATCATGCCGGGCGCGAAGCTTGACGGCGCCTCGATTTACGAACTGCTCGACAAATACAAGGTGACCATCACGGCGGCGGTGCCGACGGTTTGGATGATGCTGCTCGCGCATCTCGAACAGAACAACCTGAAGCTGCCTTATCTCAATCGCGTGCTGATCGGCGGTTCCGCTTGCCCGCGCGCAATGATGCAGAAATTCCAGGACGTTTACGACGTGCAGGTCACGCACGCCTGGGGCATGACCGAAATGAGCCCGATCGGTACCTGCGGCCCGCTCAAGCCGGAAGTCGGACATCTCACGGGCGACGCAAAACTCGATATTCAGGAGAAGCAGGGCTTCTCGATCTTCACGGTGGACATGAAGATCACTGACGACGAAGGCAACGAATTGCCGTGGGACGGCGTGAAGTTCGGCCGCCTCAAAGTGCGCGGCCCTGCGGTTTCTTCCGCCTATTTCAAAGGCGAGGGCGGCAACATTCTCGATGAAGACGGCTTCTTCGATACCGGCGACGTCGCGACCATCGACCCGATGGGCTACATGAAAATCACCGACCGCGCCAAAGACGTGATCAAGTCGGGCGGCGAGTGGATTTCCTCGATCGATCTCGAAAACGTGGCGGTCGGCCATCCGGATGTCGCGGAGGCCGCTGTCATCGGCATTGCGCATCCGAAATGGGATGAGCGGCCGCTCCTGATCGTCATTCCGAAGAAAGACAAGAAGCCTTCCCGCGAAGACATTTTGAAATTCATGGAAGGTAAGATCGCAAAGTGGTGGATGCCCGATGACGTGGTTTTCGTCGACGAAATCCCGCACACCGCGACCGGCAAGATTCTGAAGACGGCGCTGCGCGACAAGTTCGGCGACTATCGCCTGCCGAGTGTCGCCGCCGAGTAATCTTGCTCAATGCGATTATAGCTATGCCGTCAGCCGATAGCGCCCATCCAGCGAAAGCAGTCCATCGGTTTTCACAAGATCGCGCTCGACCAGCGTCTCCAAATGCGCGTAGGTCGTGAGCGCCGCGGCTTTGGCTAGCCGCGGATCGAGGCCGATATAGATCGCCTGCACGATGCCCGGAATGTCGCTCTCCCCGCGCGAGAGTTTGCGCAGGATCGCAGTCTCGCGCGCTTCGCGGTGCTCTATGTATTGCTGCACGAGTTTCTTCGCGTTGCGAATGACGCCGCCGTGGCCGGGCAGATAAGTCTGCTCATTTCGCTTCTCGAGCTTGTGCAGCGACGCCATGTAATCGGTCATCGAGCCGTCGGGCGGCGCCACGATCGAGGTTGCCCAACCCATCACATGATCCGCGGAAAACAGAATGTCGGTGCCGCGGAGCGCAAACGCGACATGATTGGCGGTATGTCCCGGCGTGAACACCGCCTCTAGCGCATAACCCTTGCCTTCGATCACTTCGCCGTCGGCGAGCTTGTGATCGGGCATGAAGTTATCGTCGCCGCCGGAGTCCATCGGCGGCGTTTCGCCGAGATGCAGTTCGCGCGCCGGGCGGTGCGGACCTTCGGCGAAGGTCTTGGCGCCTGTCGCTTTCTTGATGGCTGCAGCCGCGGGCGAATGATCGCGATGGGTATGCGAGACCAGTATTTGTGCGACGGTTTCATTACCGAGCGCCGACAGGATCGCTTCGATATGGCGGGGGTCGGCCGGACCGGGGTCTATGACCGCCACCGCGCCTTTTCCCACGATGTAGGTGTTCGTGCCTTTGAAGGTAAACGGGCTTGGATTGTCGCAAAGAATCCGCCGAACTCCGGGTGCGATTTCCTCGGCAACGCCCGGATTGGCGTCGAAACTGCGGTCGAACTGGATTTCTTCGCTCATTCTGCCTTCGCCTTGGATGGATTAACGCCTTTGAAGGCGCTCTCATTATCATAATGCCTCCGCGCCGTGGGTGCCGCTGCATAGCGATTACGCGCCGGGCAAAAAATGCGGGCAAGGGGTTCTCTTGACGGGGGAACCGCGTTGCGGTCCAATTTTACGGCAGTCTTATTTCGGCCCGGGGATTGGGCATTTGGCGGCAACGATTTCGTTGAACCGACTTTTGGCCGCGTAACTTCGAAACCGAGAAAACGATTGTCGGAATCGTTTGCGCATTTCGCAAAACGCGTCCGCCTGACTACCTACGACAAGGATACGATCATGCCTTCCGGTACCGTGAAGTGGTTCAACGCGCAGAAAGGCTACGGATTCATCCAGCCGTCCGACGGCGGCAAAGATGTTTTCGTGCATATCAGTGCGGTTGAGCAGGCCGGTCTATCGACCCTCAATGAGGGACAGAAGATCAACTTCGACATCGTGACGACGGACCGCGGCCGCCAGGCTGCGGGCAATCTGAAGGCCGGCTGACGCACACGACGTCTCGCCGGCAATCCCGGCGGAAGCCTCGGACTTCGATGAGCTGGGAACGGACCGCCTTGCGGCGGAGGCTCTTTTATTGTGCCTTTTCGGCTTGTTGTGCCGCTTCTGGCCTGCCGACTGGTCGGAGTGAGAGGATTCGAACCTCCGACCCCCTGCTCCCGAAGCAGGTGCGCTACCAGGCTGCGCTACACTCCGACATCAGTCAGGAAAGACGCCTTCCGGAACCCTGGTCCGGCGCGGCGGCTGCTTCCTAGCAGCCTCGTTTGAGCCCTTCAAGCAGTCCGGGATGCGGCCATTCTGGCATTGAACCGGGGCCGAACTTGAGTAGATTGCGCCGCTTGCCGTGCTGGGGCGTAGCCAAGTGGTAAGGCAGCGGATTTTGATTCCGCCATTCCCAGGTTCGAATCCTGGCGCCCCAACCAATTCCCGTAAACATTACCGGGGGTTGGCCAGCGATGCGCTTTTCATTCTGAAATATTCCGTGGCATTATTAATCGCTTTCCGGTTGGCACTAGCCGTTCGTCGGATGCATTCAGTGTCTACTAAATAGTCTTTGCTGGTGGGTTCGCTCCGAAACGATGGTTGTCGGGTCAACCGCTTGGGATAGGGTGCACTGATCGCATTGCTTTAGTTGTTCTCCAGCACTCCATCGCGCAATTGGTAAATGTGGTCGAAACGGTCGAATATCTTGTCGTCATGCGTTACTGCAATAATCGCAGCATTCTGATCCGTTGCAACCTTACGCAATAAGTCCATTACGATTCCTGCCCGATGTGAGTCGAGCGCAGCTGTAGGCTCGTCTGCAAGGATGATACGAGGTCGGTTTGCGAGCGCTCGTGCGATGGCCACTCGCTGAGCCTCGCCACCTGAAAGTTGCGATGGCATCGCGTGCTTTCGATGGCCGACTTCCAGGTAGTCTAACAATTCGACTGCACGCTCGCGAGCTTCGTTGGCGCTGTAACCGGCCAGCACCAGCACTACTGCAACATTCTCAGTGTTATCCAGAAATGGAATGAGATTGTGCTTCTGAAAAATGAAACCGATCTTGTCTAGGCGAAGTCGGCGAAGATCAGATCGCAGCCACCGATTGTCGTAAACAAGATCGCCATCAAGGGTTATTCTTCCGCTACTAGGCTCTAGAATGCAGCCGATCACGTTGAGAAGCGTTGTCTTGCCGGATCCGCTGGGGCCGAGCAGCGCAACAATCTGGCGGGGAAACACATCGATCGTTACATCTCTTAGGGCATCGACACGGGTAGGGCCGTCACCAAAATGTTTGGACACGGCTTCTACCCGTACGAGAGGGTCGCCGACGAGTGTATCGCTCACCGGTTATCCTCCCAGGGCGGCAGACGGGTCGACCTTGAGCGCTAGCCGCACTCCCAGTCCACTAGCAAGAACGCACACAATCATCACAATAACACCTAGCGCGATTGCGTCTTCGGGTTGTAATACGACGCGCCGTGGGAAGTAATCCTTCACAGATACAATTAGAGAAGCTCCAACAGCGAACCCAATGATGCCCATGGCAAGGGCCTGCTGCACGATTAATCCGACAATCGTGGCATTGGGCGCGCCTATAAGCTTTAATGTTGCAATGTCGCGCATTTTATCGATGGTCAAAGTGTAAATAATAAGAGCGATAATGACGGTCGATACCGTGAGCAAAATAGAAGTAAATAGCCCGATTTGACGTCGCGCGCGCTCAATCACCGACTTCGCCAGAACCGCTTCCTGGTGTTCCTGCGTAAGCGCAGACAGATGCTTCCAACGACGGATGTCTGTAGCAACGATATCCGGGGAAACATTGGGTGAAAGACGTACTACGACGGCATTGATGATATCGGTACCGGAAATATTTGCGCCGCGGGCAAGCTCTCGCCGTACCGCGGGTGGCGCGAGATCAAACTGAAGCTTTTGTGAATCTCTTAGCGAAACGAAAGCAACTGGATCTCCGCCGGAGGAAACCAATCCCTTCGTTAATCCAACCACTGTGAAGGTATCGCGACCGAGGCGAACCCGCTCTCCTAGCCGTAAGCCGGCGCTTACATCTGAAACAAGCTCGAAGCGGCTTCGTGCGATATTCCTGCCAATAATCACCTGGTGCGGCCCACCCAAGCGGCCCGGTTCATACCCAATTAAATAGAGTCTGATCCTTCGGTCGCCGTATTCGACATCGAGAGACTGGTAAGTAACCGATCCGGCAGCGGCAACGCCGGATATCCGCGCAATGGCCTCTTGTGTGTCGCCGGGTATTCTGGACGCTTCGGCAAATGGTCCACGAGTATGCGCTTCAACAACCCAAAGGTTTACCGCTGGCGATCTGATCAATGTAAGCGCTTCGGAAACCAAACCGCGGTAGATACCGATCATTGACAGAACGACGCCGAGCAAAAGAGCGAGTCCAACGCACGTTAGGATGAAACGAACGAGATTGTGCCGGATGTCTCGAATGGCAAGGTTCATTTGCCTTCCACTATTTTTAC
>LNEZ01000084.1 GCA_001464215.1 Rhizobiales bacterium Ga0077548 | reverse complement strand
GTTCTACAAGGAACTTTCGAACCAGGGCGTGTCCGCAAAAGACATCCCGGTCGTTGCTTTCTCAGTCGGCGAAGAAGAACTCGCCGGCATCGACACCAAGAACCTCGTCGGCCATCTCGCCGCCTGGAACTACTTCCAGTCGATCGAGAACGCGGACAACAAGGAATTCATCGCGAAGTGGAAAACCTTCACCAAGAATCCGAAGCGCGTTTCCAACGACCCGATGGAAGCCCATGTCGTCGGCTTTGCCATGTGGGTGAAGGCGGTCGAGAAGGCCGGCAGCTTCGATCCTGACAAGGTCATCGAGGCGCTGCCCGGCATCAAGGCGAAAAACCTGACGGGTGGCGAGTCCGAAATGCTCGCGAACCACCACATCACCAAGCCGGTGTTCATCGGTGAAATCCGCGCCGACGGCCAGTTCGACGTGGTGTGGAAAACCGACGGTCTCGTGCCGGGTGCGGCCTGGTCGCCGTACCTCGAAGGCTCCAAGGACCTCGTTGCCGACTGGGTTAAGCTCAAGTGCGGCAACTTCAACACCAAGACCAACAAGTGCGGCTCGTAATTAGCGCTTGATCTCTTGACCAACCGGGCGGGGCTGAAAGTCCCGCCCGGACCTCTCCACCAAAAAGGCCGCAAGCCATGAATTCCATTCGGGCGATTTCTCGCAAGCTCGCGGCTGTCTCCGCTGTCACTCTCGCACTGCTTTGCGCGCCGCTCGCGCACGCGGGCCCGTTTGAAGACGCGCTGCCGAAACTGGCGGCAGACTCTTTCTCCGATACCGCTGACGCAATCACCGCAATCGCTGCGAGCGGCCACGCCGACGCCGAGCCTGTCGTATCGGGCATCGGGCAGGGCAATGTGTTGTTCGATCCGGCGACGAAAGCCGTTTATCTGCGCGATGCTGCCGGCAAGGTGAAGAACCTTGCAACGGGTGCTGTTGAGGCGAAGACGCCCGAAGGCCTACGGCCGGTTCGCCAGAACAATCGCGTGCGCACGACAGTCGATGCCGCGCTCGGTACGCTGCGCCTTGTTTCGCCCGACGCGAACAAGCGTCTCGACGCCGCAAATGCCGTCTTCAAGTCGCGCGATGTGTCGGCAATGAATTTGATCGAGACTTCGCTCGCAAAGGAAACCGACGCACGCGTGAAGAAAGCGCTGAATGAAGCGCGCGCGGCAATTCTTATTTCTCAACCGAATACTTCCGAGAAAGAGCGCATCGCGGCGATCCAGTTAATCGGCGCGAAGGGTGACAACGACGCGCTCGCATTGCTTCGCTCCGTGCCCGCGAACGCTTCGCCAGATGTGAAAGCGGCGACAGCGGCTGCGATTGCAACCGTCGAACGTTCGCTTGCCTACTGGGAAGTCGGGCAGAACGTCTGGTACGGACTTTCTTTAGGCTCTGTGCTGCTGCTCGCCGCCATCGGCCTCGCCATCACTTTCGGCGTGATGGGCGTCATCAACATGGCGCATGGCGAGATGGTGATGATCGGCGCTTACGTCACTTTCGTAGTGCAGGAAGTGATCCGCCAGAATTATCCGGGCCTGTTCGACTATTCGCTCGCAATCGCGTTGCCGCTCGCATTTCTCACAGCAGGCTTCGTCGGCGTGCTGATCGAGCGCGGCATTATCCGCTTCCTCTACGGCCGCCCGTTGGAAACGCTGCTCGCGACCTGGGGTCTCTCCTTGATCCTCCAGCAGGCGGTCCGCACCGCGTTCGGTCCCACCAACCGCGAAGTCGGTGCACCGAGTTGGATGTCTGGCGCCTTCGAACTCGGCGGTCTCGCTATCACGTATAACCGCCTCTGGATCATCGTGTTCTCGATGTCGGTGTTCGTTATGCTCCTTTTCGTGCTGCGCTTCACGCGCTTCGGCCTTGAGATGCGCGCGGTGACCCAAAACCGCCGCATGGCGTCGTCGATGGGCATCAAGACGAGTTATGTCGATGCGCTGACTTTCGGCCTCGGCTCCGGCATCGCCGGCATCGCGGGTGTCGCGCTTTCGCAGATCGATAACGTCTCGCCGAATCTCGGGCAGGGCTACATCATCGATAGCTTCCTCGTCGTCGTGTTCGGCGGCGTCGGCAACCTGTTCGGGACGCTGATCGCGGCACTTTCGCTCGGCATTGCGAACAAGTTTCTCGAGCCGTTTGCGGGCGCCGTGCTCGGCAAGATCATCATTCTGGTGCTGATCATCATCTTCATTCAGAAGAAACCGCGTGGATTGTTCGCGCTCAAGGGCCGGGCGGTGGAAGCGTGAAGCAGGAACCGTTCTTCCTTCGGCTCTTGGACGGGCGCGGCAAGATCTTCATCGCGATCATTCTCGCGATGGCGATTATCGTGCCGGCGCTCAATCTTCTGCTGCCGCCTTCGAACCCGTTCCATGTGCCGACCTACATCATGGCGCTGGTCGGAAAATATCTCTGCTACGCTTTGCTCGCACTCTCGGTCGATCTGGTCTGGGGCTATGCCGGCATTCTCTCTCTCGGCCACGGCGCATTCTTCGCGCTCGGCGGTTACGCGATGGGAATGTACCTGATGCGCCAGATCGGCTCGCGCGGTGTTTACGCGCATCCCGTATTGCCGGACTTCATGGTGTTCCTGAACTACAAGGAACTGCCCTGGTTCTGGTACGGCTTTGACTGGTTCATCTTTGCCGCCGCGATGGTGATCCTGGTCCCGGCGGCGCTCGCCTTCGTATTCGGCTGGTTCGCGTTCCGCTCGCGCGTCACAGGCGTCTATCTTTCGATCATCACGCAGGCGATGACGTTCGCGCTCTTGCTCGCTTTCTTCCGCAACAATTTCGGCTTCGGCGGCAATAACGGCCTCACCGATTTCAAGGACATCCTCGGCTTCAACGTGCAGGCGCAAGGCACGCGCGCGGTCTTATTTTTCCTATCGGCAATTTTCCTGATCCTCGGTTATCTCCTGTGCCGCTGTATGGTGACATCCAAATTCGGAAAAGTGCTGATCGCGGTACGCGATCAGGAGTCGCGCGCGCGCTTCATCGGCTATCGCGTCGAAAATTATAAGCTTGTCGCATTCGTGGTCTCAGCCTGCCTCGCGGGTATCGCCGGCGCCCTTTACGTCCCGCAAGTCGGCATCATCAATCCCAGCGAATTTTCTCCGGCGAACTCGATTGAAATCATCATCTGGGTCGCGGTCGGCGGACGCGGCACGTTGGTTGGCGCGGCCCTCGGCGCTTTTGTCGTGAACTACGCCAAGACGGTTTTCACCGGCGGACTGATCGCGCCGTTCTGGCTTTTTGGCGCCGGCGTGCTTGCACTCGCGGCGTTCCTGGTCTGGAAATCGCGCCTGCCTGCTTTGGCCGGCATCGTTGCAGGTGCTGTGCTCGCTTTCGCTGGCTCATTTATTCCGGGAACCATCGGCAATTATGCCGGGCTGATCGTGGCCGCGGTCGCGTTTGCAACCTTGATCCTGACTACGCGGCCGGAGGCGGCAGGCGTAGGTACGGGTGCGTTGCTCGTGCTCTTCTTCTCAACTCCCTTCGCGGGCATCCCGCTCGCGCTCTATTGGCTCTTCGCACTCGGTGCATTGTTTGTCTTTGTCACGCTGCTGATGCCGAAGGGTATCGTCGGCACGTTTGGCGATCTCTACGACAAATATCTGCCGCGCAAGAAACCGAAGGATGCTTCGATGAATGGTGCCGCCACGCAACCGAGCCCGGCGGAGTAAGTCATGAAAACCACCTCCGCATTGCTTTATCTCGACGGGGTTTCGGTCGCATTCGACGGCTTCAAGGCGCTGAACGAACTCTCGCTCGTCATTGAGCCCGGCGAAATGCGGGCGATCATCGGCCCGAATGGCGCGGGCAAGACCACGATGATGGATGTAATCACTGGCAAGACGCGGCCTGATTCCGGCGACGTTCTGTTTCAGCAGGGTAATGTCGATTTGACGGCGATGGACGAGGCGAGCATCGCGACGCTCGGCATCGGGCGAAAATTCCAGAAACCGACGGTGTTCGAACATCATACCGTTTACGACAATCTCGTGCTTGCACTCGCCGGTCCGCGCGGACCGGCATCGAATCTGTTCTGGAAAGAAAGTGCGCGCGAAACAAAACGCATCGACGAACTCCTCGGCGTGACCAGGCTTGGCGATCATCGCGAGCGTCTCGCGGGCGGCCTTTCGCACGGCCAGAAGCAGTGGCTCGAGATCGGTATGTTGCTCGCACAGGAACCGAAACTTCTGCTTGTTGACGAGCCCGCCGCCGGTATGACCGACGCCGAAACGCATCAGACTGCGGAGCTTTTGAAAGAGATCAACAAGGAGCGCTCGGTCGTGGTGGTCGAGCACGACATGGTGTTCGTGCGCGAGCTTGGCGTGCGCGTGACCTGCCTGCATGAAGGTTCGGTGCTTGCCGAAGGTTCGCTCGATCAGGTCGCGGGTGACGACCGCGTCATTGAAGTTTATCTGGGGCGCTAGCGATGTTGGAAGTTAACGGCATCGATCTCTATTACGGCGCGGCGCAGGCGCTGCGCGGCGTCTCGCTCAAAGTCGAGCCTGGCAAGGTTGCCTGCGTCTTGGGCCGCAACGGGGTCGGCAAGACTTCGCTCTTGCGCGCGATTGTCGGCCAGCAGCCGGTCAAGAAAGGTACGATCTCGTTTGAAGGCAAGGACATCACGAAGACCGCTCCGGCGGATCGTGCGCGCATGGGCATCGCCTTTGTGCCGCAGGGCCGCGAAATCTTCCCGTTGCTGACCGTCGAGGAAAATCTCGAGACCGGTTTTGCGCCGCTGAAGCGCGCCGACCGCTCGATCCCCGAAGATGTTTATTCGCTGTTCCCGGTGCTGAAGACCATGACGCGCCGCCGTGGCGGCGATTTGTCCGGCGGCCAGCAGCAGCAGCTCGCGATCGGCCGCGCCTTGACCATGCGCCCGAAACTGATCGTATTCGACGAGCCGACCGAAGGCATCCAGCCCTCGATCATCAAGGACATCGGCAACGCCATCAAATACCTGCGCGACCGCGGCGACATCGCGATCCTGCTGGTGGAACAATATTTTGACTTTGCCGCTGAACTTGCGGACACTTTCGCGGTGATGGAGCGCGGCCAGTTCATCCTTTCCGGCGATCGCGCAATGATGCAGTCGACCGATGTCCGTCAACGTCTTTCCCTCTGAGGTAGCTAGCCCCGCGACGCTGCCCGCCTCGATCCGCGCGAGCGGCGCGCTCAATCTTGTCGTGGCGCATACGGATTCCGGCACTGCAGCGGAAGACATCGCAGAGAGCGGTCCGCTCCGTGTGCGCTTCCCGCGCATCCGCGAAGATCGGCTGGAAGCCATCCTTATCAATACGGCTGGCGGCATCGTCGGCGGGGACAAGCTTGAGTTTCAGATCGAGACCCGCGAGGACGCATCGCTCAGCATCACCAGTCAGGCCGCCGAGAAAATCTATCGCTCGAACGGGCTGACTGCGCGTATCTCCGTTTCTTTGAAAGCGGAAGCCGGCTCGGAATTGTTCTGGCTGCCACAAGAAACGATCTTGTTCGACCGTGCGCGCGTCGAGCGCGAGATCACTGCCGAAGTCTCAAAGGACGCGTCGCTTGCGATATGCGAAGCCGTTGTGTTCGGGCGCGATGCCATGGGCGAGAAAGTTTCGCGCGGGCTGTTGCGTGATCGCTGGCGCATCATCCGCGACAGCAAGTTGATTTTCGCTGACGCGCTGACGCTGGAAGACGATGTGAAATCCACGCTTAATCGCGTTGCTGCCATGAACGGCAGGATCGCGATGGCGACCCTGGTCTGCGTTTCAAATGACGCGATGAGCAAACTCGACGTAGTCCGCGAAGCGCTGCAAGGCGAGGGCATCGAAGCCGGTGCCAGCGCGTTCGATGGAATTCTCGTTGCGCGCATTCTTGCGGAAGATTCGATTGCGATCCGCGCCGCAGTTCTCTCCGCGTTGGAGGCGGCAGGCACGCCGCCGCCGCGCGCATATTCCTTATAGTTCGAGGCAAGCATGAACCTGACGCCAAGAGAAAAAGACAAACTCCTCATCGCGATGGCAGCAGAGGTTGCGCGCAAGCGCCTGAAGCGCGGGGTGAAGCTCAACCATCCGGAAGCGATCGCGCTGATTACCGACTACGTAGTCGAAGGCGCGCGCGACGGCAGAACGGTGGCTTCGCTCATGCGCGACGGCGCAAAAGTGTTGAAAGCGAGCCAAGTCATGGATGGCATCGCCGAGATGATCCACGACGTGCAGGTGGAGGCGACATTTCCGGACGGCACCAAACTCGTCACCGTGCATAACCCAATCCGTGGTGCGGCGACGAAGAAGAAAGACAAGAAGAAGCCGAAGCCTGTGCCCGGCGAGATCGTCACCGCCAAAGGCGACATCGAACTCAACGTTGGCCGCGCGACATTAAAGATCAAGGTTGCAAACACGGGCGACCGCCCGATCCAGGTCGGCTCGCATTATCATTTCTTCGAGACGAATCCGGCGCTGAAGTTCGACCGCGAAAAAACGAAGGGTATGCGGCTCGCAATCGCGTCCGGCACGGCTGTGCGTTTCGAGCCGGGGCAAAGCCGTGAAGTGACGCTCGTGGCTTTAGCCGGCAAGCGTGAGGTTTACGGCTTCAGACAAGATGTGATGGGCAAGCTGTGATTAACCGCTCGTTAACCATACTGGCGCAGGCTCCTTACTTTCTCCTTACAGGAAGAAGGAAGCCGAACTATGCCGCACAAACTGAATTATCGCGCTCGCGCGACGCTCACCACCAAGGGTCAGGTCACGCTGCCGGTCGTGCTTCGCCGTCTCTGGGATTTGGACGCCGGAGACGAAATCGATTTCACACTGCAGGACGACGGCCGCGTCGTGTTGCGCAAACATATGAAGCTGCTGCCGCAAACCAGCGACAGCTAAATGCGAGAGTCGCACTATGAGTAAAATGTCGCGTGCCGCGTATGCGGATATGTTCGGACCGACGACCGGCGACAAGGTGCGGCTCGCAGATACCGAACTCTTCATCGAAATCGAGAAGGACTTCACCACCTACGGCGAAGAAGTGAAGTTCGGCGGCGGCAAGGTCATCCGCGACGGCATGGGCCAAAGCCAGGTAACGCGAGCGAACGGCGCCGTTGACACCGTGATTACCAACGCTGTGATCCTCGATCATTGGGGCATCGTCAAAGCCGACATCGGGATTAAAGACGGCAAGATCGTTGCCATCGGCAAAGCCGGTAACCCTGACATCCAGCCGAACGTCGACATCATCATCGGCCCCGGCACCGAGGCGATTGCGGGCGAGGGTAAGATCGTCACCGCGGGTGGCTTCGACAGCCATATTCATTTCATCTGTCCGCAACAGCTCGACGATGCGCTGATGTCGGGTGTCACTACACTTCTCGGTGGGGGCACCGGCCCCGCGCATGGCACGCTGGCAACGACCTGCACGCCCGGTCCGTGGCACATCGGCCGCATGATTCAGGCGATGGATGAAGTGCCGATCAACATCGGCATTTCCGGCAAGGGCAACGCATCGCTCCCCGGCGCGCTCGAGGAAATGGTGCTCGGCGGCGCGTGTGCGCTGAAACTGCACGAAGACTGGGGCACCACGCCGGCGGCGATCGATTGCTGCCTGACCGTCGCCGATCAACTCGACGTGCAGGTGATGCTGCACTCCGACACGCTGAACGAATCCGGCTTTGTCGAAGACACCATCAAGGCTTTCAAGGGCCGCACCATTCACGCGTTCCACACCGAGGGTGCTGGCGGCGGTCATGCGCCTTACATTATGAAGGTCGCGGGTCTGCCGAACGTGCTGCCGTCATCGACCAATCCGACGCGGCCTTTCACGGTGAATACGCTGGACGAGCATCTCGATATGCTCATGGTTTGCCACCATCTCGATCCGGGCATCGCAGAGGACTTGGCGTTTGCGGAGAGCCGCATCCGCCGCGAGACGATTGCCGCCGAAGACATTCTGCATGACCTCGGCGCGCTTTCGATGATGTCGTCGGACAGCCAGGCCATGG
>LNEZ01000083.1 GCA_001464215.1 Rhizobiales bacterium Ga0077548 | reverse complement strand
GCTATCACCTGAAGAACTCTCGCAAAAACAGCGTTACCGGATGCCCGAATTACCTGAAGTCGAAACCGTGCGCCGGGGCCTCGCACCCGTGATGGAAGGGGCTGTGGTCGAGCGGCTGGAGGCGCGCCGCGCCGATCTGCGCTGGCCGCTGCCCGATCATTTCGCCGAGCGTATGAAGGGCCGGAAGGTCGAGCATCTGCGCCGCCGCGCAAAATATCTTCTGGCCGATCTCGACCGCGGCGAGACCCTGATCATGCATCTTGGGATGTCGGGCTCGTTCCGCGTGCTGTTGGGCAATGAAGAAACCTCGCCGGGCGAATTCATGTATCCGCGCTCGGTCGCCTCGAACCACGACCATGTCGTGTTTCACATGAAGCCGCGCGCGACCGTGACCTTCAACGATCCGCGCCGTTTCGGCGCGATGCTAATCAGCGACAGGGCAAAGCTTGCCGATCACCCGCTGTTCAAGGGCCTCGGACCCGAGCCGTTGAGCGAAGAGTTGAGCGCCACTTATCTGGCCGCGAAATGCGCGGGACGGAAAACGAGCCTGAAGGCGGCGCTCCTCGACCAGCGCATCGTGGCGGGTCTCGGCAATATATATGTCTCGGAAGCGCTCCATCTCGCGCATTTATCGCCGAAGAAGCCTGCCGGTGTGCTGGCCCACCGCAAGGGCAGCCCAACGGAAGCGGCCAAACGCCTGGTGCCTGCAATCAGAAAGGTGATTGCAGCGGCAATCGAGGCGGGCGGTTCTTCGCTCCGTGATCACAAGAAAACCGATGGCGAGCTCGGTATGTTCCAGCACCGCTTCCGGGTTTACGACCGCGCGGACGTGAAATGCCCGACCCGCGGCTGCAAGGGCAAGATCAAGGCAATCGTCCAGAACGCGCGCTCGACCTATTATTGTCCGGTCTGTCAGCGCTGAGATTGCGGGGCGTTCGTGCCTTAGGCTAGCAAAGGTGCATACGGAGGAACGACATGAATTACGAAACAATTCTGGTCGAAACCAAGGGCAATGTGGGCGTCATCACGCTGAACCGCCCGAAGGCGCTGAACGCGCTGAACTCCCAGCTCTTTAAGGAAATGAACGGCGTACTCGACGGCTGGGAGAACGACCAGAATATCCGCTGTGTCGTGATCACGGGTTCGGACAAGGCTTTCGCTGCCGGCGCGGACATCAAGGAGATGGAGCCGCTGCAATTTCCGGGTACCTACGTTGACGACTTCATCACGCCTTGGGATCGGATGAGCCGCTTCAGGAAACCGCTGGTTGCGGCGGTAGCAGGTTATGCGCTGGGCGGCGGTTGCGAGGTCGCAATGATGTGCGACATTATCCTTGCTGCCGACAACGCGCAGTTCGGCCAGCCCGAAATCAAGCTCGGCGTGATCCCCGGTGCCGGCGGCACGCAGCGTCTGACGCGGATCATCGGCAAAGCCAAAACAATGGAATTGGTGCTCACCGGCCGCATGATGGGTGCGGAGGAAGCCGAACGCTCCGGGCTTGTCGCGCGCATCGTCCCGCTTACCGATCTGAAGACCGAAGCGCTGAAAGTCGCGGAGAACATCGCGGCCCTGTCGCTGCCTGCGGTCATGGCTGCCAAGGAGTGCGTCCAGCGGGCCTATGAGACGACACTTGCCGAGGGCATCCGGGGCGAGCGGCGCGTGTTCCAGTCGCTGTTCGGAACGCACGACCAGAAGGAAGGCATGAACGCCTTCGTTTCGAAGCGCCCGCCGTCGTTCAAGCACCGGTAAAATATAGCGATTTTGGCGGCCATTCTTTGATTGACGGCCATCCTAGGCCCGCCTATAGGAACGCGCGCCTCGCTGACCGGCTTTCGCCGCTGCAGAGGCTATCGAACAACTAAACCTACGGTACAGGCTTCATGGCCAATACGACTTCTGCGAAGAAAGCGTCGCGCAAAATCGCCCGCCGCACCACGATCAACGTCAATCGCCGCTCGCGTATGCGCTCGCTCGTGCGCAAAGTAGAGGAAGCGATTACCGGCGGCGATGCCAAACTGGCGCGCGAAGCGCTGAAAGCGGCGGAACCCGCGCTCGCGAGCGCGGCCCAAAACGGCATCATTCATCGTAACACCGCATCGCGTACCGTTTCGCGGCTTACCGCGCGCGTAAAGAAGCTGGGCTGATCCGGCCCGCGCTGGAATAATTCGAGAATTTCGGAAAGCCCGGCCTCGCGCCGGGCTTTTTGTTTTATGCTCCGGTTTTCCGCTGCGGATGAAAACTTTTCGCGCATCTTTCGCGCGAGGCTAGTTCAAACACTTTGAACGAAAAATGCGAAGAGTCACAGAACCTTGCCTAGTAAGCGAAGACGTGGAGTTGGAAATTGTGTTTTCGCTCGCGATGTCGCGAAGAAAAATCGTTTCATCGTTTCGTTGCCGAACCGTCATGTAAGGAACACCGTCACAAACCGATTCTGCTTGAAGAGTCAGCGCGTTGTGACTTCGCTCGCAGGTGCGAATGAATGTACGCTATGAGGTCTTGCCGGTGATTGCGCCATAAGTCGCGAAAAGCTTATTGCGCATAGGGAAAGCGCTGCTATCGTCCAGTCGTCTTCCGGAATTCCGGCGGACATCAGCTTCAGGGTTCTGGCGTGACGCACTCAAATTTTTGAGGCGGGGACGTTTTGTCTCAAAAAAGCGAGCGATCACACGAAGTAGGCACTACCCTGAAGCGGAACTGACGGCGAAGGCGGACCAAAAAATACCCGATGGCGACATCGGGATAAGAACAACGAAATATTCGGCGCGGGCAACGCCCGCGTGCCGAGCGGGGCGGCGATGAAACATCAATTCAAGGTATTGCGACACGATATTTTCTCAATTCGTATTGAGGGTTCGTCATGCAGGAGCCCCAGATTGCGATGTTTGCGACGAAACTGACGCCGCCGATCTCGCTTAAACATTCCAATTCCTAATTCCGGCTATGCAGTTCTAGCGCGTATTCGCGCAGGGTGTGGTGCCGTCACAAAGCAAGGTGGAGCGAAGCATGAACGTTCCGAAGAAAAATCCCGACACCGGCGTGGAAGATCGCGCATCCGGCGAAGCGCATACGGTGCGGTGGGATCGCATCCGCAAGAAGCTGCGCGCGGAGCTCGGCGAAGAGACTTACATGAGCTGGTTTGCCAGCCTTCAGCTCGTCGATTGCGACGGCCGCAACGCCCGCCTTTCGGTGCCGACCCGGTTCCTGAAATCCTGGATCGAAGAACATCACTTCCAGCGCCTGAAAGGCCACTGGCAGACCGAAGTTCCCGGTGTTGAGAAGGTCGAATTGATCGTGCGCACGGCGGTCATGCGGACCCACGTCGCAGGCGAGAAGGTCGAAGCCGCGGTACTCGCAAATCCTGAAGCCGATCGTTTCGGCAAGCGCGTTGCGATGCGCGGCACCGGCAATGTCCGTGCCGACGGTCCGGTCGGCTCACCGCTCGATCCGCGCATGACGTTTTCGAGCTTCATCGTCGGCAAGCAGAACGGTCTCGCGCACGCCGCGGCGAAACAGATCGTGGAAGCCGGAGTTAGCGCAAACGGCGCGCCGCGCTTCAACCCGCTTTACATTCATGCCTCGGTAGGCCTCGGCAAGACGCATCTCCTGCAAGCGATCGCGCACGCTTACGATGCGCAAGGCAAACGCGCGGTCTATCTCACCGCCGAGAAGTTTATGTATGGCTTCGTGGCCGCCTTAAAAAATCAGTCGGCAATCGCCTTCAAGGAAGCGCTGCGCGGCATCGACGCGCTCATCATCGACGATCTTCAGTTCCTGCAGGGCCGCGCCGTACAGCAGGAGTTCTGTCATACGCTGAACGCACTGACCGATGCCGGCCGCCAGGTCGTCGTCGCGGCCGACCGTCCGCCGGTTGAGTTGGAAAATCTTGAGGACCGTGTTCGTTCGCGTCTCGGCGGCGGACTCACAGTCGAGGTCGGACCGATGGATGAGGAGCTTCGCCTCAACATCCTGATGGCGCGCGCGGCGCTGCTGAAAGCGGAAGATATGCGCTTCGACGTGCCGATGCCGGTGCTGGCCCATATCGCCGGTCAGGTGACGCAGTCCGGCCGCGACCTGGAAGCCGCGGTCACGCGTCTCCTGCATCACAGCCAGTTCTACAAGAAAGCGGTCACGACCGATCTTGCCGACGAAGTGATCCGCGATCTGGTGCGTCCGACCGATCCGCGCCGCATCCGTGTCGAAGACATCCTGCGGGTGGTTTCCAAGCACTACGGCGTCACCCGCGCCGACTTATTGTCCTCGCGCCGCACCGCGAATGTGGTTCGCCCGCGCCAGATCGCGATGTATCTGGCAAAAGTGCTGACGCTCCGTTCGCTCCCGGAAATCGGGCGCCGCTTCGGCGGTCGCGACCACACGACCGTGCTGCACGCGGTTCGCAAGATCGAGGGTCTGGTGCAGGGCGACAAGGCGCTTTCGGAGGAGATCGAGGTCCTGAAGCGGATGCTGATGGAGTGAGCCTTTCCGGGCTTGCACCCTCCGCCTGTACCCTTAATGTGACGTTCCCGGCGGCGTCCGGCGGCCTCTGATCGAGGCCCGCGCGCCGCCGGAATAGTCTCCGCAAAGGTCTATTCCGGGTTTCATTCCATGAAGGTCACGATCGAACGCGCGCAACTCGCGAAATCTCTCGCCCACGTTCATCGCGTGGTCGAACGCCGGAACACGATCCCCATTCTCGCGAACGTGCTCTTGCGCGCCGGCAAAACCAGCATTGAGTTGAAGGCGACCGATCTCGATCTGGAAATCGTCGAGACCGCGCCGGGCGAAGGCAAGACCACCGGCTCGACCACGGTTCCCGCGCATATGATCCACGACATCGTGCGCAAGCTCCCCGAGGGCGCGCAGGTCGAATTGCAGAGTGCCGCCGACGGCACGCAGTTGCAGGTACGTGCGGGCCGCTCGAAGTTCACGCTGCAGGCGCTGCCCGAAACCGATTTTCCGGATCTCGCCGCCGGCGAGATGACGCACAGCTTCAGCGTCGCGTCGGCCGACCTCAAGCGCCTCATCGACCGCACCCAGTTTGCGATCTCCACCGAAGAGACACGCTATTACCTGAACGGGATTTATCTGCACGCGGTCGATGCCGGCGGCGAAAAGCTGCGCGCGGTCGCGACCGACGGTCATCGTTTGGCGCAGGCCGAAATCAAGGCGCCGAAAGGCGCGAAGGGTATGCCCGGCATCATCGTGCCACGCAAAACCGTCGCCGAGGTGCAGCGGCTCATCGACGACGCCGGCGAAGAAGTGAAGGTCGAGTTGTCCGCCACCAAGATCCGCTTCTCGCTCGGCAATGCCGTGCTGACCTCGAAGCTGATCGACGGCACGTTCCCGGATTATGGCCGCGTGATTCCGGCCGGAAACGACAAGACCCTCGTGGTCGATAAAACCGAACTCATAGCGGCGGTGGACCGCGTCTCCACGGTGTCCAGCGAGCGCGGCCGCGCGGTGAAGCTTGCGCTCACCGACGGCAAGCTCACGCTCTCCGTGATCAATCCGGATTCTGGCAGCGCCACCGAGGAGCTTGAAGTCGAATACGGCGCGGAATCACTCGATATCGGCTTCAATGGCCGCTATCTCCTCGACATTCTTCAGCAGATCGAAGGCGAGAAGGCGCGGCTCAAGCTCGCCGATCCCGGTTCGCCGACGCTGCTTGAGGACTTGGAGGCGGCCGGCGCGCTTTACGTGCTGATGCCGATGCGGGTGTGAGCGGGGCTCGCCCTCGCGAATGACGTGATCCCGCACGCCCGCATCATCAAACTCAAGCTATCGAATTTCCGTTCGTACCGGCAGGCGTCCCTCGATCTCGAAGGCCGTACCGCGCTGTTTCTTGGGTCAAACGGCGCGGGCAAGACCAACATCCTGGAAGCGGTTTCCTTTCTGACGCCGGGACGAGGGCTCCGCCGCGCGACATTGGACGATGTTGCCGCGACCGAAGGCGACGGCTCCTGGGCGGTGGCAGCCGAAATCGACGGCGCCTTAGGTGAGGCGGCACTCGGCACCGGGATCGAAGCGCCGAGCGGCGACGAGAATTCGCCGCGCAAATCCCGTATCGACCGCGAGCCGGTACCCTCGGCGACTGCGTTTGCCGAACATCTGCGCGTCGTGTGGCTGACACCGGAGATGGACGGGCTGTTTCTCGGCCCCGGCAGCGAGCGGCGGAGATTCCTCGACCGCCTGGTGCTTGCGATCGATGCCGAGCATAGCGCACGTGTGTCTGGTCTCGACCGCGCGCTACGCTCCAGGAACCGGCTCCTCGAAGAGCAGAACTTCGATTCCAAGTGGATGGATGCAATCGAGCACGAAGTCGCCGAGCTTGCGATTGCGGTCGCAGCCGCGAGAGCCGAGACCGTGAAACGGCTTGCGGGCGAGATCGAAGCGAACCGAGAAGCCGCGAGCGGCTTTCCGACCGTGCAGATTGCGCTCGACGGCGAAATCGAACGCGCACTGGAGATCGAAAGCGCCACCGAAGTCGAGGAGCGCTACCGCGAGAAGTTGCGCGACAACCGCCCGCGTGACCGCGCCGCCGGCCGCACGCTCGAGGGCCCGCATCGTTCGGACCTGATAGTGCTGCACGCGGAGAAAGCAATCGAAGCCGCACGCGCTTCCACCGGCGAGAGGAAGGCATTGCTGGTCGGGCTCATTCTTTCCCATGCGCGGCTCGTGACTTCCATGCATGGTCTTGCGCCGGTGGTGCTCCTCGACGATGTCGCGGCGTTTCTGGATTCCGAACGGCGGGCCATTCTTTTCGCCTCGCTCGAAAAACTAGGCGCGCAGGTGCTGGTCAGTGGCGTCGACGAGAGCGCGTTTGCAGCCCTCGATCCCAAGGCGGTCCGCTTCCGCGTGACGCCGGGCGAGGCTGTCCGCGACGCCTGAACTTGCCAAAAATTCCGAGCCGGAATCGGTGTTTTGGCGCTTCTTGCTCCTGAGCTTTCGCGGGTTTTGATTGGTGCCGATTTCGATAGATATTTCATCATATTAGCCAGCAAGAAATCGCGTCTTGCAGGCTATTTTTTCGCAGCTTTCCGCACCCCATATGAGGTAAAATCGATCACGAAACTCAGCGTCGAATCGCACGGAAATCTCTGAACATGGCCAAGGCTGCCGGCAGCACTTCCCCCGCCGAATACGGCGCGGATTCGATCCAGGTTCTCAAGGGCCTGGACGCGGTCCGCAAACGTCCCGGTATGTATATCGGCGACACCGATGACGGCTCCGGCCTGCATCACATGGTCTATGAGGTCGTCGATAACGCGATCGACGAAGCGCTCGCGGGTCATGCCACCGAAGTGACGGCCTCGCTAAACGCCGACGGTTCGGTGACCGTCACCGACAACGGCCGCGGTATCCCGACCGACATTCATAAAGAAGAAGGCGTTTCCGCAGCCGAGGTCATCATGACCCAGTTGCACGCGGGCGGAAAATTCAATCAGGACTCCTACAAGGTTTCCGGCGGCCTGCACGGCGTCGGCGTTTCGGTCGTGAACGCTTTGTCCGAAACGCTTGAGCTTACCATCTGGCGCGGCGGCAAAGAGCATTTCATGCGCTTCCGCCACGGCGATCCCGAAGCGCCGCTCAAGATCATGGGCGATGCCGCCGGCAAGAAGGGCACGAAGGTCACGTTCCTGCCGAGCAAGGAAACTTTCACCAAGGTTGATTTCGATTTCGCGACACTCGAGCATCGCCTGCGCGAACTGGCTTTTCTGAATTCCGGTGTGCGTATCGTTCTTTCCGATCTGCGCGGTCCGGAGCCGAAAATCGAAGAGATGATGTACGAAGGCGGCGTCGAAGCCTTCGTGAAATTCATCGACCGCAACAAGCAGGCGCTGGTGTCGCAGCCGGTGATGATCAAGGCCGATCACAACGGCATCGGCGTCGAGTGCTCGATCACCTGGAACGACAGCTATCACGAAGCGGTGCTCTGCTTCACGAACAACATCCCGCAGCGCGACCGCGGCACGCATTTCACGGGCTTTGCCGCCGCGCTGACCCGGCAGGTCATTAGCTACGCCGAGAACTCCGGCATCGCGAAAAAAGAAAAAGTCACGCTCTCCGGCGAAGACTGCCGCGAAGGCTTGACCGCCGTGTTGTCAGTCAAAGTCCCCGACCCGAAATTTTCGTCGCAGACCAAAGACAAGCTGGTCTCGTCCGAAGTGCGCCCGGTCGTCGAAACCATCGTTAGCGATGCGCTCTCGGAGTGGTTCGAGAAACGTCCGCAGGAAGCCAAAGCTGTTGTCGGCAAGGTCGTGGAAGCGGCCTCCGCGCGCGAAGCTGCGCGAAAAGCCCGCGAACTCACGCGCCGCAAGGGCGCGCTCGATATGGCCTCGCTCCCCGGCAAGCTCGCCGACTGTCAGGAGCGCGATCCCGCGAAGTCCGAACTCTTCATCGTCGAGGGTGACTCGGCAGGCGGTTCTGCGAAGCAGGGCCGGGACAGAAAGTTCCAGGCGGTGCTGCCGTTGCGCGGCAAGATTTTGAACGTCGAACGCGCCCGCCTCGACAAGATGCTGACCTCCGAGCAGATCGGGACTTTGATCACCGCGCTTGGCACCGGCATCGGGCGCGAAGACTTCAACGTCGCGAAGCTGCGCTATCACAAGATCATCATCATGACCGACGCCGACGTTGACGGCGCGCATATTAGAACGCTCTTGCTCACGTTCTTCTTCCGCCAGATGCCGGAATTGATCGAGAACGGGCATCTCTTCATTGCGCAGCCGCCGCTCTACAAGGTGATGAAGGGCAAGTCCGAGCAATATCTGAAAGACGAGCGCGCGCTCGACGATTACTTGATCGCGGGCGGGCTTGAGGAAGGCGTGTTGAAGCTCGCAAACGGGCAGGAGCGTGCCCGCGCGGATCTTGCTTCCATCGTCGAAGAATCGCGTAGCGCCCGCGCGGTGCTGCGCGGGTTGCATCCGCGCTACGACCGCCGCGTCGTCGAGCAGATCGCAATCGCCGGCGCGCTTTCGCCCGAAGTGCTCGCCGATGCGAAAATATCGAAGGAAGCGGCGGCTTACGTGGCAAGACGCCTTGACGTGCTTTCGGACGAAACCGAACGCGGCTGGGCCGGAAATTCGGACGAGAACGGATTTCAGTTTATCCGGACGCTCCGCGGCGTGAAGGAAGTCGTGAGCGTCGATCAGGCATTCCTGAATTCGCTCGACGCCCGCAAGCTCGACCAGATGGCGCCGCACTTGCAGGAAATCTACGCAAAGCCCGCGAAGCTCGTCCGCAAGGACGAAGAAGTCGTCGTCTATGGCCCGGTCGGCCTTTACGAAGCTGCGGTCGGCACCGGCCGCAAGGGCGTTTCGCTGCAGCGCTATAAAGGTCTCGGCGAGATGAACCCGGACCAGCTTTGGGAAACGACGCTCGACATCACTGCGCGTTCGCTTCTTCAGGTGAAGGTGAAAGAGGTCGACGAAGCGGGCGATCTCTTCAGCAAGCTGATGGGCGATGAAGTCGAGCCGCGCCGTATCTTCATTCAGGACAACGCGCTCGCCGCGAACGTGGATATTTGATCCAACCTCATCCTGAGGAGGCGCGTAGCGCCGTCTCGAAGGATGAGTGAGCAGTTATCTTCCCGGCAGCACGATCATCGTGCGGGTCTTCGGAATCAGTTCGCGCGACATCGGGATGCTGGGGCTCGGGTGCCGCTGCACTTCGTAAATCTGCCCCATCTTTTCGAGAAAGCGTTGCAGCGTTCCCTCGCCGAAAATGTGCATCGGGATCGCGAGCGGCGCGTCGATCTGTTTCAGCACTTCGACCATGCCGTCGGTGTTGAGCGTGAACGAACCGTCGACCGGCACCAGCACGACATCGATCCGCCCGAGCGCGTCGAGATGCGCGGGTGTCAGCGTATGATGTAGATGGCCGAGATGCGCGATGCAGAGACCGCCGATCTCGAACACGAAGATCGAGTTCTGGCTGTAAATGGTGCCTCCGGCCCAGTCGCGAATATTGGTCGCGACATTGCGGACGTAAACGTCGCCAAGCGTCAGCTCGTGTTTCGCGGGCTGGTCGCCCTCTCCCCAGCCGCGCAACACGTGCTTGATCGAAGGATCGGGGGAAAGCGTGTAATGCGTCGAGTGCGCGCGGTTCATGGTCGCGATGTCCGGGATCGCTTCCGGCCGCACGTAGTCGTTGTAGTCGGTCGCGATCTTAATCCCGCCGGGGCTTTCGATCAGGAAGGTCGAATGCCCGATGAAGGTGATGGTGACGGAGGCCTCGGCTTTTTTCTGCGCAAGCCTGAGCGAGACTTTTTGCAGCGGCGAGGGCAGGTTCGAGACAAGACGCGGGCAGCGGTCATTCGCTTGCGCAGATGCGAGGTTTGCGGCGGCGAGCAGGGTGAGCGCTCCCAGCGCAGCAAGGCAGCCATTCCGGAAGCGGAAACGCTCGTTCGCGGCCATTGCGGCATGATAGGCTAAAGCCGCAATAAATTGCGAGGCAGAAATTATGGCGCTGTCGCCGGAAGAGCTGGAACGCTATGCGCGCCACATCGTGCTTCGCGAAGTGGGCGGGCAGGGGCAGCAGAAAATCCGTGCCGCGCGCGTGCTCGTGATCGGCGCGGGCGGCATCGGTTCGCCGTCGCTGCTTTATCTTGCCGCAGCAGGCGTCGGTGCGCTCGGTATCGTCGATGACGACAAGGTTTCGCTTTCGAACTTACAGCGGCAGGTCATTCACGCGACCTCGCATATCGGCCGCCCGAAGACTGAGAGTGCGTCGGCTGCGATCGCGCGGCTGAACCCGCACGTGAATGTCGAGGTGCACGAGATGCGGCTGGACGCCGGTAACGCCGCGCGGCTGATCAAGAACTACGACATCGTGCTCGACGGCTCGGACAATTTCGCGACACGTTATCTCGTATCCGACACCTGCTACCGGCAGAAGAAGGTATTGGTGACGGCGGCCCTCGGTACCTTCGATGCGGCGGTCACTACGATCCGCGCGTATGAGACGGCTTCAGACGGCAAGCCGAACCCTACTTATCGCTGTCTCTTTCCCGAACCGCCGCCCGCGGGCACGGTCCCGGCCTGTGAAGAAGCGGGTATCCTCGGTGCGATTGCAGGCGTCGCCGGAACGATTGCCGCGGTCGAAGTCTTGCGCGCGATCGTCGGCTTCGGCGAGAGCCTTGTCGGAAAACTTCTGATGATCGATTTGCGCTCGATGCGCTTCGAGACGCTGCGTTACGAATGGTCGCCGGAGAACCCGCTTTCCGGAACCGCGCCCGCTCCAAAGACGCGGCTTTCCGCGCTCTGAGTTATTCCGCCTTGTGACAGACGGCTTCCAGACGATTGCCGTCCGGGTCGATCAGAAACGCCGCGAAATAATGCTCGTGATAGTCGCGTTTTCCCGGTGCGCCGTCGTCCTGTCCGCCGTTCGCAAGGCCGTCGCGGTGAAAGGCGATCACGGATTCCCGCGACGGCGCACGGAACGCCCAATGGCGGCGCGATTCCGAGCGCTTCGGCAAGCCGCCGCGGATGGAAATGTAACAGCGCTCGGGATGTTCGGCAGAGGAACGCAATCCGTACCCGATACGGCTCTCGTCCCGCACCACCTTCGGATAATCGAGGGCGCGCATGATCGCGTCGTAGAATTTTTCGGCACGGTTCAAGTCGCCGACGATCAGGGAAACGTGGTCGAGCACGGCCGTCGCTTCACAGCATCGACGGCAGCACGCGGTCGGGCGGGCGGTGGCCGTCCATGAAGGTCTTGATGTTGACGATAACCTTCTCGCCCATGTCGACCCGGCCTTCGATGGTGGACGACGCCATGTGGGGAAGCAGCACCACCTTGTGGCTGCGTGCGAGCTTCAAGAGCTTCGGGTTCACGGCGGGCTCTTCCTCGAACACGTCGAGGCCCGCGCCTGCGAGTTCGCCTGCGTCGATCATGCGCGCGAGTGCCGCCTCGTCGATGACGTGGCCGCGCGCCGTGTTCACGACGTAAGCGTCGGACTTCAACAGCTTCAGCCGCCGCGACGACAGCAAATGATAGGTCGCGGGCGTATGCGGGCAGTTGATCGATACGATGTTCATGCGGGCGAGCATCTGGTCGAGGCTCTCCCAGTAGGTCGCTTCCAGCTCTTCTTCGAGATCGGCCGCGACCTTGCGGCGATTGTGGTAGTGAATTTGCAGGCCGAAGGCTTTCGCGCGTTTCGCCACCGCCGCGCCTATGCGGCCCATGCCGATAATGCCGAGGCGTTTGCCGGCCATGCGATGCCCGAGCATCCAGGTCGGCGACCAGCCGCCCCATTCGGCGTCGTTGGTGAGCAGCTGCGAGCCTTCCGCGATCCGGCGCGGCACCGCGAGGATCAGCGCCATCGTGAGATCGGCGACATCTTCGGTGAGCACGCCCGGCGTATTCGTAATCGTGATGCCGCGTGCAATCGCGGAAGCAACGTCGATATGATCGACGCCGTTTCCGAAGTTCGCGATCAGCTTGAGATTGGGGCCGGCCGCCGCAAGCACACCGTTGTCGATGCGGTCGGTGATGGTCGGTACCAGCACGTCGGCCATCTTCACGGCCTCGGCAAGCTCGGCCTGGCTCATGGCGCGGTCTTCGACATTCAGCCGCGCGTCGAACAATTCGCGCATCCGGGTCTCGACCATGTCGGGAAGGCGTCTGGTGACGACGACGAGCGGCTTTTTCTTCGGCATCGCTCTTTTCCCGGTAAGCCTTTGGCGTCAACGACATGGCCGGGCTTGCCCGGCCGGTTCCCGATTTGTCTAGCAGAGAGGTTTTGGAAACTCAAAGCGCCTAGCGTCCGGCGCCGGTGCTATTGACATCGCGGGCCCGCGACTATTTTTTGACTGCCGGGGCACGAAAAGGCTTTTCGGAACGGAAATGATCAAGGCTCTTCGTGTCCTCATCGCCGCTGCGATACTGGCTGCTCCGGCAGTCGTATTGGCGCAGCCGCAGAACAAGTTGCCGGTGCCGCGTTTCGTGAGCCTGCGCTCGGACAAGGTTCATGTCCGCATCGGCCCGAGCCAGAAGCACGAAATCCGCTGGACCTTCGCCAAGGCGGGTCTGCCGGTCGAGATTATCGCCGAGTTTGAAACCTGGCGCCGCATCCGCGATTCCGACGGCGCGGACGGCTGGGTGCATCAGGTCATGCTTTCGGGGCGCAGGACCGCGATCGTACGCGGCAATACCGGTGCGAAAACCATTCCGGTTTATGAACGCGCGAATGCGGAAGGCAGCCTGGTCGCGGAATTGCAGCCGGGCGTGGTCGCGAGCGTGCGGAGTTGCGCGAAAAGCTGGTGCCGTATTTCCGGCGAGCGTTTCGACGGCTATATCCTTCAGACGCTCCTGTGGGGCGTCTATCCAGACGAAGCGATCGAGTAAAAGTTTACGCTTGCGGCTTGCGGCGCAGACGAACCACGACATCAACGCGCGCGACTTCGAAACCTTCCGGCGGCGTCGGCATACGGTCGACCATCACCTCCGCACCGGGGATGTCCAGGAGCTCGTTCTGGCCTTCGACATAAAAGTGGTGGTGGTCGGAAGCGTTGGTGTCGAAATAGGTCTTCGAGCCGTCAACCGCGACTTCGCGGAGCAAACTCATTTCGGTGAACTGATGCAGCGTGTTGTAAACGGTGGCGAGCGAAACTGGGAAACGGGCGCGCAGCGCTTCTTCGTGCAGCGATTCCGCCGTGATGTGACGGTCGCCTTTCGCAAACATCAGCCAGCCGAGCGCAAGGCGCTGGCGCGTCGGGCGCAAGCCCACTTCGCGGAGCATTTCGCGAACATCATGGAACGGGCAGCCCGTGCGGCGGCCGGCCGACTGCTCTACGCGCAGACGTTCGACCGGCAATTCGAGGTCGTCTTCCTCGAAGACCAGGCGGGGCGTGGTTTGGTTTGTGGACTCGGCCATCTAGAACTACCGTGACTTAGCGAATTCGGGTGTAACCAAGATGGCTTGCGCGGGAAAGGTCACTTTCCGCGCTGGCGATTGGTCATGCACTATATTACGCCGTGGCGGCGGGCGGTGCAATAATGGCAAAAAGCCCTTGAATCGAAGGCAGTTAAGTGCGGCACGAGCCCGCCTTCCGCTGGCCGTTTGCCTTTGCTACGCAGATCAAGGGATAACGAGGCGGAAACGGACCGAGGGAAAATGACAGAGCGGCGCTCAAGTTTCGCCTACGAGGATCTGCTTGCCTGCGGGCGCGGAGAAATGTTCGGCGCCGGCAACGCGCAGCTCCCGCTGCCGCCGATGCTGATGTTCGACCGCATCACCGAAATTTCTGAGGCCGGCGGCGATAACGGCAAGGGTTTCGTCCGTGCCGAACTCGACGTGAAGCCGGACCTCTGGTTTTTTCAGTGCCACTTTAAAGGCGATCCGGTGATGCCGGGTTGTCTCGGCCTCGACGGCTTGTGGCAACTGGTTGGGTTTTTTCTGGGCTGGGTCGGTGCCGAAGGGCGTGGCCGTGCGCTCGGTGTCGGTGAAGTAAAACTCACCGGCCAGATCGTGCCGACCGTGAAGAAGCTCGTTTACGGTGTCGAATTTAAACGCGTGATGCGCTCCAAGCTCGTGCTCGGTATTGCCGATGGCTGGCTCAGGGCTGACGACGAGATCGTCTACAAGGTCAGCGATATGAAGGTCGGCCTGTTCAAGGACGCGGCGCCAGCCAGCGCCTGAATTCGCGCTTAAACTCGCGCGGGGAAACAAGAGGGACAAGATGCGGCGGGTCGTGGTCACCGGAATGGGCATCGTTTCGTCCATCGGCAACAACACCCAGGAAGTGTTGGCTTCGCTGCGTGAAGCGAAGAGCGGCATTTCCTTTTCCGAGGATCAGTCGAAGCTCGGCTTCCGCAGCCATGTTGCGGGTGCGCCGACATTAGACGCTTCCGCGATTGTCGATCGCCGCGCGATGCGCTTCCACGGCGGCGGCACCGCGTGGAATCACGTCGCCATGGATCAGGCGATCCGCGATGCGAACTTGGAAGAGAGCGACATCTCCAATCCGATGACCGGGATCATCATGGGCTCGGGCGGGCCCTCGACCCGCACGATCGTCGAATCCGCCTTGATCACCAAAGAAAAAGGCCCGAAGCGTGTCGGTCCTTTCGCGGTTCCAAAGGCGATGTGTTCGACCGCCTCGGCAACGCTCTCGACCTGGTTCAAGATCAAAGGCATCAGCTATTCGATCTCCTCGGCTTGCGCGACTTCAAATCATTGCGTCGGCAATGCTTACGAACTCATTCAAAACGGCAAGCAGGACATCATCTTCGCGGGCGGTTGCGAAGAACTCGACTGGACCCTGACGGTGCTGTTCGATGCGATGGGTGCGCTGTCGTCGAAATATAACGACACGCCGGCAACCGCCTCACGGGCTTATGACGTGAACCGCGACGGCTTCGTGATTTCCGCCGGCGCCGGTGTCCTGGTGCTGGAAGAACTCGAGCACGCCAAGGCGCGCGGCGCGAAAATCTATGCCGAGATTGCCGGCTATGGCGCGACCTCCGACGGCGTGGATATGGTGGCACCTTCCGGCGAAGGCGCAGTGCGCTGTATGCGGATGGCGCTGCGCACGGTGAAAACAAAAGTCGATTACATCAATCCGCACGCCACCGCGACGCCGGTCGGCGATCTCAAGGAAATGGAAGCGATCCGCGAGGTGTGAGGCGCCGGCGACAAATGTCCGCCG